>JBBSEC010000093.1:0-17688 GCA_038240075.1 Acidimicrobiia bacterium
TCCGCGTGCGGTTCACCGTACGGAGCTGCACTGATTACGCCCGTTGCGGCTGCTCATTCCCCTCATGGTCGCATCCGCGTGCGGTTCACCGTACGGAGCTGCACTGATTACGCCCGTTGCGGCTGCTCATTCCCACTCGATCGTTCCGGGCGGCTTCGACGTGATGTCGTACGCGACCCGGTTCACTCCCGGAACCTCGTTGATGACACGCGACGCGATGCGCTCGAGCACCTCGTAGGGGAGGCGCGCCCAGTCGGCGGTCATGGCGTCGTCGGAGGTGACCGCGCGAATGATGATCGGGTACGCGTAGGTGCGGTCGTCGCCCATCACGCCGACGGTTCGCACCGCGGGCAGTACCGCGAAGCTCTGCCAGATCTCACGGTAGAGACCGGCGCGCTTGATCTCCTCGACGACGACCGCGTCGGCGCGCTGCAGGATGTCGATGCGCTCGGGCGTGATCGTGCCGATGATGCGCACCGCGAGGCCGGGCCCCGGGAACGGCTGGCGCCAGACGATCTCTTCGGGCAGGCCCAGCTCCTCGCCGACCGCGCGCACTTCGTCCTTGAAGAGATGGCGCAGCGGTTCGACGAGATCGAAGTCCATGTCGTCGGGGAGGCCGCCGACGTTGTGGTGCGACTTGATGTTGGCGTTGTCGCCACCGCCCGACTCGACGATGTCGGGATACAGCGTTCCCTGCACGAGGAACCGTGCCGGCGCACCGACATCTTCGGCGAGATCACGCGCGGCTTCCTCGAACACCCGGATGAACATCTCGCCGATGATCTTGCGCTTGCGCTCGGGCTCGATCACGTCGTCGAGCGCGCCGAGGAAGCGGTCGGCCGCCTTCACATGCACGAGGTCGATCGCGAACTGGTTGCGGAACGTCTCCTCGACCTGCTCCGCCTCGGCATGACGCATCAGCCCGGTGTCGACGAACACGCAGGTGAGCTGGTCGCCGATCGCCTTGTGCACGAGCGCGGCTGCGACCGCGGAGTCGACACCGCCCGAGAGCCCGCAGATCACGCGCTCCTTGCCGACCTGCGCCTGGATCTCGGCGACGGCCTGCTCGATGATCGACACGTTGGTCCAGGTTGGCGGGCATCCGGCGACGTCGTAGAGGAAGTCCTTGAGGATGTCCTGGCCGTATTCGGTGTGCGCGACCTCGGGGTGGAACTGCACGCCGTAGATCGCGCGGTCGACGTCGCCGAAGGCCGCGACCGGAGTCGCGTCGGTTGCCGCCAGGACCGCGAACCCGGAAGGCGCCGACGTGAGCGTGTCGAAGTGGCTCATCCACACGACCTGCTCGAGCGGCTGCTCGTGGAACAGGCCGGTCGGAGATTCGACGCGCAAGTCGGTGCGGCCGTACTCGCCCCGCCCGGTCTTCGCGACCTCGCCGCCGAGCTGCAACGCGATCAGCTGCGCGCCGTAGCAGATGCCGAGCACCGGCACGCCGCTGTCGTAGATCGCGGCGTCGATCGTCGGCGCGCCCTCCACATGCACCGACGCCGGACCACCCGAGAGGATGATCGCCGCGGGCTTGCGCGCCAGCATCTCCGCGATCGGCATCGACCGCGGCACGATCTCCGAGTACACGTGCGCGTCGCGCACCCGCCGTGCGATCAGCTGTGCGTACTGGGCACCAAAATCGACAACGAGGACCGGACCAACGTCGTTCAAAGCGGTTAGGCGTTCCCCATGCCGACGCCCTGCGCGCGCTGGAGCGACTTGCCCTCGGTCTGCAGCCCGGGCGCGACCATGACCTCGGCCTTCTGGAACTCCTTGACCGTCTCGTACCCGGTGGTCGCCATCGACGTGCGCAGTGCGCCGAAGAGGTTGAGGCTGCCGTCGTTCTCGTGCGCAGGACCGACGAGGATCTCGGCGAGCGTGGCCTTCCGGCCGGCATGGACGCGTGCGCCACGCGGCAGCGTGGGATGGAACGTGGCCATGCCCCAGTGGTACCCGCGACCCGGCGACTCGTACGCGCCCGCGAGGGGCGAGCCGATCATCACCGCGTCGGCACCGCACGCGATCGCCTTCGCGATGTCGCCGCCGGTGCGCATACCGCCGTCGGCGATGACGTGCACGTACACGCCCGTCTCGTCGAGGTGACGGATGCGGGCGCCCGCGGCGTCGGCAATCGCCGTCGCCTGCGGCACACCGATGCCGAGCACCCCGCGTGTCGTGCACGCGTGGCCCGGTCCGACGCCGACGAGAACACCCACGGCACCCGTGCGCATGAGGTGCAGCGCCGTGCTGTACGAGGCGCAACCGCCGACGATGACCGGCAGCTCGAACTCACGGATGAAGCGCTTCAGATTGAGCGGTTGACGCGCCGGGTCCTTCGAGACGTGCTCGGCGGAGACGACGGTGCCCTGAATGACGAGCACATCGAGCTCGGCCTCGAGCACGAGCGACGCGTACTGCTCGACCCGCTGCGGGGTGAGCGACGCGCACGCGGTGACGCCGCCTTCCTTGATCTCACGGATGCGCCGCCCGATGAGCTCGGGCTTGAGCGGCTCCATGTAGAGCTCCTGCATGCGCCGCGTCGCCTTCTCGGGCGCGAGCGTCGCGATCTCCTCGAAGATCGGCTCGGGATCCTCGTAGCGCGTCCAGAGACCTTCGAGGTTGAGACAGGCGAGACCGCCGAGCCGTCCCACCTCGACCGCGATGGCGGGCGAGACGACGCCGTCCATCGCGGCGGCCATCATCGGCAGCTCGAGTTGGAACGCGTCGAGATCCCAGGAGATGTCGACATCTTCCGGATCGCGCGTTCGGCGGCTGGGGACGATCGCGATGTCGTCGAAACCGTAGGCCCGTCGGCCTGACTTGCCGATGCCGATCTCTACTTCCACGTACCCTCCGCTGGTCCGTGTCCGCTGGAACTGCACAGGTTATCGCTCACGCGGTCCCGACTCATCCATCGGCGACCAGGTAGGACAGAAAACCGTAGAGAATCCGGGCAGTTGCGCCCCAAACGGTCTCGTCGGCGAGGTCGAAGAAGTGCACCTCGATGAGCGCATTCGGTGTCTGCCAGCGCTCGGCATGATGGACTCCTGGCGCCAGCAGCTCCGAGAGCGCGACGTCGAACACGCGCACCACCTCGTGCGTGTCGGGTCGCAGCACCGGACGGCCGCCGAGGATCCCGACGAACGGCGCGATCACGAACCGCGAGCCGACGGTGCCGATGCCGTCGAGCTCCGCGACGATTTCGACCGCCTCGGGCTCGAGCCCGATCTCCTCCTTCGCCTCGCGCAGCGCGGTCGCGCGCAGGTCGGCGTCGACGTTCGGTTCGAGCTTGCCGCCGGGGAAGGCGATCTCGCCCTGATGGGTGGGCATCGTCTCGGGCCGCTTCGTGAGGATGAGCCGGGCCTCACCGTCCTCTTCGAAGAGCGGCACGAGCACCGCCGACTCCCGCCGTTCGATGGGAAAATCGGACGGGAGGTCGGGCACGAGGCACGGCGACGGGAGGCCGACGAGGCGCAGCCGGACCTCGGCGATCGAGAGTCCGCGGGCGATCTCGCCCGCGCGGGCCCACGGGGTCGGGTCGCTGCGCTGCCAGTCGGCGGGCCGAGGGATGCGTTGCGCGCCGCCGCGGGGCGAACCCTGCGGTGGCTGCTCCTCCGGTGCCTGCATCGCGGCGAATCTAACGGTCCGCGATACTGCGCCCCCATGAACTGGAACTTCGCAACGATCTTCGAGTCGGTCGGCGACGCGCTGCCCGACCAGACCGCGCTCATCCAGGGCGAGCGGATCGTCACGTGGCGCCAACTCGACGACCGCGCGGCCCGCTTCGCCGCGGCACTGCGGGCGGCCGGGCTCAGAACCGGCTCGAAGGTGGCGTCGTACCTCTACAACTCCAACGAGTACGTCGAAGCCCTGCTCGGGACGTTCAAGCATCGTTCGGTGCCGGTGAACGTGAACTACCGCTACCTCGAGGAGGAGCTCGTCTATCTCCTCGACAACTCCGACGCCGAAGCACTCCTCTTCCACGGCAGCCTGAGCCCGCAGGTCGCCAAGATCGTGGGCCGGGCACCGAAGTTGAAGCTGCTCATCCAGGTCGACGACGGCGCGCCGCTCATCGAAGGCGCCGTCGAGTACGAAGCGATGCTTGCCGCCCACGAGCCGATGGAGCGCATCGAGCGCAGCGGCGACGACTACTACTTCCTGTACACCGGCGGCACGACCGGCATGCCCAAGGGCGTGATGTGGCGCAACGAGGATCTCGTCGGCGTCCTCGGCGGCGCGATCTACCCGCTGTTCGGTGAGGCGATGCTCGAGCGCTCCGAAGACGCTGGCGCCATCGCGCAGCGCGTCGTCGACTCTGGTCGCATCACCGTGCACCTGCCCGCATCGCCGCTCATGCACGGCACCGGCGCGTTCACGTCGTTGCAGGCGCTGAGCCTCGGCGGCTCGATCGTCACGCTCGAGTCACGCACCCTCGACGCACACGAGCTGTGGCGCGTGGTGCAGCGGCGCCGGGTCACGCAGATGGCGATCGTCGGCGACGCCTTCGCGAAGCCGATGTTGCGCGCGCTCGACGAAGCCGAGGCCGAAGGGCACCCCTACGACATCTCGTCGCTCGGGCTCATCGTCTCGTCGGGCGTGATGTGGAGCGCGGAGGTGAAGGCGCAGCTCGTCGCGAAGGGGAACATGTTCCTGCTCGACTCGCTCGGGTCGAGCGAAGCCGTCGGCATGGCGAACTCGATGAGTGGCCCCGGGACGGCCGCCGCGACGGCGCACTTCACGATCGGCGAGAACGCCAAGGTGTTCACCGACGACGGGCGGGAGGTCACACCCGGCTCCGACGAGGTCGGTGTGCTGGCCGTCGGCGGTTACATCCCGGCCGGCTACTACAAGGACGAAGCGAAGAGCGCGTCGACGTTCCGCACCTTCGCGGGCCGGCGCTGGTCGGTGCCCGGCGACTTCGCGACCGTCGACGCCGCCGGCGTGATCACCCTGCTCGGCCGCGGCTCGGCGTGCATCAACTCGGGCGGCGAGAAGGTGTTCCCCGAAGAGGTCGAGGAAGCGGTGAAGCGCCACCCCGCGGTCGCCGACGCACTGGTGATCGGCGTGCCCGACGAGCGGTTCGGCGAAGCCGTGGTCGCGGTGGTGGGGCTGCGCGAAGGCGAGCACGCCGACGCCGACGCCATCGGTGCCGCGCTCGAAGACCTCGCTCGCTACAAGCGGCCCCGCCGCGTGGTGTTCGTCGACTCCGTGCAGCGCGGCCCCAACGGCAAGGCCGACTACTCGTGGGCCAAGCAGGTCGTCGCGAACGAACCCGCTTCCTGAGGCCCCACCGCATTCCCCGCCCCTGGGGCGGGCGCGGACGCGAAGAAGGGCGGCGCCGGAGCACCGCCCTTCGGAACGCGTGATGGATCGGGTTATTTCTTGCCCTTGCCCGAACCGACCTTGGCGAGCACGTCACGCGCGTTGAGGATGAGGTAGTCCTCACCGTCGAGCGTGATCTCGGTGCCGCCGTACTTCGAGTAGACGACGGTGTCACCGGTGCCGATGTCCATCGGGATGATCTCGCCGGTCTGCTCGGAGCGGCGACCCGGACCGACAGCCAGGACCTCGCCCTGCTGGGGCTTCTCCTTGGCGGTGTCGGGGATGACCAGGCCGCTCGACGTCTTCTCTTCGGCTTCTGCCGTGCGGACGACGATGCGGTCCTCCAGCGGCTGCAACTTCATCGGGTGCGCCTCCTACGACGGGCGTGATTGCGGGTGTACGAGATCAGGTTCTCTTGAGACCTGAACGGTCGGATTCTGCGACCGTTTGGCCTGGCTGAGGCCGAAATCGAGGTTAGCACTCACCGGCCGAGAGTGCTAAAGCGGCTCAGGGCAAGGCGGCGTCGCGGTACCGGGCGGCGGTGCGCCGTTCCTCCTCGGTCAGGTCGGAGTCCCTGACCGGAGCGACGATGGTCCAGTGCTTGGCGACGGGGCAGCGCTGCCACCGGAGGTGCCCGAGGCGAACGGCCTTCACCGACACGAACGGCACCCAGATCGTCGTGAAGAGGTGGCCCGCCCGACAGCGGACGACGACCGTGCTGCCGAAGTTGTAGCCCCGGCTCCGGGCCCGCAGCGTTGCGCCGAAGAGCACGGCAAAGACGATGAGCAGCGGAACCAGCACAACGAGCGGCATGGCCGGACATTGTGACGCGACCGGGCGAGAACGTGCCGCGCGCGCTCCCGCAGGAACCGACGTGCCGGCTGAGGCGTCAGGAGCGGCGAGCGAAGGTGAAGGCTATGAGCCGAGGCTCCAGTGCAACGCGGCGAGCGCGACCGGAATTACAGACGCAGTCCGGGGCGGATGCCGGAGTCGAGGGTTGTCGGGCCGTCGGCCGCCAACCGGTAGAAGGCGCACGCGGCGATCATCGCGGCGTTGTCGGTGCACAGGGCCATGCTCGGCACGACCGACCGCAGCCCGGCCCGCTCGGCCTCCACCACGACCCGGGCCCGCAGGCCGGAGTTGGCGGCGACACCACCGCCGATCACGATCGTGTCGACCTGAGCGCGGCGCGCGGCCCGCACAAGCTTGATCACGAGCACGTCGACCACCGCGGCCTGGAACGACGCGGCCACGTCGGCGACGTCGAGCTCGGGGTGGCGCCGGCAGTACGTGACGACCGCGGTCTTGAGGCCCGAGAACGAGAAGTCGGAGCCGTCGTCGAGCATCGGGCGCGGGAAGGCGATGGCCTCGGGATCGCCGCGCGCCGCCAGCGCGTCGATGGCGGGCCCGCCCGGGTAGCCGAGGCCGAGGAACCGCGCGACCTTGTCGAACGCCTCCCCCGCGGCGTCGTCGACCGTTTGCCCGAGCGTCTCGTAGCGGCCGTGGTCGCGCATCGCGACGAGCAGCGTGTGGCCGCCCGACGCGACGAGGGTCACGAACGGCGGCTCGAGCGTTGGGTCGTCGAGCAGCGCCGCGTACATGTGACCTTCATGGTGATTCACGCCGACGTAGGGCCGCCCGGTCACGAGCGCGAGCGCCTTCGCCGCGCTGACACCGACGAGCAGCGCGCCCGCGAGCCCGGGCCCGTGACACGCCGCGATCGCGTCGATCTCGCTGAGGTCGGTACCGGCTTCGATGAGCGCGCGCTCGATCACCGAGTTGACGAGCTCGACGTGCGCGCGGCTTGCGATCTCGGGAACGACTCCGCCGTAGGGCGCGTGCCGCTCGAACTGCGTCGCGACCGCGGAGGAGACCACGGTGCGGCCGTCGCGGACGACCGCTGCCGCGGTCTCGTCACACGACGTCTCGATACCGAGCACGCTCACCAAGAGCCGGTGACCTTCGAATCGGTCACCATCGAATCGGTCACCATCGAATCGGTCACCATCGAATCGGTCACCAGGAACGCGGTCGCTCGACGGTGGTCGAGCCCGGCACCTTGCGTTCGAGGGCGTCGAGCAACCGCGGGTACTCGGGCTTGTCGGCCTCGTGCGCCCACATGATCAGCGCGTCTTCCTTCGTCTCCACGTAGTAGCCGGTGCGGACACCGACCGCTTCGAAACCGAACCGCCGGTAGAGCGCCTGCGCCCCGAGGTTCGACAGCCGCACCTCGAGGGTGAGGCCGGTCGCGCCGCGCGCGATCGCCTCGCGAGCGAGCGCGAGCAACAGCCGGGTGCCGATCTTGTGCCGATGCCAGCGCGGGTCGACCGCAAGCGTGGTGATGTGCCCGTCGTCGAGGGTCATCATCAGCCCGCCGTAGCCGACGACGTCGCGACCGACGCGCGCCACGAAGTACGCGCGGCTCGACCGCAGCGCGAGCTCACTGAGGAACAGCGACGACGTCCACGGTCGCGGCGCGACCTGGCCCTCGATCCGGAGCACGCCGCGCAGGTGACGACGGCGCATGCCGACCACGTGAACGTCGAGCTCTTCGGGGAGCGGATGCGGTAGCGCCACTACGCAGGCCTCCGGTCGTGCGCGATCTCGGCGTCGCTGCGCCGCAGGTACATCGGTACCACGTCGGCAGCCGACGCGAAATCTTCGCGCTCGAACCGGCTCGCCCCGAGATCGACGAGGGCCGCCAGGCTGGGAGCCGCGAACCCGGGACCCGCGACCTCACACAGCTCGTTGAGCTCGAAATCCTCGCGGAACCGCAGGGCGCCGTCGCCAGCCACCACGACGTTCTCACCGGCCGCGTCGATCTCCACGAGCAGGTCGCGCGGCGTCGCCAGCTCGTACTCCGAGTCCCGCTGCAACCCGCCCGGTACCGGCCGGTACCGCGCGTAGTAGAGCTCGTTGCGCCGCGCGTCGAGGGCCGGGATCACCACGCGGCCCGTCGCGTGGCGCAGCGGGTACGCGACGAGGTCGAGGCTCGGAACCGGGATCACGGGGATGCGGAGCGCCTGGGCCATCACCTTCGCGGTGGTGACTCCGACGCGCAGACCGGTGAACATCCCCGGCCCGATCGCAACCGCAATGCCGGAGAGCTGGCGCAGAGGAAGCTCTGCGGTGCGCACGAGGTGCTCGATGGCCGGCACGAGCTGCTCTGCATGCTTCGGGGGGCCGTCGGAAGCCGCGCCGCCGAGCTCCATCGACGCGACCACGCCGAGCTGTGAGCCGAACGCGACCCCGACGCGACGCGTCGACGTGTCGATGGCCAGGAGGAGCACGTCAGCGCGCTCCGGGGACGTCGGTTGCGTTGATCGCGTCGATACCGCCGAGCGCGCTCGCGATCTGCGCCTCCAACGACGCGCTCCGGGCCGAGCCTTCGGCCGTCACGTCGATCACGCGCGCGTCGTCCTCGTCGGCGTCGTCTCCCGGGTGCAGGCGCACGACAACCCGATCACCGGGTAGCACCGGCGAGACGAGATCGCCCCATTCGACGAGCACGACGCGCGTGCCGTCGAAGATCTCTTCGAGGCCGAGATCGTGCAATTCCTGCACGCGGTCGAGGCGGTACACGTCGACGTGCGCGACCGGAACGCGGCCTTCGTACTCCCGCACGATCGCGAAGGTGGGGCTGACGACAGGCCCGGTGACGCCGAGGGCCGCGGCGATGCCCTGCGCCAGCGTCGTCTTCCCACTTCCGAGATCACCGCTCAGCACGACGACGTCGCCGGGAACGAGGCACGACGCGATCGCGGCGCCGACGGCTCGCGTCGCGCCGGCCGACGCGGTCCGGACGATCACCCGCGGCCCACGGTCGCCGAGCCGTCGAGCAGTCGCTTCACCCTGACGAAATCGGCGCGCGTCTCCGCCAGCGGCTTGCCTCCGCCGCGCAGCACCGCCGACGGATGCAGCGTCGGCACCACCACCGCCTTCACGCCGGCCCGCTCGAACGGAAACTCCTCGCCGCGCAGGCGCGTGATGCCGAGTTTCGTGTCGAGCAGCAACTTGGTCGCGAAGTTGCCGAGCGTCATCACGACCGCGGGCACGATCAGCTCGAGCTGGCGATCGAGCCACGGGCTGCACGCTTCGATCTCTCCCGGCAGCGGATCGCGGTTCCCGGGCGGGCGGCACTTCACCACGTTGGCGATGTAGACGTCGGCGCGAGTGAGGCCGATGCCTTCGATCAGCTGCGTGAGCAGCTTCCCCGCGCGGCCGACGAACGGCTCGCCCTGGAGGTCCTCCTGCTGGCCCGGGCCTTCACCGATGAACATCAGCTGCGCCGTCGGTGACCCGACACCGAAGACCACCTGTGTCCGCGTCGCCGCGAGCGGGCACAACGTGCACCCACTCGCAGCAGTGGCCACCGCCGTGAGGGTGTGGCCGGCCGTGAACGCCGGATGTGAGGAGTGCGGCTCTACGGTCACGATCCTCCCCCGTGCGGCGAGCGATGGTAGGAGGGCGACGTTAGAAGGGCGACCGGCGACCGGCAACGACGGCGTCGCGGATCGCGGTCTCGGTGGCGTCGGCGGCGGCGATACGGATCCGGTCGAGCAAGGGATCCTCGGTGCTCGCGCCGGTCTCGGTCATCCCGGCGGCGGTCTCGGTCATCCCGGCGGCGGTCTCGGTCATCCCGGCGGCGGTCTCGGTCATCCCGGCGGCGGTCACACGGGCATCCCTCGTGCCGGTCGCGAGCGCGATGGCGAGATCACCGTCGAAGCGGGTGTGCGCCGGTCGGATCGCGCGAGCGAGGCCGTCGTGGGCACTCTGCGCAACCAGCAGGCACCCGACCTTGTCGAGCTTCGCGTCGGTGGCGACGACGATCAGCGTGGTGTTGGCGCGTTCGTCGTCGCCGAAGACACCCGATGGGAACGCCTCGCCGGTGCCGGGTGCACGCGTGCCCGCGAGCACGGTGCCGTCGGGACCGACGACATCGCCGACCGCGTTCACGACCGCGAACGCGACGACGTGAGCGACCCCGTTCACGTCGTCGACTTCGATCTCCGCGACACCGAACCCGCCGGCCGTCGCGTGCTCCCGCCCGCGCCACTTGCCGACCGTCGCGCTGCGTGCCGCCCCGACGCGTCCTCGCTCCAATGGTGCCGCGGCCAGCGCCGCGACGGCGGCCGCGTAGCCCTCGTCGGGCCCGGGAACCGCGCCACCAGACTCGACGAGGTCGAAGATCGCCGCCGCGGGCACGATCGGAACCACGCCGCCGGCCGTCGCGTAACCCTGCCCCCGCTCGGCGAGAAACCGCATCACGCCGTCGGCCGCAGCCAAGCCGAACGCGGAGCCACCGGTGAGAACAACGGCGTCGACGCGCGCAACCGTGCGCGTCGGGTCGAGCAGTGCGAACTCGCGGGTCGCGGGCGCGCCGCCGCGTACCTCGCCCGAGCCGATCGTGCCCGCCGGTGTGACGATCACCGTCACGCCGGTCGCGTCGCCGGTCCAGTGCCCGACTCTGAGCCCCTCGATCAACGGCTCAACCGTGCGCGGCAGACGGCTTCGCCGCGGCGACCGCGCCGACCTCACGCGCAAACTCGGTGATGAGCTGGTCGACCAGCTCGGTGCGCTCGAGCATGAGCATGTGCCCACCACCGGTGACGATCTCCAGACGCGCACCGGGGATCAGCGACGCTAACCGCCGCGCTTCGGCCGGAGGTGTGATCACGTCCGCGCTGCCGCCGATCACGAGCGTGGGGATACGGACCTTCGGGAGCCGGGCCGTGAAGTCGAGCCCGAGCAGCGAGCGCGGCGACTCGCGGCGCGTATCGGCCGCGCACTCGAGCATCATCCGGCGCACGAGCTCGACATGGCTCGGCCTCGGATCGCGACCGAAGCCGAGCCGCGCGAGGACGAAGCCGACGTTGGGCGACGCCCACAGCCGGGTCGAATCGGGCGCCAGCTGACCGAGGCGGTCGACGAAGGTGCGGACACCCTTCGCCCGCGCGCCCGACAGCGGCACGCGCGCGAGCGTCGAGAGCAGCACCACACCCTTCACGCGTTCCGCCGCGACCTCCGGATGGCGCAGCAGGAACGACTGCACCGCGATGCCACCCATCGAGTGACCGACGAGCACCGCGTCGCGCAGATCGAGCCGCTCCACGACGCTGCGGATGTCGTCGCCGAGATTGTCGATCGAGAACCCGCTGTCGCCGAGGGTGGAGCTGCCGTGACCGCGGTGGTCGAACGCGACGACTCGGAACCCCGCGGCGGGCAGCGTCTCGAGCTGGCGGATCCAGGTGCGCACCGAGAGGGTGACACCGTGCGACAGCACGATCGGCGCGCCGGTTCCGGCGGTGACGACGTGGATCGTGCCGCCGTCGTGACTCGGAATCGTCGTCGATTCGGAGATGGGCGCGTCGAGCACGTGCGACGCGTGTCCGTCGGGCCGTTTGCGGAGCCGCTTCGCGACGACGCGCGGCACACCGAACGCGAGGCCGGCGACACCCGCGGCCGCACCGACCGCGATCCCGGCCCGGCGTCCGCGACTCACTGTTGCCTCATTGCACGGCCCGCCGTGGCACACGCGGACCGATGTTGCAGACGATCTCGTACGGAATCGTGCCCAGCAATGCGGCCCATTCGGCCGCAGTCACCGTCTCGGCGCCCTGGCGGCCGATGAGCACGACCTCCTCGCCCACCTCGATCTCGTCGTCACCCATGTCGACCATCAACTGGTCCATCGTCACGGTGCCGGCGATCGGTCGGCGGCGGCCACGCACCAGTACCTGCCCTCCCGCTTCCGCGAGGTTGCGGGGCACGCCGTCGCCGTAGCCGATCGGCACGGTTGCGATGTTGACCGGTCGCTCGACGCGGTATCGCAGGCCGTAGGAGATCGCGGCGTCGGCCGGCAGCCGCTTGACGAACGACACGCGCGCCTTCACCGAGAGCACCGGCTGCAGCTCCGCGAGCGACGCGAGCTCCGGAGCCGGCGGAATGCCGAAGATTCCGATTCCGGGTCGGACGAGGTCGTAGCGCGCGGCCGCGAACGCCAGCGCGCCGGCGGTGTTCGCGGCGTGGACGATCGAGGGATGTTCGCCGCGCGCGGAGAGGCGCGCCCGCACGCCGTCGAAGCGGGCGAGCTGCTCGGCCGTGTACGGGTTGTCGGGCTCGTCGGCGACCGCGAGATGCGTCCAGAGCCCCTCGAAGCGCAGCTCGCGATGCGCATCGATGAGCTCGGCGAGCGCGTCGGCGGCTTCCGGCGCGGCACCGACGCGGTGCATCCCGGTGTCGATCTTGAGGTGCACCGACAGCGGACGCGCGTCGGCGGCGACGACCGCTTTCGCGAGCGCCTCGATCCCCGCGGCGGTGTAGACGGCCGGCGTGAGCTGCGCCTCGACCACGGTGGCCGCGGCCGAGGGTACGGGCTCCGACAACACGAGGATCGGCGCGTCGATGCCGGCCTCGCGCAGCTCCACCCCTTCCTCCACGAGCGCAACGCCGAGCATCGCGGCACCGGCCTCGACCGCGGCGCGCCCCGTCGCGACGGCACCGTGGCCGTAGCCGTCGGCCTTCACGACGGCGAGCACCCGCGCGGGCGCGACGATCCGGCGCAGCTCCGCGACGTTGTCACGGAGCGCTGCGAGATCGACCTCCGCCCACACGGGGCGCAACGCGGTCATCGCGGCTAGGTCGTCCGGGCGATGAACCGGACGATGTCGGAGCGGGCGACGAGGCCCACGACCTTCCCGTCGTCGACGACGGGGACGTGGGTGACATCACCTTCGTGCATGAGGGTCGCCACGTCCTCCATGCTCGCGGCGGAGGTGACGGTGTGCGGGTGATCGTCCATGACCTCCCCGACCGTCGAGCCCGCGAACTTGTGCAGCTCGTGCTCGAAGCGGCGCATGCTCCCCGGTACCGGCACCGACGTGCCCAGGAGCATGAGGTAGGTCGGCACGTGCACGCGCGCCTCGGATGCGATGAGGTCCTCGTCGCGGAGGAGGCCGACGAAGTTGCCGTCGGCGTCGACGACCGGCATGGCGCCGTAGCGGCCGGCCGCGAGCGCGTCGGCGGCCTCGGCGATCGGCTGGTCGGGACGCAGCGTTGCAACCTCGCGGGTCATGACATCGCCAACGCTGGTGGTGCTGGGCATACTCAGTCCTCGCTCGGGTCGGAAAGCATTCTCAGCGTACGAGGTAGGGCATCGATCAGGTCGCCGGCGACGAGACCGGGCGCGGTACCGGCCACCTCGGCCGCCCGGCCGTGGATCCAGGCCGCGGCGGCGGCCGCTTCGAAGGGCGGCGCGCCCCGGGCGAGCAGGGCCGCGACGATGCCGGTGAGCACGTCGCCGGTACCAGCCGTCGCCAACGCTGCGCTCCCGGTGGGGTTGATCGCAGCGCGGCCGTCGGGCTCCGCCACCACCGTGGCGGGGCCCTTCAGCAGAACAACCGCGCGGAGCTTGTTCGCGAGCTCCCGTGCCGCGTCGATGCGGTTCTCGCCAACGGGGTGCCCGGCGAGGCGTTCGTACTCGCCCTCGTGCGGCGTGATCACGGCCATCGGGCGTCGTTCGCGATTGGGCTCCATCTCTTCGTCGTCGAGGTAGTCGAGGTCGTGGCGCCGGGCGAACGGAGCGAGATCGTCGGCGAGCACGGTCAGCGCGTCCGCGTCGATCACCACGGGGATCGGCGCTTCCGCGACCAGGCGCGCCACGGCCGCGGCGGTCTCCGGAGCGCGACCGAGGCCGGGCCCGATGGCGAGCGCCTTGAACCGCGCGACGTAGGCGCCGAGCAAGTTGTCGGCGGCGGCCGACTCGAGCGCGCCGTCGTTCGTGGCCGGCATCGCGCGCGCGACCACCTCTCCGCCTCCCACGCGCGCCGCGGCGTCGCTGCCCGGCACCGCGGCGACGACCATTCCCGAGCCGGCGCGCAGCGCCGCGCGCGCCGACATTCCCGGCGCCCCGATCATGCCGGCCGATCCGCCGACAACGAGCACGGCGGCGCGCCACTTGTGCTCGTCGGGCGCGCGCGCACCGAGGGCGGCACGCGCGTCGTCGGCTGTCGTCTCAGAGATTCCGAATGGCATGCGTGCCGACGGCGAGTAGGCGTTCCAGCCACCCGCGATCCGCACCCCGATGTCGACGACCTCCACCGCACCGGCGTGCGACCGCCCCGGCTCGAACAGCAAGCCGGGCTTCAGGTACGCGAAGCACACCGTCGTGTGCGCGTGCACCACCGGACCGTGGACCGCGCCGGTGAGCCCGTCGACTCCCGAGGGGATGTCGACTGCGAGCACCACGCGCACCGGCGCGACCGCGTCGGCGAGCCAGGCCGCGTCATCGCTCAGCGCGCCGCGGAAGCCGGTGCCGAACATCGCGTCGACGAACAGGTCGGCGCGCGCGATGTCGCGCGCGGCCGCGTCGTGATCGAAACGGTCGGCGATCGCGAACTCGGCGACCCCCACACCCCAGCCGCGCAGCACGCGCGCGGCGACGCGTCCGTCGGCGCCGTTGTTTCCCTTGCCGTACGCGACCACGACCCGACGTCCGTAGGTTCCGCCCAGCAGCCGCCGGGCCTGCCACGCAACCGCGGTGCCGGCCCGCTCGACCAGCTCGGCCTCCGGCGTGCCGGCCTCGATCGTCGCCCGATCGAGCTCCCCCATCTCGTTGGGGGTGACGACGAGTCGCATGCGCGGCGCGGGCCTCAGCTTCGCCAGTGCTCGGCGAGCGCCGCGACCGGCTGGGTGAGCAGGTCACCGAGATCGAGATCGGCGAGCAGTTCGTCGCGGAAGACCGGTTCGGTCTCGGTGACCTGGTCCTGCAGGGCCGCATAGCGATCGCGGTACCCGCGCAGCACCTGCCGGGCGACTTCGAACGGCACCCGTTCGCGCAGCACGACGTGCAGGAGCGTCAGCCCCGTGACCTGGATGCCCTTGACCTCCGGCACCATCACCAGCGTGCGCCCGTCGGAACGGCCACGCGCCACGGTCACCTCGCGCTCACTCACCACGCGGTGCTTCGTGCCTCTCAGGACCGACGACGCCTCGGTGCGCGACCGGAGCGACGCCGCGATGCCGCCGCGGTCGATCACGTTGATCGTCATGTCGTCGTCGTGACCCTCGTCGCCTTCGATGCGGTACCGCGTGAAACCCAGCACTGATGTGACTGCGGGATCGAGATCGACGAGGGTGCGCAACGCACGGTACGAGAGGCTGTCGCGCGCGGCGCCGGCCGCGAGAACGGCCTGCACGAGCGGCACGCGCAGCAGCGTCTCGTCGGAGCGAGAGATGCCGACCGTGACCGTCTTGGCCTGGTGCTTGATCGCGTCGATCGGACGGGTCAGCTGCTCGATCACCGCGGTGAGCCCGGCGGTGAGATCCTCGACCAACGTGCTCGGAGTGCCGACCTTGCCGAACTCGAGCGGGTACGAATCGAGCGGGATGACCCCGGTGCCGTACCGCATGAGTGCGCCCAGCCGCACGGCCGCGCCTGCGTCGAGCGCGCCGTCGTAGACGCCCGCACGCAACCCTTCGAAGAAGCGCTCCGCCATCGGCTCGAGACTGTGGTTCAACTCAAGGAGCAGGTCGTCGGTGTCGAGCCGGCGGGCAACGAGCGTCTCGATGAGCGCGCGCGACTCGCGAAGCGGCCGCGCCGTCGCGTCGATCGCGAGCGCCGCTTCGTATCCGAACAGGTGGCCGGCCATCGCGGCGACGACGAAGGCGATCATCGGATGCACGGCAGGAACCGAGATCGTCTCGATCGCCGATCGCAATCGCGTCTCGCCGTCGGTCGCGATCACGATCGCGGCGGCCTTGTGCGCGCGGTAGATCGCGAGCTCCTTGCCGACGTCGTCGGCGTTGGAGCCGGTGAGCCCGGCCGCGCACACCAAGATGAGCGGCTCGGCCGAGAGGTCGATGTGCTTCTTGTCCTCGGTCGCGTCACACGCGATCGACTTGTAACAGAGCTCGGAGAGCTTGATGCGCAGCTCCTGCGCGGCAATGCGGTTCACGCCGTTGCCGACGAGCGCCCACGAGCGGCGGTACGGAGCCTGGCGCTGCGCGACGGCGGCGATCGCGGGCCGGCGGTCGACGACCGCGTTCATCGCGGCGGGAAGCTCGCGCAGCCCGGCGAGGAGCGCCTGGGTCGAGGGCTCGGCCATCACACCGGGCGCGATCTCTTCCGCGATCCGCGGCGCGAGCAGGCACCCGGCCGCGATCTGCGAATAGAACGCCTTCGTCGACGCCACACTCATCTCGACGTCGCGACCGTCGGATGTGTAGAGGACACCGTCGCTCTTGTCGACGAGATCGCTCTGCCTCCGGTTCACGATCGCAATGACCGCCGCGCCGCGCGCCCGGGCCAGGTCGACCGTGCGGTTCGTATCGGTGGTCGTGCCGCTCTGACTCAACGCGACCACGAGCGTGTCGCGCATGTCGTCGCGGAGGCCGAAGCCCGACAACTCTGTGGCGAGCACCGCTTCGACCGTGAGCACGTCGTGCGGGAGCAGGCGGCGCAGCAGCATCGCGAGGCTCTGACCCGCAACCGCCGCGGTTCCCTGGCCGATCACGACGACGCGGCGGATCGACCGCTCGCGCAGGCGCAGCAACAACGCGTCGGGAAGCACCGACGGCGCGAGGCGCACGTCGAGCGCGCCTTCGGCGGCGCCGACCAGCTTGCCCCGCAACGTCTTGCGGAACGACTCGGGCGCCTCGGTGATCTCCTTCAAGAGGTAGTGCGGTGCATCGCCGCGGTCGACGTCGCGCGTCGTGATCTCGGCCCGCACCCATTCGTCGGCCCCGATCGGAAGCCGGGTGCCGTCGTACGAGCACCGCGTGATCGCCGTGGGGTCGCCGGCCGTGTTGGCGTCGAGCACGACGGTCTGGCCCTGACTCGCAGGGTTCCCGGCCTCCCGCATCGTCTCGCCGTCGAGCCGGAGGTAGGTGGGCGCGACCTCCACGAGCCCGTACGGCTCGCTCGCCACCACGTAGACGTCGTCGGCACACCCGACGTAGAGCGCCTGCCCGCTGCCGCGCAGCGCGAGGAACACCGTCTCGGGCGCCGCCGCAACCGCGGCCGCGATGGCGACCGAACCCTCGAACGAGGCCACGGCGGCGCGAAATGCCTCTGCCGCATCCGTGCCCGACGCGATGCGCCGGGAGACGAGCGCGGGGATCACCTTGGCGTCGGTCGTGATCTCGGCGGCGACGTGCAGCTCCGCGAGCGCACGGAGGTCGGCGTGGTTGTCGATGTCGCCGTTGAGCGCCGCGACGACGAACGGCTCGGCATCGCGGTCGACGCCGACGACGACCTCGCTGATCTCGGCGTTGTCGAGCGGGTGCGCGTTGGGCTCGGAGATGATGCCGACACTCGCCCACCGCGTGTGCCCGAGCACCGTGGTGCGGGCGTTGGGAGAA
>JBBSEC010000094.1:0-17599 GCA_038240075.1 Acidimicrobiia bacterium
CTGCACCGCCTGGGTGCTTGCGAGCGTGTGATTCGTCGCGTCGATGTCGCGTTCGATCTGCTCGAGCTGCGCGTACGCCTGATCGCGTTGGTGCAACATCGCATCGTCGGCCGCCAGCGTCGTCGCCCTGGTGGACAGCGCCGCCGCGGTCGCCCCCTGGACGCGCGTGATCGCCCGCGTGATGTCGACCTCGCGCGCGCGGGATGCTGCGACCGCCCGCCGTTCCTGGCCCACCTGCGTGCGGAGGTGCACGGCCTCGACACCGAAGGCACCCGTGATCATCGCGATGATCACCACGATCACAACTGCGCGACCGGTTCGGCGGCGCGGAACGTGACTGTGGGGGAGGACGTCGATCCGGTCGAGGAGCGTCGTCATTCCGCGGCCTGACTGCACAACTTCTGCACCGGCGGCAACGTCGACGCGAGGTGCACGACGTCGCCGACGGCCGCTTCGTTGAGCACCTGCGACGCGCCGCTGAGGCAGTCGTCGAGCAGCTGGGCGTGTGCGGCCGATGCCGCGAGCTCGGCCTTGTGCTTCGAGAGCGTCTGCAACGCGGTGCCGAGGAGCCCGTACTGCACGCGGTCGGTGGCGATCATGGTGTCGCGCGCGTCGGTGTCGCTGCGGAGCAGCTCGCGCGCGTGATCGAGGGCGGCGAGCGCCGCGGTCCGGTGCGCGACGGCCGCGTCCTGCCGCCGGTGGAGAACGTCGAGGTTGTGCTCCGAGCGCGCGAGTGCGCCGCGCGCGGAGTGCAGGTCGCCGCGTGACGTCACGATGAAGATCGTCGCCGCCGCGAGCGCGAGCACCACGGCGACCGCGGCCGCGACGCGACGCGGACCGAAACCTCGCGGTGACACTCGGCTCACTGGATTGCGCACGGACCCCACGTCGCCGTCGCTCCTCGCCGTCGCGGGCGGGGGATCCCGCGACGCAGCAATTGTGGTGCCCGCGCGCGCCGGTTCGCGCGCGCCCTCCGGCGCCCTTCGTCTATTGACCCTCGGCGGGTTGCAATCGTTCCTGAAAGAACGAGAGCACCTGATCGAGGGCCTCGCGGGTCGGGTGCCCGGGCTCGTCGACAAGGTCCTCGGTGAGCACCGAGTGTGCGCCCTTCCGGATCCCGAACTGGTTGCCGGGCGACGAATCGATCTCCACGGCAAGAAAGCGGTCACCGAGCTCGTCGCGGAGTCGTTGGAAGCGCTCGCCCGGCACCGCCTTGTCGCCGGTGAACCGCAACCCGAGCAGGCACTGACCGGCCGCGGCGCGTGCCTTCACCATTGCGAGGTCGGCGTCGGAGATGCCGAGATCGCGCCGGCGGCTCTTGCTCACCGGGAACGGCAGCGACGGCTGGCTCAAGACCGGTGCGACCATCTCGTCGTCGACCATCATCGCCAGCGCGAACCCGCCGGTGAAGCACATGCCGACGGCGCCGACACCCGGGCCGCCGCAGCGTTGATGCTCGGCGCGTGCGAGGGCGCGCAGCCAGACCGTGATCGGCGAGGTCGTCTTCAGCGCCATGTTCGCGAACTCGCGCGACACGCACCCGCGAGTGAGGGAGTTGAGCACGTACGGAACGCCCATCGCGCGGCCGGGTTGTCCGAACAGCGACGGCAGCACCGCGCTGTATCCGGCGTCGGCGACCCGCGTCCCGAACGCGGCGACCTTCGGCGTGATGCCGGGGATCTCGTGGATCACGATGACCGCAGGCCCGCTGCCGGTGCGGTACACGGGGAACGACGCGCCGCCGTGCTCGAAGGTGTCGACGCTGAATCCGGGGAGCGCGGGTGCGGCCGCAGTGGAAGGCATCGGGGGATGCTAAACGGCGCCCGGCAATGCGGCTGTGCATGACAGGCTGGGCGGATGGCGATCGAGATCCGGGTGCCGGAGTTCGACGAGTGGCCGGCCGTCTACCGCGCCGACTCTCGCATCTTCGGTGTCTCGGCCACACCCGAAGACATCGAGGAAGCGCGGCGGGTGCACGAGCTCGACCGCTTCCGGGTCGCGTTCGAGAAGGGGAAGGTCGTCGGTGCGGCCGGGTCGTACACCCTGGAGGTCACGCTGCCCGGTGGTGCGACCGTGCCGATGGGCGGGCTCACGTGGGTGTCGACGGCGGCGACGCACCGCCGCCAGGGATTGATGCGGCGCGTCGTCGGCGCCGTGCACGACGACATCGACGCGCGTGGCGAACCGGTCGCGAGCTTGTTTGCCGCGGAGGGCTCCATCTACGAGCGTCTCGACTACGGCATCTCGACCCGCGTCGCGCTCAACACGGTCGCGCCGCGACTGACGCGCATGCGCGGCGAGTATCGCAGCGCGCCGGGCGCGGTCGAGTACCTCGAGGGCGACGAGGTCGTGCCCGCGATCTCGCCGATCTGGGACCGCTTCCGCCGCCTGCGCGCCGGTGAGTGCGGGCGAACACCTGCAGCGCAAGCGTTTCTCTACGACCATCGGAACAAGGCGTTCGGCTCGCAGACGATGCTGCACTACCTCGTTCACCCCGACGGCTACGCGGCGTACCGGATGGAAGATCAATGGAACGACGGGCACCCGGCGCACGTGCTGCATCTCACCGAGCTCGCCGCGCTCACGCCCGAGGCCCATGCTGCGCTCTGGCAGACACTGCTCGGCGTCGACCTCGTCGGCGAGATCCGCACGTTCAACCTCGCGCCCGACGATCCACTGCCGTTCCTGTTGGAGAACCCGCGTGCGTTGCGCACGCGCGAGGTGAACGACGGTGTGTGGGTCAACGTTCGCGATGTGCCGGCGTGCTTCGGCGCGCGAACGTACCGCACGACCGATCGCATCGTCGTCGAGGTCGACGGCAAACGGTGGGCGGTCGAGGGCGGCCCCGACGGCGCGGCGTGCACCGCGGTCACGACACGCGCCGATCTCGTCACGACCCACGCGTGGTTCAGCTCGTTGCTCTACGGCGGCGTGCTGCCGTCGACGCTGGTGCGCGGCCGGCGCATGACGGCGCGCGACGCCGACGTCCTCGCCCGCGCCGACCTCTTCTTCACCACGAGCCTCGCCCCCCACTGTCAGGACCGGTACTGATGAACGCCGACGAGTGGTACTGGTGCCTCGATCACAAGGCGGCGGAGCCGGCCGACACCGCGTGTCCGCCCGACCGGCGCCTCGGTCCCTACCCCTCGCGCGACGCGGCCGAGCACTGGAAGGACACCGTCGACGCGCGCAACGAGCAGTGGGACGCCGACGATCAGGCCGAGGACTGAAACTCCTCCCTGGTCATGCATCGATGACGCATACGACATAGGTGCAGTACCAAGGGCGGGGTGGGGAGTGAGCGTGCGTCAGAAGCGGGCGAGCTCGCGGCGGAGTTGGGCGAGGCCCATGCCACCGAGATCGAGCGCGAACGAGTGGAACGCCTTGAGGTCGAAGGCGGCACCCTTGCGGGCCTTCACCTCGTCGCGCGCGGCGAGCCACTCGCGTTCGCCGACCTTGTAGGAGATCGCCTGGCCCGGCAGTCCGAGGTAGCGGTCGACCTCCGACTTCATGAAGTCGGCGGGGAAGCACGACCGCTCGATCACGAACGGGAGCGCGATCTCGGCGTTCCACCGGTCGCCGGGGTGGTACCGCTCACGCGCCGGGATCGGCAGCTCGAGGTGCATGCCGATGTCGACGATCACGCGCACCGCGCGCATCGCCTGCGCCGAGAGCATTCCGAGCTCGAATGCGGGGTCGTCGAGGTAGCCGAGCTCGCCCATGAGCCGTTCGGCGTAGAGCGCCCAACCCTCGCCGTGACCGGAGACGAACCCGGCCGTGCGCTGGTAGCGGCTGAGCTCGGCCGCGAGGTAGCGCACCTGCGCGATCTGGAGGTGATGACCGGGAACCGCCTCGTGGTAGCAGATCGACACCTCGCGCCAGAGCGGGAAGCGGGTCTTGCCGAGCGTCGGGTACCACGTGCGTCCGGGTCGGGAGAAGTCCTCGCTCGGGCCCGTGTAGTACATCGCGGCGGTGCCGCCCGCGGGCGCGATCATCGCCTGGCAGCGCAGCAGTGGCTTGGCGAGGTCGAAGTGGGTGCCGTTGAGCTCACCGATCGAGCGGTCGATGAGGTCTTGGAGCCAGTGCTGGAACGCGTCGACCCCTTCGATCGCGCGGTGCTCGTCGGCTTCGAGGTGCGCGATCACCTCGGGGAGACCCTCGCCCGGCAGGATGCGCTCGCCGACCTCGCGCATCGCGTGCTCGATGCGGTACAGCTCCTCCCAACCCCACTCGTACGTCTCCGCGAGGTCGAGGTCGATGCCGTTGAACGCGCGGGCCTGCAGCGCGTAACGCTCGGCTCCCACCGCGTCGCGCTCCGACGCGACCGGCGCGTACGTGTCGCGCAACCAACCGGCAAGCTCGGCGTACGCGGCCGTTGCGTCGTCGGCGGCCCGCGTGAGCGACGCGCCGACCGTGCCGTTGCCCGAGTTGTCGTACCGGTTGACGAGCGAGCGGAAGAACGGCTCGGCCGGCGTGAGCCCTCCCCACGTCTCGGCCTGCAGCGCGCACGCGAGCGCCTGTCGGCGGGCGGCGACGAGGTTCGTGCGCATGCCCTCTTCGAGTGACGCGCGGAAGCTCGCGACCGACTCGCGCACGTGCGTCAAGCGCTGCGCGACGACCGCCCAGTCGTCGGCCGTGTCGTAGTTCATGAGGTCGAAGCACTGGCGGATCGACTGCATCGGGCTGCCCAGCACGCGCAGCTCGCGGAGCTCCTCGCCTTGCTCGTCCTGCGACACGACGAGCTCGAGCCGCTCCCGCATCATCTCGGCGGCGATGCGGTCGCGGTCGCCGGCCGCGGTTGCCGCGTCGAGGGCGGCGAGCGTCCCGCGCGCGAGCGCGGTTCTCGCGGCCGTGCCTGCGGGGGAGTAGTCGGTGAGCTCGTGGTCATGACCCGCGATGCCTTCGCCGGTTGCACTGACGGGGTCGAGCGCCGCGTAACGCTCCACGTAGTCGTCGGCGATCTCGTAGATCTTCGTCACGCTGCGTCCCTTCACGGTGTGCGGTTGCGGTATTGCGGTTGCGGGGTGATGGTCGGCTTCGGGAACTCACACGACCCACCGGTAACGTAGGGCGCATGGCGCCGCAATTCATCTACACGATGCACAAGTTGTCACGGTTCTACCCACCGGATCGCGAGGTGCTGCGGGAAATCAACATCTCGATGTACCCCGGCGCAAAGATCGGCGTGCTCGGTTCGAACGGCGCCGGCAAGTCGACGCTGCTGCGGATCATGGCGGGTCAGGACGACGGCTACACGGGCGAGGCTCGGCTCACGGCCGGGTTCACCGTGGGCTTCCTCGAGCAGGAGCCGACGCTCGACCCGAAGAAGGACGTGCTCGGCAACGTGACCGACGGCGTCGCCGAGACGCGCGACCTCCTCGCCCGGTTCGAGGAGGTCTGCACGGCGATGGGCGATCCCGACGCCGACTTCGACAAGCTCGTCGCCGAACAGGGTGAGTTGCAGGACAAGATCGAGGCGGCGAACGCGTGGGACCTCGACCGCACCCTCGACATCGCGATGGACGCGCTCCGGCTCCCGCCCGGCGATGCCGATGTCACCACGCTCTCCGGTGGTGAGCGTCGCCGCGTCGCGCTGTGCCGCTTGCTGCTCAGCCACCCCGACCTGCTGCTCCTCGACGAGCCGACCAACCACCTCGACGCCGAGTCGGTGGCGTGGCTCGAGCACTTTTTGAAGGAGTACACCGGCACGGTCGTCGCCGTCACACACGATCGCTACTTCCTCGACAACGTCGCCGGCTGGATCCTCGAGCTCGACCGCGGCCACGGCATCCCGTGGGAGGGCAACTACACGTCGTGGCTCGAGCAGAAGGAGCAGCGGATCGCGCTCGAGGAGAAGGGCGACGAGGCCCGCCGCCGCACGCTCGCCGCCGAGCTCGAGTGGGTGCGCATGGCGCCGCGCGCGCGTCATGCGAAGGGCAAGGCTCGCCTCACCGCGTACGAAGCGCTGCTCGCCGAGGCCAACGCGGCCGAGCGGGGCGCCGACAAGCTGCTGCTGTCGATCCCCCCGGGTCCGCGCCTCGGCGACCTCGTGATCGAGGCCGACCACCTCACGAAGGCGTTCGGCGACCGCCTCCTCTTCGACGACTTCTCGTTCACCCTGCCGCGCGGTGGGATCGTCGGCGTGATCGGTGCGAACGGTGCCGGTAAGACGACGCTGCTGCGGCTCCTCGTCGACGAGGACAAGCCCGACAGCGGCACCTTGAAGGTCGGGCCGACCGTTTCGCTCGCGTACGTCGACCAGTCGCGCGATTCACTCGCCGCCGACGCGACCGTGTACGAGGAGATCACCGGCGGGGTCGACCATCTCGTCGTCGGCGGCCGCGAGATCCACGGGCGCGCGTACGTGGCGAGCTTCAACTTCAAGGGCTCCGACCAGCAGAAGCGGGTCGGCGACCTCTCGGGTGGCGAGCGCAACCGTCTGCATCTCGCGAAGGCGTTGCTGATGGGCGGCAACCTCCTCCTGCTCGACGAGCCGACGAACGACCTCGACGTCGACACGTTGCGCGCGCTCGAGGACGCATTGATCTCGTTCGCCGGTTGCGCGGTGGTGGTCTCCCACGATCGCTGGTTCCTCGACCGCATTGCCACGCACGTGCTCGCGTTCGAGGGCGACTCCGAGGTGCGGTTCTTCGAAGGCAACTTCAGCGACTACGAAGTCGATCGTCACGCGCGCCTCGGCGCCGAGGCCGATCAGCCGCACCGCATCAAGTACCGCCCGCTCTCGCGTACGTAGCTCAACCGGGGTTGACGGCGACGACCTTGTCGACGAGGAAGAGGTTGCCGCACGAGCCGGAGCCGGCTTCGGTGTGGCCGGTGACGAAGAGGATGTCGGTCTTGCCGACGCTGTGAGATCCGTCTGTGCCGGAGAGCACGATCGTCGCGCCCTTGTGCTGGACCTTCTCGTTCGCGAACTCGAGTTGGAAGCGTCCGGCGGGCTCGTTCGCGGCGTTGCCGTCGAGCTCGACGCACCCCGACCGCACGACGACCGTGCCCTGCAGGGTCTGGGGACCGTTCGCCGTGTTGTTCGGCCCGGGGTCGCCGGTGGTGGGGTTCGGGCCCGGGTTGACCGAGGTGTTCGCCGGCCCGGTGTGTGCGCTCGGCGACGAGCTTCCGCAGCCCGCGAGCAGGCAGCCGGCCGTCAAGACTCCCGACAGGAGCACGGTGAGGGCGGGGCCCGGTGTGCGCACGGCCGTAGTCTGCTCCGATGCCGTCCTCACCATCGAACGAGGCCGCGGCCCCGCCGCCCGATCGATTCCTGATCGTTTCGCGGTCGTGCCGGATCCCGCTCGATGAGCTCGAATGGCGCTTCACGGGCAGCGGTGGCCCCGGTGGGCAGCACGCGAACACCGCGAACACCCGCGTCGAGCTGCGGTTCGACATTGAGGGCTCACCGTCGCTCGGACCCCGCCAGCGGACCCGGCTGATCGAACGGCTCGGACCGACGGTGCGCGTCGTTGCGTCCGACGAACGGTCGCAGAGTCGCAACCGCGCCCTCGCGCTCGACCGGATGCGCGACCGGTTGGCGGCCGCGCTGCACGTGGAGGCACCCCGGCACGCGACGCGTCCGACGCGTGCCGCGAAGCAACGCCGGCTCGACGAGAAGCGGCACCGCTCCGACACCAAGCGGGCGCGGCAATCACCGCGGGACTCGGATTGAGGCGGGAGACCCGGAGCGCGCGGTCGTGATCATCGCGCGCATCGCGGCCGGGATCGCGGGCGGAGCGGCGGTCGTCGTCGTGATCGACGCGGCCATCCGCACGTTCGTGTTGCCGCGCGGCGCGACCGTCACGTTCACGCGGTTGATCTCGCGCTGCTCGCGGGTGATCTTCGGCATCTTCGCCCGTCCCGCGGCGAGCTACGAGCAGCGCGACCGTGTCATGGCGCTCTACGCGCCGGTGACGATGCTGCTGTTGCCCGCGGTGTGGCTCGGCTGTGTCTTCGCGGCGTTTGCCGGGATCTTCTGGGCGGTCGAATCGGTCGCGTGGAGCGAAGCCTTTCGGTTGAGTGGATCGGCGCTCTTGACGCTGGGATTCGACACGCCGCGCCACTTCGGTCCGATGCTCCTGACGTTCCTCGAGGCGGCGCTCGGTCTCGGCCTCCTCGCGATGTTGATCTCCTATCTGCCCACGATCTACAGCTCGTTCTCCCGCCGCGAGGTCGCGGTCACGCAGCTTGCGGTGCGCGCGGGGACGCCGCCGTCGCCGACCGAGATGCTCATCCGGGCGCACCGCACCGGGTTCGCGGACCGGCTCGACCCGCTGTGGCAGCAGTGGGAGCTCTGGTTCGTCGAAGTCGAGGAGACGCACACGTCGATCGCCCTCCTGTCGTTCTTCCGTTCGCCGCATCCCGGGCGTTCGTGGATCACCGCCTCGGGGGCGGTGCTCGACACCGCCGCGTTGCGGCTCGCCGTGCTCGACATCGACTGGACGCCCGACGCGGCGACGTGCATCCGCGCCGGCTACCTCGCGCTGCGCTCGGTTGCCGATCTGTTCGGCATTCCGTACGACAAGGAGCCCGGTCCCGACGATCCGATCAGCGTCACGCAGTCGGAGTTCTTCGACGTGTACGACCGCCTCGTCGCGGCGGGTGTGCCGGTCAAGCCCGATCGCGAGCAGGCGTGGCGCGACTTCGCGGGCTGGCGCGTGAACTACGACACGGTGCTGCTCACGCTGGCCGGGCTGGTGATGGCTCCGTACGCGCTGTGGTCGTCGGATCGTTCGCCCGCACGCCGGCACCGTCCGCCGATCGTTCTGCCGAGGTTCCGTCGGACGACCGATTGACCGCGCCGCGATTGACCGCCCCGCGATTGACCGCCCACGCGGCGAAGCGCTCGATGCGGTCGACGGCCTGCAGGCTGCGGATCGACGGGAACACGTCGAACGCGTGGTGGGTACCGGGCAGCTCGGCGTAGGCGACCGGCTCGGTCGAGACTGCTCGGAGCAGACCGACGAACGAGCGGGCCTCCTCGACCGGCGCGAGCGTGTCGAGCTCGCCGTGCACGACGAAGCACGGAGGAACGCCGTCGCGAACGTGACTCATCGGCGACGCGAGGTCGAAGTCGGAAAGATGGTCGTCGCGCATCAGCTTCACGATGTGCCGTTCGAGCGAACGGCGCAGCGGGTCGCGGCGCCCGCGAATGCCGTCGCGATCGGTGAAGTCGTACACCGCGTACATCGGCACGAACGCACGGACCGACGTGTCGACCGATTCGAACCCGGGCTGGAAGCGGGCGTCGTTCGCGGTGAGCCCGAGCATCGCGGTGAGGTGGCCGCCGGCCGAGCCACCGGTGACGACGATGCGGTCGGGGTCGCCGCCGTACTCGCCGATGTGCTCCTTCACCCACGCGAGTGCGCGTTTGCAGTCGAGGAGATGGTCGGGCCAGGTGGCTCGCGGTGAGAGCCGGTAGTTGATGGCGACACAGATCCAGCCGTGCTGCGCGAACTGGTACATGAGCGGCAGGCCCTGCTGCTCCTTCGCGCCGATCATCCACGCGCCGCCGTGGATCTGCAGGAGCACCGGCGCGCCGGTTCTTCCGGTCGCACTCGCGTGCGCTTCGCCGTTCGCGGTTGCGCTCGGAGCGGGTGTTGCGATTGCTCCGGTCGCACTCGCGCGCGGTTCGCCGTCGGGACGCTTCGGAGCGTAGATGTCGAGACGGTGACGGCGGTCGCCGTCGTCGACGTACGCGAGGTTGCGGATCTTCGTCACGCCCGGCCGGCGCGGACTCGGCAGGAGCACGCGGGCCCACGACACGGTCGCACTCGCATGCGCTTCACCGTTCGGCGCGTCACTGGCCAGCGTGGTTGCGATTGCTCCGAGGGCCGCGTCCATGACCGCGCCGGTGCCGAGCGACACCCGCACGATCCACGCCAGGCCGATCCACGAGGCGCCCGTGAGCGCGAGGCCGACGTATCCGGGCCACGAATCGAGTGCGCCGGCCGCGACGAACGCGGCGGTGGCGACGATCTGCCACGCGAGATGAAAGACCGCGAGCTCGGTGGTGAGCCACGCGGAGAAGAAGCTGAAACCGAGGAGGAACACCGGCCGGCGCCGGGGTCTGAGCGCGTTGAGCGTGAACGCCAGACCGGCGATCGACGCGATCAGGAACCAACCGGGGGCACTCACGCCCCACATTGTGCACCGGGCGAGCATCGGACCGGCGCGAGTGGGAGAATGCCGACCGTGCAACGACTCTCAGGTCTCGACGCCGCGTTCCTCGCCATCGAGACACCCACCGCGCACATGCACGTCATGAGCACGGCCGTCCTCGATCCGTCGGCAGCGCCCACCACCTTCGACGTCGACCGGGTCAAGGACCTGCTGCGGGAACGGATGCATCTGCTCCCGCCGTTCCGCCGGCGGCTGGTGAGCGTTCCGTTCGATCTGCACAACCCGCTGTGGGTCGAGGACCCCGATTTCGACATCGACTACCACGTCCGCCGCACGGCGCTGCCGTCGCCGGGTGGTCCGAACGAGCTGGCGACGCTCACCGCCGAGATCGCCGGGCGCCCGCTCGACCGCTCGCGACCGCTGTGGGAGCTCTGGTACGTCGAGGGGCTCGAGCAGGGCCGCGTCGCCGTCATCTCCAAGGTGCACCATGCCGCGATCGACGGCATGTCGGGTGTCGAGCTCATCGCCAACCTCTACGACTTCGAAGCCGACCCCGCGCCCCGACCCGAGGTGCTGGCCCCCTCCGACTGGCATCCCGACCACGTGCCGAGCGATCCCGAGCTGCTCGCGCACGCGGTCGCGTCGCTCGCCCGCCAACCGCTGCTCATGGCGCGGGCCATGCGGCGGCTCGTGCGCTCGGCGACGAGAGTCGTGCAGCGCGCGCGCACCGAGACGACCAACACGGCGATGCCGTTGACCGCGCCCCGGCTCGCGATGAACGGCACCATCACGCCGCACCGCAAGGTCGCGTTCTCCTCCGTCGCGCTCGCCGACATCAAGATCGTGAAGGACGCGTTCGGTGTGAAGGTGAACGACGTCGTGCTCGCGGTGACGGCCGGTGCGCTTCGCACGTACCTCAGCGGGCGGAGTGAGCTGCCCGACCGGCCGCTCGTGGCGACGATCCCCACCTCGGTGCGCACTGAGGATCAGAAGACCGAGATGGGAAACCGCGTCTCCGCGATGTTCGCGGCGCTTCCCGTCGAGATCGACGACCCGGTCGAGCGGCTGATGGCGGTGCACCGCTCCACGATCGGCGCGAAGCAGATGCACGAGGACATCGGCGGCAACACGCTGCAGGAGTGGGCCGACCTCGCGTCACCCGCGATCTTCTCGCGCGCCATGCGCGTGTACTCGAGCCTCCGGCTCGCCGACCGCCACCGCCCGCTGCACAACCTCGTCATCTCCAACGTTCCCGGGCCGCCCTTCCCGCTCTACTTCGCCGGCGCGCGGCTCGTCGCGATCTACCCGATGGGCCCGATCTTCGACGGCGCGGCGCTCAACCTCACGGTGATGAGCTACCTCGACCACGTCGACTTCGGCTTCCTCGTGTGCCGCGAACTCGTTCCCGACGTCGACGACCTCGCCGCCGACGTGCCCGACGCGCTCGCGCAGCTCGTGAAGGCGGCCGAAGCCCTCGACCGTCCCGGATTCAACCGGGTCGCGCCCAGAAGGTGAGCTAGGCGAAGAGGTCGTCTTCGCGGATGCCGGGCTCGACGCCCTTGTGGATGAACCACTCGTAGCCGAAGGCGCGGCGAAAGATCTCGGGCGGCATCTGCAGGAAGAACGAGTTGTCGTCGATCTGCGATGCGTGTGCGGCCATGGCCGCGCGCTTCTTGTCGACGAAGTCGGTGACGTCGACCTTGGTCGTGATCACCGATTCCGGAACACCGAGCTCCATCTCGTCGGGATCGGGGCGGTCGACTCCCTCGGGCATCTGGTCGCCGAGCTCCTTCATGAGCCCGACGATGTAGTCGTGGTTCATCGTCGCTTCGAAGACCGCGGGCGTGCCCGCGAGCTCGGCGGCGCGGTGGCCGACGTGGTGCACCTGAATGTGATCGGGGTGTCCGTAGTTGCCGTTGCTGTCGTAGACGGTGAGCACGTCGGCGTCTTCCTCGACGAGGATCGCGGCCAACCGTCCCGCGGCCTCCTCGAGGTCGGCCGACGCGAACGACCCCGCGTCGTGCCGGCGCGGATCGTCGGCCATGCCCGAGTCGCGGTAGCCGAGGAACTCGATGCGCGAGACGCCGAGGACCTCGCCCGCGGCCGCGACCTCCACGGCCCTGCGGTCGGCGAGCGCTTCACCCTCGCGCAACACGCCGTCGGCGACCTCGCCGAGCTCGCCTCCGGTCGCCAGGACGAGAACGACCCGGTGCCCAGCCGCCGCGGCTCTCGCCATGACGCCGCCGGTCGCGATCGCCTCGTCGTCGGGATGGGCGTGGAAGGTGACGAGCGTCTGTGTCTGCACCGCGCGAGTCTGCCAGAGGAGGGGCGGCGGCCCTTCGGTGGCCATGAGTCGCTAATGTCGCCATTCGCAACCTGACACGCGCGTCGGGTTTCGGCTTCCTGGGGGGAAACTGATGCGGCTACGGATGCTCGCGATCCTGACGGTGCTGGTGGTGACGGCGACCGCTTGTGGGAACTCGAAGTCGCAGACGGCGACGACCACGGCCCCGAAGGGGTCGACGAGTCAGACCACCGGGAACGGGACCGACATCCACAAGTTCCTGCCGGTGACCGCCAAGGGCGTGACCGACAAGCAGATCTCGGTCGACGTCATTGCGTCGAAGACGAACCCGTTGCACGGCCACTACGCCGAGATCGCCGACGGCGTCCAGGCGTACTTCAACATGATGAACTCCACGGGCGGTATCTACGGCCGCAAGCTCGTCATCGGCAAGCAGCGCGACGACGTCATCGGTCTGCAGAACCTGACCCAGGTGCAGCAGGCGCTGGCCACCGACAACGCGTTCGCGACCTTCGTCGCGACCCTGCAGTTCTCGGGTGCGCAGGCGCTCCAGAACGCGGGCCAGCCCACCTTCGGATGGAACATCAACTCCGAGTACGGCGACAAGAACGCGCTGTTCGGGAACGAAAGCGCGCTCTGCAACGGCGCGAGCTGCACCGGCATCACCGGGTCGTGGCTGGCGAAAAAGGCCGGGGTCACCAAGGTTGGCGTCCTCGCCTACGGGGTGAGTCAGTCGTCTATCGACTGCGGCAAGGGCACGGTGAACGCGTTCAACAAGTACAAGGTCGCCAGCGTCGCGTTCCACGACTTCTCCATTGGGTTCGCGCAGGCCGACCTCTCGGCGCAGGTCGCGCAGATGAAGCAAAAGGGCGTGCAGATGGTCTTCACCTGCATGGACAGCGACGAGACGCTCGTGCTCTCCAAGGAGATGAAGCGGCAAGGCCTGAACGCGATCCAGGAGTTGCCCAACGGCTACGACCGCGCGTTCGTCAAGGCGAACGCCGCCTACTACGAAGGCTCGTACGTGATCCCGCAGTTCACGGCGCTCGAGTGGAAGCCGCAGCTGCCCGAGATCAAGCTGTTCGAGAAGTGGATGGCGGCCGAGCACAAGACGGAGTACGAGATCACCGTCATCGGCTGGATCGCGGCGTACCAGTTCGTGCTCGGTCTCAAGCTCGCGGGCCCGAGCTTCTCGCAGGCGAAGGTCATCGCCGGGCTCAACACGCAGACCGACGTCACCGTCGGCGGCATGATCCCGAAGATCGACTGGGCGACGAACGGTCACATCGACCCGGTGAAGCATCCCGAGTCGCGGAACCCGATCGAGTGCTCGAACTTCCTCAAGATCGAGAACGGCACGTTCGTCCCGGTATTCGCGACGGCGGCCAAGCCGTTCGTCTGCATCGACAACCGGACGACGACGGTGCCCGAGAATCCGCCGACACAGAGTTTCGAGAACGGCTGACCCGAGCTACCTGAACAGCACCGAGCGAGGAGGGGACGGAGGGCGTGGCCGATCTGATCAGCGCGGTCCTCCGTGGAATGACCTTCGGCACCATCTACGGGTTGCTCGCGGTCGGACTCGTTCTCACCTTCAAGACGTCAGGGGTCTTCAACCTCGCGTACGGCGCGCAGGCGTTCCTCAGCGCCGCCGTCTACTACGACACGCACATCCGGCACGGCTGGCCGATCCCGTTCGCGCTGCTGCTCGCGGTCGTCGTCGTCGCGCCGCTCGGTGGCTTCATCCTCGATCGGGTGCTGTTCCGACATCTGCGGGCCGCGTCGTCGGTCGCTCGCCTGGTGACGGTGCTCGGATTACTCGTCGCGCTGCCGCAGGTCATCGACCTGTGGTTCGGCACCGCGCAGAGCAGCGCCACCGGGGTCGTGCCCGACGGGCTCAAGGTGTACCACCCACTCAGTGGAGTGTTCCTCTATCGCGACGACATCGCGACGATCACGATCGCAGTACTCATCGTGATCGGGTTGGTCGTCTTGTTCCGCGCGACCGCGCTCGGGTTGCGGATGCGAGCGGTCGTGGAGAGCTCTCGGATGACCGAGCTCGCGGGGGTGAACGCCGAGGTCGTGAGCATGAGCTCGTGGATGCTCGCGAGCTTCATCGCCGGCCTCTCGGGTGTGCTCATCGCGCCCGCGCTCGGGCAGGTGAACGGCATCTTCTTCACGCCGTTGGTCGTCGCCGCGATCTCCGCCGCGGTGCTCGCGTCGCTCACGAGCATCCCGATTGCGTTCGCGGGTGGGCTCGGCCTCGGCGTGTTGCAGCAGATCCTTTCGATCTACCTCCCGACCAACAGCATCCTCGCGACGAACCTCCGGCCGTCGCTGCCGTTCGTCGCCCTGTTCCTGATCCTCATCTTCAATCCGGGTCTCCGGAACCGGCGCGACCTCGCCGACCCGTTGGCGGGAGTCGCCCCACCTCCGCCGCAGCCGATCGTTCTCGAGCGCAGCCGCGAGCTCACGATCGGGTTGCGAGGATGGTGGACGATCGTCCTCGGTTTGCTCGGTTACTACGTGTTCTTCCACGCCAACGTGAGCATCGTGCAGGAGACGCAGACGGCGGTGATCTACGCGATCATCTTCGCCTCGATCGTCGTGATCACGGGCATGGCCGGTGAGATCTCGCTCTGCCAGGGCACGTTCGCGGGCATCGGCGGACTCGTCACGTTCCAGCTCGCGACGTCACAGGGGATGTCGGTGCTCGTCGCGATCGTCATCGGCGCGCTCGTCGCCGCGGTCGTCGGCGCGATCCTCGCGATCCCTGTCCTACGCCTCGCCGGCATCTACCTCTCGCTCGCCACGCTCGCGTTTGCGTTGTTCTTCGACAACGTGATGGTGAAGTTCAGCTGGGTATCGGGATCGCCGTCACCACCGCAGATTCCCCGGCCGCAGCTCGGCGGTATCGACTTTGCCAGCCAGAAGAGCTTTCTGGTGCTCTGCCTGATGGTCATGTTGCTCGTCGCCGGCGCGCTGCTGCTCATTCGCAACGGAACGACCGGTCGCACCCTCGCGGCGCTGCGCGGGAGCACCGTCGCGTCGGCTGCCATCGGTATCAGCCCGGCCCGGGCCCGTGTCGTCGCGTTCGCGCTGTCGGCTGCGATAGCCGGCCTCGGGGGCGGGTTGCTCGTGACGGCGAACGCGCAGGTGAGCTACCAGTCGAACTTCATCAGCGACCTCGGTCTGGTCTGGGTCGTGCTCGTCGTCAGCCTCGGGTCGCGCACGTTCGAGGGTTCGATGCAGGCCGCGGCCAGCTTCATCTTCTTCCCGATCTTGATCCTGCAGGACGCCGGACCGTGGATCGTCGACCACATCCAGCCCTGGTACCACCTCGTGCAGATGCCGGCGGGGCTCGAGTCGATCCTCTTCGGGCTCGGGGCGGTCACCTACGCGAAGCACCCAGAAGGCCTGCTCGAGTTCAACACCCGCAAGTCGCTCGTGAAGATCCAGGCCCGCATCGACAAGTTCAAATCACGCAGAGCCCAGCGGAAGGTCGCGGCGGCGGGGGCGGCGTCGTGACCCTGCTCGAGGCGAGTGAAATCACGAAGACGTTCGCGGGTATCACCGCGCTCGACCACGTGAGCCTCGACGTCGAACCGGGCGAGATCGTCGGTCTCATCGGCCCCAACGGCGCGGGGAAGACGACGTTCTTCAACTGTCTCCTCGGGATGTTGAAGCCCGACGAGGGAACCGTGCGGTTCGACGGCAAGGACCTGTCGCGGGTGGCGACCCACCGTCGGGCCCGGCTCGGTATCGGGCGCACGTTCCAGCGCATCGAGCTCTTTGCGCAGATGACGCCACGCGAGCACCTGTTCATCGCCGAACGCGTGCGGCGGGCCGACGGCGCGCTGTGGAAGGACCTGCTCGGCCGCGGTCGTCCGAAGCCGGCGGAGCTCGAAGCGGTCGAGGAGACGATTGCGCTGCTGGGTCTCGACGACGTCGCCGACCGGCCGATCGAGGCGCTGAGCCTCGGACGGGGCCGCATGGTCGAAGTGGGCCGCGCGTTGATGACTCGGCCCACGCTACTGCTGCTCGACGAGCCGTCGTCGGGGCTCGATCACCACGAGACGCTCGAGCTCGCCGAGAAGCTGCGGGAGGTCAGCGCGGCGCGCGGCGCGGCCATCCTTCTCGTCGAGCACGATGTGGCGATGGTCCGCAGCCTGGTCTCGCGCGTGTTCGTGCTCGACTTCGGGACGCTCATCGCGACCGGGCCGACCGACGAGGTGTTCAGCCACGAGGCCGTACGGCGCGCGTACCTCGGAGACGTCGTATGAGCTCGCCCGGCGCGGCCGCGAGCAACGACCACGGCACCACGACCGCGGTGGCGCCGCTGCTCGAGCTCCGCGGCGTCGATGCCGGCTACGGGCCGTTCAAGGCCCTCTTCGGTGTGAGCTTCGCGATCGCACCGGGGCGCGTGCTCTCGCTGCTCGGTTCGAACGGCTCGGGGAAGACGACGATCGCACGCGTGTGCTCGGGGCTCATCGCGCCCAGCGCGGGCGAGGTGCGCTTCGACGGCACCGAGATGACGAACCGCCACGCGTACGAATACGCGCGGGCCGGCGTGACCCACGCGCCGGAAGGCCGTTCGGTGTTCGCGTCGCTCACCGTGCAGGAGAATCTCGAGCTCGCGCTGCGGCGGAGCCGGGGCAAGCACGGCGTCGGCCCCGCGATTGCCGAGGCCTACGAGCTGTTCCCGCGTCTGGGTGATCGGCGCAAACAGCTCGCGGGCACGCTGTCGGGTGGTGAGCAGCGGATGCTGTCGCTGGCGCGCGTGCTCGTCGACAAGCCGCGGCTCCTCATCGCCGACGAGCTGTCGCTGGGTCTGGCACCGATCATCGTCGACGAGGTCTACGCGACCCTCGGACGCATCCGCGACTCCGGCACCACGCTGCTCATCGTCGAGCAGCACGTGAGCCACGCGCTCGGCATCGCCGACGACGTCATCGTCCTCATCAAGGGCGAAGTCTCGTTCCACGGCCCGGGGGGGGGGGGGGGGGCCCCCCCGGCGCGCCCGCGGGGGGGGGGGGGGGCGGCGGGGGGCGGGGGGCGGGGGTGGCGCATTGTGTTGGTTGTTGTGTGTTTCGTGGTGTGGTGGGGGGGGGGGGGGTTTGGTTGGGTGTTGTTGGTGTGGGTTGACGTGCCCCCCCCCCCCCCCCC
>JBBSEC010000095.1:0-17589 GCA_038240075.1 Acidimicrobiia bacterium
CGGACCTGCGTCCGGACCTGCGTCCGGACCTGCGTCCGGACCTGCGTCCGGACCTGCGTCCGGACCTGCGTCCGGACCTGATAGTGACGGCGTCCGCATCGAGGGCGGCGAAGGCGGCGTCGAGTTCGTCGTGCTCGCCGGCCGTCCGCTCAGGGAGCCGGTGGCGCGCTACGGCCCCTTCGTGATGAACACGAAGGCCGAGATCCTCCAGGCGTTCGAGGACTACCAATCCGGACGAATGGGCCAGATCGCGCCTGCATAGTCCCTGAGAGGTAGACTGTTCGGTCCCCCCGCCCCGGAAGTTCTGAGGAGCCCTATGGCCGCGCGCGCCGATCTGCGCAACGTGGCGATCATCGCCCACGTCGACCACGGTAAGACGACGCTCGTCGACGCCATGCTCTGGCAAACCGGGACCTTTCGCGCCAATCAGGAGGTCGCCGAGCGGGTCATGGACTCGATGGACCTCGAGCGCGAGAAGGGGATCACGATCCTCGCGAAGAACACGGCCGTGCAGTACGGCGATGTGAAGATCAACATCGTCGACACGCCCGGTCACGCCGACTTCGGCGGCGAGGTCGAGCGCGCGCTGCTCATGGTCGACGGCGTGCTGCTCCTCGTCGACGCGAGCGAAGGCCCGCTCCCGCAGACCCGGTTCGTCCTGCGCAAGGCGTTGGAGCGCCACCTGCCGGTCATCGTCGTCGTCAACAAGGTCGACCGGCCCGACGCCCGCATCGCGGAGGTCGTCGACGAGGTCTACGCACTGTTCTTCGATCTCGACGCGGCCGACCACCACATCGAGTTCCCGATCGTCTACTGCAACGCGCGCGCCGGTCGCGCGTCGCTCGACCCCGAGTCCGAGGGCAGCGACCTGAAGCCGCTGTTCGAGGTCCTGCTCGAGAGCGTGCCCGCGCCCGAGTTCGAGCCCGGCCACCCGCTGCAGGCGCACGTCACCAACCTCGACGCGTCGCCGTACCTCGGACGCCTCGCGCTGTGCCGCGTGCAGCAGGGCACGATCAAGAAGGGCCACACCGTCGCGTGGTGCAAGGTCGACGGCACGATCGAACGCGTGAAGCTCGGTGAGCTCTTCGTGACCCGCGGTCTCGATCGTGTGCCGGCCGAGGAGGCCGGTCCCGGTGAGCTGATCGCGATCGCCGGTATCGACACGGTCACGATCGGCGAGACCCTCGCCGACCCCGACGACCCCCGTCCGCTGCCCGTGATCACCGTCGACGAGCCCAGCCTGGCCATGACGGTCGGCATCAACACCTCGCCCCTGTCGGGGCAGTCGGGTAACAAGATCACGGCTCGGCTCGTGAAGAGCCGGCTCGATCAGGAGCTGGTCGGCAACGTCTCGCTGCGGGTGTTGACGACCGAGCGTCCCGACGCATGGGAAGTGCAGGGTCGCGGTGAGCTGCAACTCGCGGTGCTCATCGAGATCATGCGTCGCGAAGGTTTCGAGCTCACGGTGGGCAAGCCGCAGGTCGTGACGCGCGACGTCGACGGCCACGTGCACGAACCGTTCGAGCGCGTGTCGATCGACGTACCCGAGGAGCACCTCGGCGCGGTCACCCAGTTGCTCGGCGTCCGCAAGGGCAAGATGGTCACGATGAGCAACCACGGCACCGGCTGGGCCCGGCTCGAGTACGTCGTGCCCGCGCGCGGGCTCATCGGGTTCCGCACGGAGTTCATGACCGAGACGCGCGGAACCGGCATCCTCCACCACGTGTTCGAGGGTTACGGCCCGTGGTGCGGACCGCTGCGCACGCGTCGCACCGGCAGCCTCGTGTCCGACCGGCGTGGGTACACCACGAACTTCGCGCTCATGTCGCTGCAGGAACGCTCCACGTTGTTCATGGGCGCGGGGATCGAGGTCTACGAAGGCATGGTGGTCGGCGAGAACTCACGCTCCGAAGACATGGACGTGAACCCGACGCGCGAGAAGAAGCTCACCAACATGCGCGCGTCGGCGTCCGACGACACCGAGCGGCTCACGACGCCGACCGACCTCACGCTCGAACAGGCGCTCGAGTTCATCGCCGACGACGAGTGCGTCGAGGTCACACCCGACACGGTTCGCCTGCGCAAGACGGTTCTCGACCGCGCCATCCGCGGCCGCAAGCGCAGCAACGCCACCCGCGCCGCCACCGGCTGACGCAGCCGCGGCGCCTCCCACGCGGTCCCTGGTCTGCATTTGTTGCGTATGCGCGACAAACGCAGACCAGCGAACGGTGTTCGCTACTTCGCGAGGAACGCGTTCAGCGCTTCGGCTTCGATGTCGAGGCGGCGGAGGATGCCGGGCGCGAGCGACTTCTCCGCGCGGGAGCCGATGATCGGGACCTTGATGCGGAGGTCGCCGTCGAGCGTGCGGACGCAGCCGTCGCCTTCGTCGCGCAGCGTGAATGTCCCGGTGCACGTGACGGGCACCATGCCGACCGCGGGAACCACCTGCAGCGCGGCCGATGCCGTCGAGGGGTCGATCTGCAGCTGCTGCACCCACGAGACGTGGTCGTGACCGACGATGCGGCGCGCGATCGGGTCGAGCTTCCCGGTGTAGGTGAAGCGCACGTGCACGTCGACGCGCTCGCCGTCGGCCTCTCGGGAGACGAGCTCCGGCGGCTCGACGTCGGGAAGGCGGAGCTCGGCGTAGAACGCGGGGTCGCCCATCGCGGCGCCGACTTCGGCGATCGACGCGGTGAAGTGGTGACTCGCCGCCAACCTCACCGCGTCGGCACCGGCTGCGGCGCGCCCTCGCGGCGGATGCGCTCGTAGACGAGGATCGCGCCGAGCGGGCCGGTGAGCAGCGCGACCGCGACGAACTTCCACGTCCAGTGCATGGGCTTCGCGATGAAGATGATCATCGTGGCGAAGGCAAGGAAGATCCAGCCGTGGAAGAACCCCATGACCTTGATCCCGATTGCGTTGTGGAGGATCGCCCAGAAGAGGAACAGGAAGACGTAGGAGATCGTCTCGAGCGCCGCGCACCACTTGAGCTGCTCGGCCTTGCGATCCAGCTCGGAGCGGGGATCGTCCGCGTATTCGACCATCCGGTTCAGATTACGACCGGCCGTCCCGCCCTCACCGGTCGGCGTTTCCCGCTCCGTGGTCCGACGTTCGTCACGCATGCGATGCGCGCGTCGGACCACGCACCCCCGCGGACCGCCGTCAGACACCAGCGCACTCGCCTAGGTGGGGAGTTTTGGCTTCCCCGGAATGGTTCGCGTGAGATCGATCTCTGCGACCCTTCCGTTCGGCTTCAGCGGGAAGGTGCTCAACCCGCGCGGGTGACGGCATGGCGCGCGTCGCTCGCCAGGTCCCTGGTACTGCACCTATGTCGTATGCGTCATCGGTGCAGTACCAAGGCGGCGGGCAGGGGCGGGCGGAGGCGCGCGGCGGGCGGGGGGCGGGGGGCGGACGGCGCGGTCTCAGTCGGCGCCGGCGTCCTTGGCGATGAGGTCGGCGACGGAGCCGGGTTGGACCGTCGCCCGAAAGTCGCGGATCGAGTACGACATGACCACCGAGTCGACGCGTGCCCGCGCGGTCGCGGCACGTTGGAGCCCGAACAGCGGTGCGAGCTCACCGAAGTACTTTCCGGCCACGGAGACCGCGAGCAGCTCCTCGCTCCCGTCGGCGAGCGCGCGGACGAGCTCGATCTCACCCTGCTCGGTGACGTAGACGCGGTCGCCCGGTTCACCCTGACGGAACAGCACCTGACCCGCCGTGACCGGGACCCGCACCGGTGGTCCCGAATCGGCCGCGGCGTGCGCGCTCAGCTCGATCACGCGGTCGGCGAGGGGCACCATCCGGTCGTCGTGCGTCGCCACGACGACGATCCGGCCGGGCTGTGCGAGCTCACGCAGCAGACGGATCACGCCGTCGACCTGGATGTAGTCGAGGTGCGCGGTCGGCTCGTCGGCCAATACCAGCACCGGGTCGTGCACGAGCGCGCGTGCGATCGCGACGCGCTGCTGCTGACCGCCCGACATGCCGCCCGGCTTGTGGCCCGTGCGTTCGCCCAGCCCGACCTGCTCGAGCAGCTCGAGCGAACGGGCACGCGCGGCGCGCGCCGAGATGCCCGCGGCACGCATCGGCAGCATCACGTTCTCGAGCGCGGAGAGGCTCGCCACCAGATTGAACGCCTGGAACACGACCCCGACGGTCTCGCGCCGGTAGCGGGTGAGCGCCGCGCGCTTGAGGCCGATGACCTCGAGGTCGCCGAGCCGGATCGACCCGCTCGTCGGAGTGAGGATCGACGCCAGTGCCGACAAGAGCGTCGTCTTGCCGCACCCGCTCGCGCCGAGGAGGAGCACGAGCTCGCCCGATTCGAGGCGGGTCGTGAACTTGTCGAGCGGGCGGACGACATAGTCGCCGCTCTGGTACTCGACCGTGAGGTCGGTGATGTCGAGCGCGGCGTGCGCGCGCTCCGGGCGCGCGGTCGTCTCAGGGCTCATCACGCGCCGCCGAACGCGACCGCGGGATCGACGGTGAGGACCCGCCGCAACCCGGCAAGGCTGCCGATGATCCCGACCGTGACGGAGACCACGAGCAGCTCGAGGTACGCGGCGGGAGGGATCTCGACCGAGAGCGGAACCGTCGGCGCGATCAGTAACGCGAGTGCGAACGCGACGATCGCCGCGGCGACCGAGAGCACCACCGCCTGCGACGCGAGCCCGGCCACGACAAACCCGTTCGCGGCGCCCATCGCCTTGATGACCGCGAACTCGCGAACCCGTTCGAGCGCCGACATGTAGAGGATCGCGGCGATGATCACGGCCGCGATGATCCACAGGAGAATGTTGAGGAATCCGATGGTGCTCGCGGCGCTGGCGATCGGACGCGCGAGGTCGGACCGCACGGTGGCGTTCGTGAGCGAGACGTAGCCCGCGGGCAACGGGCCGGTCGGAACACCACGCGTCACGATCGCGGTCACGAGCGGTGAACCGTTCACCAACAGGCTCTGCGCGTCGGAGGCCGAGATGAACGCGGCGGACGAGCCGCCCAAGTAGGTGATGCCCGACACCGTCCCGACGACGCGGTACGGCTCCTTTCCGAGCGTGAACGTATGCCCGATGCCTTGATGGAACGACGTGTCGACGACGATCTCGTGCGGCGCGCGCGGCAGGCGGCCGTGCGTGACGCGCGGCTGGCCGACGCCGCCGGGCGCGTAGCCGATGATGTTGAGCGACTTCGGCTTCGGGACGAGGACCGTCTCGCGGAACAAGAGGATCGGATCCGCGCGCCTCACGCCCGCGACCCGGGCGACCTGCGTGCCGACCGCTGCCGGAAAGAGCGTTGCGCTCGTGAACGGTCCGGTGGTGCCCGTGGGCACGATCCAGGCGTCGACGTCGAGCTCGCGGATCGTCCGTTTGGTCTCGTTGTGGAAGAACGCGCTGATACCGGAGAGCAGCAGCGTCACCGAGAAGAGGAGGGCCGTCGCGAGGACCGCGATGAAGAACCGCTTCCGACGCCACTGCAGGTCTCGGAAGCCGACCAGCCACACGACGGCGGATCTTACGACGCAATGTGACGACCCGTCAGGTCTGATGGGAAACTGAGCCAAGTGAGCTCTGGCGCCGATTTCCCCAAGATCGTCAGTGTCGACGACCACGTCGTCGAACCCGCGCACCTGTTCCAGAACTGGCTTCCGTCGAAGCTGGCCGATCGGGGTCCGCGCGTCGAGCGGCACGGGCTGGGCGGACTGAAGTTCGTCGGGGGCACCCGCTACGAGTACACGCTCACCGGCGACGGCCCGCCGTGCGACATCTGGTTCTACGAGGGCACCATGTATCCGCACAAGCGTCACGTCGCGGCGGTCGGTTTCGATCGCGACGACATGGGCCTCGTTCCGATCACCTACGACGAGATGCGGCCGGGTTGCTACGAGCCGAAGGCCCGCGTCGAGGACAACGAGCTCAACTGGGTCGAGTCGTCGCTCTGCTTTCCGACGTTTCCTCGCTTCTGCGGGCAGACGTTTCTCGAAGCCGATGACAAGGAGCTCGCGCTCGCGTGCGTGTTCGCGTACAACGACTGGATGGTCGAGGAGTGGTGCGGCGACAGTGGCGGCCGTCTCGTGCCGCTGTGCCTGATCCCACTCTGGGACGTCGAGCTCGCGGCCGCCGAGGTGCGACGAAACGCGGCGCGCGGTGTGCGAGCCGTCTGCTTCAGCGAGATCGCACCGAACCTCGACCTCCCCAGCATCCACTCGGGCTACTGGGACCCGTTCTTCGCCGCGTGTGAGGAGACGCAGACGGTCGTGTGCATGCACATCGGCTCGTCGTCGCGGATGCCGGCGACCTCGCCCGACGCGCCGCCGGCGGTGCAGGCGACGCTGAGCTTCGGGAACGCGATGTCGTCGCTCACCGACTTCCTGTTCTCCGGCGTGCTCGTGCGCCACCCGAACCTGAAGCTCGCGTACTCCGAAGGCCAGATCGGCTGGATCCCATACATCCTCGAACGGGCCGACGACGTGTGGGTCGAGCACCGGGCGTGGGGAGGCGTGCGCGACATCGTTCCCGAGCCGCCGTCGACGTATTACTACCGCCAGGTGTTCGGCTGCTTCTTCCGCGATCGTCACGGCATCGACTCGCTCGACAAGGTGGGCGTCGACAACACGACCTTCGAGACCGACTACCCGCACACCGACTCGACGTGGCCGAACACGAAGGCCGTCGCCATCGACCTCATGGGCCACCTCCCCGACGACGTCATCTACAAGCTGGCGCGGGGCAACGCGATCCGGATGCTCGGGCTCGACCTCGACGCCGCCCCCGACCGCGACGCCGACCGTCGCTGACTCCGCTACTCACCCAATGGTGGTCTCGGCTTCGTATCCACCGGCGCAGCACATGCTGCGCGACCTCGCGCTGACGGTCGAGCATCACGAGGACGGCACGAGCGCGGGCCGGCTCCCGGTGGTCGACGCGCTGCTCGACGACCACGGACGCGTCCGTGCGGGCATCCTCGCGACCCTCGTCGACGCGATCGGCGGCGGCCTCGCCGCGTACGCCGCCGCGCCGGGCTGGATCGCCACGGCCGACCTCGATCTGCAGATCTTCGGCACCCTCACGGGTCTCACCGCCGTCGACGCGAGCGGCCGGGTGCTGCGGGCCGGGCGCTCGACCGTCGTGTTGTCGGTCGACCTGGCGGCGGAGGGCACCGGCGCGCCGCTCGGGATCGCGACGATGACGTTCGCAGTGTTGCCCCGCCGCGACAGCAACCCGGTGATGCCCGACGACCGCGCGACCGGCCCGCAATCGTTCATCGCGGGCACGACTTCGGGGTTCACGCAACCCGCGCTCGACGCGTTCGGTCTCCGCACGGTCGACGCCGCGCGCGGCCATGTCGCGCTCTACCCCACCGGCTACGTCGAGAACTCGCTGGGCGCGGTGCAAGGCGGCGCGGTCGCCACGATGGTGGAGCGGGCCGCGGAGCTCGCGCTCTCGCATGCAGCCGGACGACCGCTTGCGCCGGTCGGAATGCAGCTCTCGTATCTCGCGCTCGCCCGCGAGGGACCGATCCGATCCGCGGTCGAGGTGCTCGGAGTCGCGGAGCAGTGGGGGAGCGCGCGCGTCGAGCTCTTCGACGACGGTGCCGATCGGCGTACCACGGTTGGTCGTGTTGTCGCCTCCGGCCCGGGTGCGCGCTGATGGAGATCGGTGCTCATGAAGATCAGTGACGAGGGTCGCAGCGTCGCGCGCTACGCGGGTGTGGATCTGCGCGAGGTCGGCGACTGGCAGGCGGGCGAGGTCATCGGTGAGGCGACTTCTCTGTTGCCCGACCATCTCCGCGCGGACAGCGGTGGTGTTCGCACGGGTGCGCTCCTGATGCTCTGCGACAACGTCGGCGGCTTCTGCGCGGGGCTCGCGGCGCTCCCCGAGGGCTGGGTGGTCTCGACGAACCTCACCATCACGTTGACTCCGCACCGCGCCGCGGGTCCGCTGCAGCTGCGCAGCACGGTGTTGCGCGCCGGACGCGCCGCGATCGTCACCGACGTGCGCGTCACCGACGCCGGTTCGAGCGGCGCGATCGTTGCCGACGCGGTGCTCACTTCTGCCGTCCTCATCCCCGAGGGCGGACCGCCGCAGTGGGCGCGACCCGCGCACATGCAGTCGCCGCCCCCGGAGGGCCCGCTGCCGCGGATCGTGGAGTGGCTCGGTATCCGCGACGTCGCGGGTGCCGCATCGGGTGTCGTCGAGCTCGATGTCTCGAATGCGGTGCGCAACCCGTGGGGAATCGTGCACGGCGGCGTCACCGCGTCGCTCGTCGACGTCGCGGTCGAGCGCGCGATCCAGGCCCACTCCGACGTCCCGGTGGAGACGGGCGACGTCGCACTGCACTATCTCGCGCCGGCGCGCGTCGGTCCGGTCCGCGCGAGCGCGTCGGTGCTGGGGGAGCGCGCCGATGGTTCCGTTGTGGCGGTGGAGGTCCGCGATGTCGGCCACGACCGCGTCGTCGCGCGCGCGGTCGCGACGGTGCGCCCGGTTCGCGGCTAGCTGATCGGCAACGCGTGCCGGCAGGTCTCGCCCCGCATGCACGCGACGAGGTTCTCGACTGCGCAGTCGAGCATCGCCCGCCGGGTCTCGGTGGTTGCCGAGCCGATGTGCGGGAGCACGACGACGTTCGGCAGCGCCAGCAGCGGATCGTCCGGTGCCGGGGGTTCGTCCTCGAGCACGTCGAGGCCGGCGCCACCGATGTGATGCTCGAGCAGCGCGCGCGTGAGGGCGGCCTGGTCGATCACGCCACCGCGCGCCGTGTTGATGACGATGGCATCGGGTTTCATCGCGGCGAACGCGGTGTCGTCGAGCAGGTGTCGGGTCGCGGGGTTGAGGTCGACGTGCACCGACACGACGTCGGCGCGGGCGAGGCCGTCGGCCAGCGTGGCGACGCGCTCGACGCCGGCCATCGGTTCGAGGTCGGGGCGCACATCGAAAACACAGACCTGCATCTTGCACGCCAGGGCGCGAGCCGCGACTTCGCGCCCGATGCGACCGAACCCGATCAGCAGCAGCTGCTTCCCACGAACATCGGAGCCCAGGCGCGCGGTGCTCCACACCCCGCGGCCGATGTCGTCGACGGCCTCGCGGAGCCGGCGCTCCACCATGATGATGAGCGCGATCGTGAGGTCGGCGACCGCGTCGCTCAGCACCGGCGTGGTCGTGACCGTGATCGCGCGCCCGCCGGCAACGGTCAGGTCGATGTGATCGAACCCGACGCTCACCGTGCTGATGGCTTGCAACTGCGGCGCGAGCTCGAGCGTCGCCGCGTCGAGGGCGACATGGGAGGTGACGAGCAGGCCGGCCGCGTCCTTCAATGCGGCGGCGAGATCGGCGGGGCTCGCCCGCGCGAAGTCGACGACGACGAGCTCCCACTCGTCGAACCGCTCGAGGTGCGGGGATGCGAGCGCCACCGCGCTGACGATCCTCGGTTTCGGTGCGGCCGGTGCGCTCACAGGTAGGCCGACTTGGAGGTCGCGGTCCCGTCGGGTGCGACGTCGCGCAGCGCGTCGCCGGCACCCACGCCGAGCAGACGGGCGTCCGAGGCGACCTCCACGAGCTTGAAGCCCTGTTTCACCCGTTTCGGTGCCGTCTTCTGGTTGCCGGCGATGCCGGGGACGACGCCGTGCGCGAGGCACGAAGCCAGAATCGTGGCGATCGCGTCGGTGAAGCTCGCGGCGTCGTGATCGGGTGCGGGGGGAAGCCCGAGCGTGATGCTGAGGTCGGCCGGACCGATGTAGACCGCGTCGATGCCGGGGACCGAGAGGATCTCGTCGACGCGCCCGACGGCGTCGCGGGTTTCGATCATGACGATGCACAGCACGTCGTCGTTGGCGTGCTCGAAGTAGTCGAAACCGGCGTAGTAGTTCGCGCGCAACGGGCCGTAGCTGCGGCCGCCGACGGGCGCGTAGCGGCATGACCAGACTGCGCGCTCGGCGTCGGCGCGCGTGTTGACCATTGGGATGATGACGCCACGCGCACCGGCATCGAGCGTCTTGCCGATGATGCCGGGCTCGTTCCACGGCACGCGCACGAGCGGTGTCACGGCGGTGGAGGAGACGGCTTGCAGCATCCCGACCATCTGCTGGTAGTCGATGACGCCGTGCTGCATGTCGACGCACACCCAGTCGAAGCCGGCGTGCGCCATGATCTCGGCGGAGAAGCCGCTCGCAATCGTCAGCCATGCGCCCAGCGCCGCTCGATCGTTCGCCCACGCCTCCCGCAACCCATTCTCTCGCATGCAGCGAATCTATTGGACCGGAACTGCTGCACGGCTACGGCTTGATGGAGTGGGCGCAACAACCGTGACGAGTGCGCGACCCAACGGCGCATCCCATGCGGACACGACGAGAGAAATTGCGAGCGGGATCCCGGGTGGCGAGCGCTCCCGGGGTCCCGCTCGCGATCAATGAGATCCGCCGCGTCACAGAGGTAAACGCTGCGGCGGGCAGAAAGGTGACGGTCGGTTCGGACTTGTTGCGAGAATGAGTCTCAGTCTAAGTTGGAGCGATGCTTCGCCGACCTGGAGTCGCGCTCGTGGTCGCCGGCGTTGTCCTCGCGGCGTGCTCGACCGGTGGGCCGCGCGGCACGGTGGGCGGGCGCCTGCAGGTGGTCGCGGCCGAGAACTTCTGGGGGAGCATCACCTCCCAGCTCGCCGGCGATCGCGCCGACGTGACCAGCATCATCACGAATCCCGCGACCGATCCGCACGACTACGAAGCGACGCCGCAGGACGCGCGCGAGGTGGCTTCCGCAGGCCTCGTGATCGTCAACGGCATCGGCTACGACACGTGGGCGCAGAAGCTGCTCGATGCCGATCCCAGCCCCGGCCGCCGCGTGCTCGATGTGGGCGTGCTCGTCGGCGTCAAGGTCGGCGGGAACCCGCACCAGTGGTACTCGCCCGACTCCGTCGAGCGGTTCGTCGCTCGCGTCTCCTCCGAACTTGCGCGGCTCGACCCCTCCAATGGTTCCTACTTCGCGGCGCGCCGGAAGACGTTCGAGACGACGGGCCTGGCCGACTACCACGCCCTCGTCGCGCAGATCCGGCAGCGCTACGCAGGAGCTCCGGTCGGAGCCTCCGAGAGCATCGTGTCGCCGCTCGTGGCCGCGTTGGGTCTCACGATGAAGACGCCCGAGTCCTTCCTGGACGCGATCGCGGAAGGCAACGAGCCCACGGCACGCGACACCGCGCTCGCGAATCAACAGATCACCGACCTTGCGATCAAGGTCTTCGTTTATAACAGCCAGAACGCGACACCCGATGTGCAGCGGCTCGTCGACGCCGCGCGATCCCGTCACATCCCGGTCGTGACCGTCACCGAGACGCTGACGCCGGCAGGCGCGACATTCCAGGCGTGGCAGGTGAACGCGCTGCGCCGCCTACGCGATGCGCTGGCGCTCGCGACCGGGCACACGTGATTGCGAGGCGATGGTGACAACCGAATCCGCGATCTCACTGCAGGGCGTCGAAGTGGCGATCGGTGGTCGCACCGTTTGGCGTGATGTCAACCTCGAGGTCGCGCCGGGAGAGTTCGTTGCGGTGCTCGGCCCGAACGGGACCGGGAAGTCGACCTTGTTGAAGGCGCTGCTCGGGCTCATCCCGGTCCGTGCCGGCGAGATCCGGGTCCTCGGACGCCCGGCCGCGTCCGCCGGGCACGAGATCGGTTACCTGCCCCAGCGCCGGAGCTTCGACCCGAGCCTGCGCATCCGCGGCGTCGACATCGTGCGACTCGGCCTCGACGGCGACCACTGGGGTGTCCCGCTCCCGTGGCGCACGCGCGCACGCCGCGACGCGACCGCGCGGGTCGGCGAGCTGGTCGAGATGGTCGGTGCAACCGGTTACGCGCACCGCCCGATCGGCGAGTGCTCCGGCGGCGAGCAGCAACGGCTCCTGATCGCGCAGGCGCTCGCGCGCGATCCCGCGTTGCTGCTGCTCGACGAGCCCCTCGACAGCCTCGATCTGCCCAGCCAGGCCGGGGTCGCCGGGCTCATCGAGCGCATCTGCCGCGATCAGGGGGTGACGGTGATGATCGTTGCCCACGACGTCAATCCGATCCTCGGGTTTCTCGACCGGGTCGTGTACCTCGCGGGCGGCGGGGCCGCGTGCGGCGCTCCGCGCGATGTCATCACGACCGAGACGCTGAGCCGCCTGTACGGAACTCCGATCGAGGTGCTGCACGCCTCCGACGGGCGGCTGGTGGTCGTCGGTCACCCGGAGGCCGCGACGTATCACCCGGAGATGCACCACGGGCACGGTCATGCTGCTCACTGACGTGAACGGCCGGCTCACGTGGAACCTGATCGACGACGTCCGCAACGCGCTCGCGTTCCACTTCATGGTGAACGCGTTCCGTGCGGGCACGATCGTCGCGATCGTCGCGGCGGGGATCGGCTGGTTCATGGTGCTGCGGCGCGAGACGTTCGCCGGTCACACGCTGTCGGTCGTCGGCTTCCCGGGCGCGGCCGGCGCGATCTGGCTCGGGCTCTCGGCCGTCTGGGGTTACTTCGCGTTCTGCATCGCCGCCGCGCTCGTCATCGCCGCCATCCCGACGCGACGCGCGCGTGGCTATCACGACGAGTCGGCCGCGATCGGCACGCTGCAGGCCTTCGCGCTCGCGTGCGGCTTCCTCTTCGCGTCGCTCTACGGCGGGTTCGCGAACGGTTTCAACGCACTGTTGTTCGGCACGTTCCTCGGCGTGACCGACACGCAGGTCGTGACCTTGCTCGTTGTCGGCGCGGCCGCGTTGGTCGTTGTCTCCGTCGTGGCCCGGCCGCTCCTGTTCGCATCGGTCGACCCCGACGTTGCGCGGGCGCGCGGTGTCCCGGTACGCCTGTTGTCGGTGACGTTTCTGGTTGTGCTCGGCGTCGCGGTCGCGGAGGCGAGCCAGATCACTGGCTCACTGCTCGTGTTCGCGCTGCTCGTCGCGCCGGCCGCGACCGCGCAGACCGTGACCGCCCGGCCGGTGCTGGGTCTGGGTGTGTCGATCGCGGTCGGCCTTGCGATCACGTGGCTGGGCCTCGGGATCGGCTACTTCTATCCCACTCTTCCGATTGGGTTCTTGATCACCACGGTTGCATTCAGTGGGTACATCGCATTCGTCCTCGCACGTCAACTGGTCGAGTTGCTGCGATGACTGTGTTCCTAGCCACCGGCACCGGATTCGCGCAGATGCTCGCGCACCCGTTCATGCGCAACGCGTTCGTAGCGGGCACCGCGATCGCGGCCGCATCGGGGCTCGTCGGTTACTTCGTGGTCCTGCGCAGCCAGGTGTTCAGCGGCGACGCGCTGAGTCACGCGGCGTTCACGGGCGCGCTCGGCGCGCTCGCGCTCGGCGTCGACCTCCGGCTCGGATTGTTCGTCGTGACGATCGCGGTGGCCGCCGGGATGGGCCTGCTCGGCCCGCGCGGTCGCGCCGACGACGTCGTGATCGGCATGGTCTTCATGTGGGTGCTCGGTCTCGGTGTGCTGTTCCAGACGTTGTTCACCACCTCCGCGTCGGGAACGGGCAACGGATCGGCCAGCGTGAACGTGCTCTTCGGGTCGATCCTCGGCCTGAGCGGCGGCCAGGCCGTCGTCGCGGCGATCGTCGGCGTGATCGCGTGCGCCGCGGTGCTCGGCGCCGGCCGTCCGCTGCTGTTCGCGAGCGTCGACGAGGCCGTGGCGGCTGCGCGCGGCGTCCCGGTGCGGCTGCTCGGCGTGGGGTTCCTCGTCCTCGTCGGCGTGACGGCTGCCGAGGCCACGCAGGCGGTGGGCGCGCTCCTCCTCGTCGGCCTGGTCGCGGCGCCCGCCGCGAGTGCACAACGGCTGACCGATCGGCCGTGGCGCGGTCTGCTGCTCGCGGCCGCCCTGTCGGTGTTCGCCGTCTGGGCGGGGCTCACGATCGCGTATCTCCACGGATCGGTGCCGGCGAGCTTCGCCATCATGGCCGTCGCGACGGCCGAGTACCTCGGCGCACTCGGATGGTCGCTCATCCCGTAGGTTCGCACCCGTGCAACTGTCGATCGTGCTCGCGGTCTTTCCCGTGATCTTTCTCGGCGAGCTTCCCGACAAGACGATGTTCGCGTCGCTCGTGCTCGCGACGCGCGGCCATCCCCGCGCGGTGTGGCTCGGCGCGGCCGCCGCGTTCCTCGTGCACGTGGTCATCGCGATCACGATCGGTGTCGGTCTGTTCCATTTGATCCCGCACCGCGCGCTCGAGGGCGTGGTGGCCGCCCTGTTCCTCGCGGGCGCGGTCTTCGCGCTGCTCGAGAACGACGACGAGGTGGAGCTGGTCGAGCGCGAGGCCGCGACGCACCGTCAGGTCGTCACGACCGCGTTCGTCGTGATCTTCGTCGCGGAGTGGGGCGACCTCACGCAGATCCTCACGGCCAACCTCGCCGCGCACTACCACTCGCCGCTCTCGGTCGGCCTTGGCGCGGTGGCGGCGTTGTGGGCGGTGGCGCTCATCGCGGTCGTCGGCGGTCAGAGCCTCATGCGCTTCATCAACGTGATCGTGCTGCGGCGGATCATGGCTGGCGTGCTGATCGTGCTCGCGGTGCTGGCTGCGGCCTCGGCCATCCGGGGCTGATCCGGGGCCGAACGGAACGGCGCGGCTAACAGGGGTCTTCGGCGCAGGGATCCGCTTCGGGCTCCAACGTCGCGTGGGAGATCCCGAACTGCGATGCGACCACCCGCTTGACGGCGTCGGTGGTCCGTTGCGCGTCGGCGAGCGACGGCTCTCCCTCGAGCACGATGTGCGCCGAGAGCGCCCGGTAGTCGGACGAGAGGCTCCAGGTGTGGAGATCGTGCACGGCCTCGACGCCGGGCACCGAGATCATCGCCGCGACGAGCTTTGCGGGCTCGAGATCCGACGGCGTCGCCTCGAGCAGCACGTTCGTGGTCGCGCCGAGCAGCTGCACGGCACGAACCGCGATGACGAGCGCGATGACGAGCGAGACCGTGGGATCGAGCCAGTTGTTGCCGCCCGTCGCGCCGATGACGATCGCCGCGGCGGCGACTCCTGCCGACGTGAGCGCGTCCGAGGTCATGTGCAGCAGCGCGCCCCGCATGTTGAGGTCGTGCGAGTGGTCGTCGAGGAACCGCGCCGCGAGCAGGTTGATGAAGGTCGCCGCCACGGCGACGACGATCACAGGACCGGTGTGAATCGCCTCGGGGTGGATGAGCCGGCGGACGGCTTCGTACACGATCAGCACGGTCACGACGAGCAGGGCCGCGGCGTTGGCCTGCGCTGCGAGGATCGTGCCGCGGTGGTAGCCGAAGCTGCGCCGGTCGTTGCCGGGCCGACCGATGAGATGCACCGCAACCATCGAGAGGGTGAGCGCGGCGACGTCGGTGAGGTTGTGGCCGGCGTCGGCGATGAGCCCGACCGAATGCGCGCCGATCCCGACCGCGACCTGCGCGACGACCAGGGCCGCGTTGAGTCCCCACGCGATTCGGAGACGTTGCGACCGGCCCATCACGCAATGGTAGGGAGCAGCGGCGCTGCTCCCTACCAATGGCGTGCGAATGAGAATTGATCTTGGTTTCAGCCTCTGCTTACAAGGCCTCGTCGCCGAGCTCGCCGGTCCGGATGCGCAGCAGTCGGTCGATCGGTGTCGACCAGATCTTGCCGTCCCCGATCTTTCCGGTGCGGGCGCTCGTCGCGATCAGCTCGAGCACCTTGTCGAGGTCGTTCGAGTCGACGAGAACCTCGAGCTTCACCTTGGGCACGAACTCGACCTTGTACTCGTTCCCTCGGAACGCCTCGGTCTTGCCGCCCTGTCGGCCGAAGCCCTGGATCTCGCTCACGGTGAGGCCGATGACGCCGGCGCCCCTGAGCGCGTCCTTCACCTCCTCGAGCTTGAACGGTTTGATGATTGCAGTCACGAGATGAGCCATCGGTCCTCCGTCAAACCTTCTGCGTTTCCGATTGGTCCGACCCGAGGTCTAGTGGCAGTGGCTTGCCACCCCCGATGACGGTCGCTCCGGTTGGAGTCGTGTAGCTCATGCCGTACCCGAACTCGACGTGGTACGCCGGCGTGCCGTGTTCCACGATGTCGAGTCCTTCGAGCTCGCCGTCCTTGTCGATCCGCAGCGTCCAAGAGCCACGTATCTGCTTGATGGCGAACATGATCAGCAGGGCGACACCGAAGACGACGATGCAACACGTGGCGCTGCCCACGAACTGCGCCTTCAACTGGTTGAACCCGCCTCCGTAGAACACACCCTTGACCGTCGTCGACGTGTCGGCGCCGTCGGGTGTCGGTATGCCGTACTGGCCGGTTGCGAGTAACCCGAGACTCAATGTGCCCCAGATGCCGGCGAACATGTGGACCGGGACTGCTCCGATCGGGTCGTCGATGCGGAGATGTTCGAGGAAATCGATACCGAGCGGAACGACGATGCCGGCGACCAACCCGATGATCACTGCGCCGAATGGCGAAACCCAGTAACACGGTGCGGTGATGGCGACCAGGCCGCCGAGGAACCCGTTGACCGAGATCCCGAGGTCCCACTTCTTGGTCTTCGGGTACACCCACAGCACCGCCATCATGCCGCCGGCGCATGCGGCGATCGTCGTGTTCGCGGCGACCCGACCAATACCTTCCCAGTCCATTGCGGAGAGTGTCGAACCCGGGTTGAACCCGTACCAGCCGAACCACAGGATCACACCACCAATGGCGCCCCACGTGAGGTCGTGAGCCGGCATTGGGCCACCACCGTCACGCTTGAACGTTCGTCCGAGGCGCGGGCCGAGGGCAATCGCACCGGCGAGGGCAACCGAACCGCCGACCGTGTGCACCACCGTCGAGCCCGCGAAGTCACGGAAGAAGTCGCCGCCGGCGAAGTGCTTGAACCAGAAGCCGCCGCCGTTCTCCAACCAGCCGCCCGGACCCCAGACCCAGTGTCCGAAGATCGGGTAGATGAAGCCCGACACGCAGATGCTGTAGAGGATGTCGCCCTTGAAGCCGGTTCGGCCGACCATCGCGCCGGAGGTCACGGTCGACGCGGTGTCGGCGAACGCGAACTGGAACAACCAGAACGCGAGGAACGCGACGCTCGTGGTTCCGTACGCCGGCGTCATGCCGTGGAGGAAGAAGTACGTGTGCCCGATGAGGCCGTTGCCGGGACCGAACTGGAACGCGAACCCGATGGCCCAGTAGAGGAGCCCGCACAGACACGTGTCGAACACGCACTCCATGAGGATGTTCACGGTCTCGCGAGAGCGGGCGAACCCGGCCTCGAGGCCCATGAACCCGGCCTGCATGAAGAACACCAGGAACGCGGTGACCAACACCCAGACGGTGTTGATCGGGCTCACGAAGTCGTTGGCGTGGTGTTGCACCGCGCCGGTTGCGGCCCCGGCCGCGGAGTCGAAGTACCAGCTCACTCCCTTCATCGCGGCCAGCAGGAGGACGACCGCGGTCATCTTTCCTGCCAGGATGACGCCGATCAGCTTGCGCCGATCCTTTTCCTTGAGTCGCTTCAGGCGTGTGATCATGGGCAGAAGCTAAGGAGTGGCTATTTCTCGTCCGTGTTGGGACTGTTAACGATTCAGTGCGGATTTCTGAACCCTTTCTGACGAGGCGTCGATGGGAAAGGAGTGCGGTGGTGCAGCTC
>JBBSEC010000096.1:0-17502 GCA_038240075.1 Acidimicrobiia bacterium
GTCACCACGATGCCGACGATCATCGACACGACGATGGTGCGCGGCGCGACCACCAGACCGGCGGGCGGCAGCTCGAGCCCGAAGGCCTTCAACACGAGGCGCAGGGCGTTGGCTGTCGCGATGCCGATGACGACACCGACGGCCGACGCGAACACACCCGTGAACACGGCCTCGATCATCACTGCCCGGGTCACCTGCTTGCGCCGGGCCCCGATCGCCCGCAACAACGCGGTCTCCTTGGAGCGCTGCGCGACCGTGATCGAGAACGTGTTGTAGATCACGAACGACCCGACGAGGAGCGCAACCAGTGCGAACGACATCAGGAAGACGTTGATGAACTGGAGCGACGCACCGGCAGCCTTCTTCGACTCTGCCGTCGCGGCCGCACCCGTGATCACCTCGACGCCGGTACGCGTCTTGGGTGATGCGTTCAACGCAGCCTCGACGTTCGAGACCACCGTGTGCTGCGACACTCCCGGTGCGGCAACGACCTGGATGGCGTCGTAGCGACCGGTCGTACCGAGCACGCGTGCCGCGGTCTGCGGCGCGAACGCCACGACCTGGGCACCGGCCGCGCTGTCGGCTCCGCCGTAGGTGGCGACGCCGGCCAGGCGGAACGACTGCGAGCCGGCCGCGCTCAACACGCGGACCTGCTCACCGAGCCGGAACTGGCCCTTCTTCTGCGAGGCACGGTCGATGACGATCTCGTCGGGGCCACGCGGCGCGTGACCGGAGACGAGCTCCATCGGGTTGAGCTTCGCGTTGGTCTGCCACGCAATCGCGACCGGGATCGACCGGTTCGGGTTCGCGTCGAGCAGGGTGCCGTTGTGGGCGACGACGACCGCGACCCCGAGCTGCTGGGGCTCTGCGGCCTCGACTCCCTTCGCGGCCCGCACCGTTGCGAGCACCGAGGCGTCGATCGTGCCCCGCACGTCCTGGCCGCTGTCGCTCTTCACGTGGCGGTCGGAACGCACGACGGCGTCGGTCGACTTGTAGACGTTGACGGCAACGTTGTCGTAGGACTTCTTGATGGTGTCGGTCAGGACGAGGGTTCCGGCCATGAACGCCACGCCGAGCATCACGGCGATCGCCGTCATCACGAAGCGAACCTTGCCGGCCTTGATGGAGTTGACGGTGATCGAGAGCATTGGACCTATGCCTCCAGGTTTCGCATGCGGTCGAGGACAGAATCTGCAGTGGGGTCGACGAGCTCGCCGACGATGCGGCCGTCGGCCAGGAACACGGCCCGGTCCGCGTACGACGCCGCAACCGGGTCGTGTGTGACCATGACGATCGTCTGGCCGAGCTCGCGCACGGCCTGACGCATGAACGCGAGGATCTCGGCGCCCGTGCGGGAGTCGAGGTTTCCGGTCGGCTCGTCGGCGAAGATGATCTCCGGCCGGCTCGCGAGCGCCCTCGCAACGGCAACCCGCTGCTGCTGACCACCGGAGAGCTCCGACGGCCGGTGCTGCAGACGGTTCGCGAGGCCGACGGTCTCGACGACGGTGTCGAACCACTCGCGGTCGGGCTTGCGACCGGCCAGCTTCAACGGCAGCGTGATGTTCTCGGCTGCGCTCAGCGTCGGCAGCAGGTTGAACGCTTGGAAGATGAACCCGATGCGGTCACGACGGAGCCGGGTCAGGTGCTTGTCGGAGAGCGCACCGAGCGCGGTGTCGCCGATCCAGACCGAGCCGCTCGTCAGTGAGTCGAGCCCGGCGAGGCAGTGCATGAGGGTCGACTTGCCCGAGCCCGACGGGCCCATGATCGCGGTGAAGCGACCGGCGGCGAAGTCGACGGTGACGCCGTCGAGCGCACGGACTTCGGCTTCGCCGCGTCCGTAGACCTTGGTCGTGTCGATCGCCCTCGCCGCGACGCCGTGATCGTGTGCCGGCGACTCGGGCTGGTGGTGGCGGGTGAGTGTGATCCCCATCGAACGGTCTCCTTGGCTGTGAGCCCGAGTGCCGGGCCGTGGTTGGTGAGATCCACGATGCGCGATTCACCGGCCCGTTCCATCGCCCGCGCGGCGCTTCCCCCGTCGGCTTCTCGGCTAACGAAAACCGCCCGCGCGACGCGCCGCGTACGTCTGGAGATGTACGCGGGCCTCCACCTCCAGCCCGATGTCACCGCCGTGAGCTGCGGTTACGTTGACTGCGTGGACATCCCGGCCCCGCGCCTCGCCCGCTTCATGCAGTGGTTGCGCGCAATCGATCCGCGCGCGATCGACGCGCTGCTGGGGATCGCGTTCACGGTTCTCGGCTTCGTGGCCCTGGCCTTCGCGAAGGACCCCCGACACCTCTACAAGTCGCCCGACGCGCTCAGCCTCGTCCTTTCCTTGTGCTGCTCGCTTCCCTACTTCGTGCGCCGCCGAGCCCCGCTCGTAGTGATGATGATCAACACGGTGGCGCTCGTGCTCCTGCTCACCCTGCGCTACGACGCGAATGTGCAGTCGCAGATGCTGCTGGTCGGCGTGTTCACCGTCGGATCGCACTGCGACGGATATCAGCGAACCGTTGCGCTCCTCAGCGTCGGGACCGGCCTGCTGATCACTGCGATCGTCGGCCTCCCCGACACGACCGGGGTCAGCCTCGCGCTCACGAGCTCGATCTATCTCGCGGCGTACCTCTTCGGGTCGACCGTGCGCAATCGGCGCCTCTACACCGATCAGCTCGAGCAGCGCGCGGCATCGTTGGTTCGCGAGCGCGACGAGGAAGCTAAGCGCGCGGTGGCCGACGAGCGGTTGCGCATCGCGCAGGAGCTGCACGATGTCGTCGCGCATTCAATGGGTGTCATCGCGGTGCAGGCCGGGGTCGGTGAGCACGTGATCGACACCGACCCGGTCGAGGCGAAGCGCGCGCTCGCCGCGATCGCGACGACGAGCCGGTCGACGCTGACCGAGATCCGGCGCCTGCTCGGAGTCCTGCGCGACAACGACGGCGCCGACCACGCGCCCGCGCCCGGGCTCTCCGACCTGCCTCGACTGGTCGACGATCTCGCCGGCGCGGGACTCCCGGTGGAGATTCGGCGCAACGGTGACGCCATCGAGATCCCGGCCGGTGTCGATCTCACTGCGTACCGGATCGTGCAGGAAGGCTTGACGAACGTGTTGAAGCACGCAGGCCCGGCCACCGCGCACGTGACCGTCACCTACGAGCCGGGGGCGATCCGGCTCGAGGTGAGCGACAACGGGCGCGGTGTGAACGCGCGCGCCACACCCGGCGGTCATGGGCTTGTCGGCATGCGCGAGCGCGTCGCGGTCTACGGCGGTGCGCTGGAGACCGGGCCCCGCAACGGCGGCGGATACCGCGTGAGCGCGTACCTCCCGTACGGTGCGACCGAGTGAACGGCGCTTCGCAATGATCCGTGTCTCGGTCGCCGACGATCAGGCCCTCGTGCGCAGCGGGTTCGCGGTGTTGCTGCGGTCGGCCGACGACATCGAGGTGGTCGGCGAAGCCGCGAACGGGCGCGAGGCGGTCGATCTGGCGCGCGCCGAGCGGCCCGACGTTGCGCTCATGGACATCCGCATGCCGGAGATGGACGGCCTCGAAGCCACGGCCATCATCACCGCGGAGCTCCCCGAGACCCGCGTGCTGATCCTCACCACCTTCGATCTCGACGAGTACGTCTTCCAGGCGCTGCGCGCGGGAGCCAGCGGGTTTCTGCTGAAGGACACCCACCCCGAGGAGCTGCTCTCCGCCGTGCGCGTGCTCGCCGAGGGTGAAGCGCTCCTCGCGCCCCGCATCACCCGGCGCCTGATCGAGCAGTTCGTGGCCCAACCCGCCGCGACGACCTCGCCGCCGAACCGCGCGCTCGAGACGCTGACCGAACGCGAGATGGAAGTGCTCGTGACGGTCGCGCGCGGGTTCTCGAACGCGGAGATCGCAGCCGAGCTGTTCATGTCGCACGCGACGGCGAAGACGCACGTGAGCCGGCTGCTCACGAAGCTCGACGCACGTGACCGCGCGCAGCTCGTGATGATCGCCTACGAGGTCGGCGTCGCGACCCCGGGCAACATGTGATCTACGAGATGACGACGTTCTCTTCGGCCAGGAAGAGCGGTGAGTGCTCGAAGTCGATGAAGCGGCGTTCGTCTTCGAGGAGCGCGGCGGCCGCGGCGCGCCCCGCGTCGCTGCCGCCGGACGCCATCAGTGCGTCGAGGCTGTCGAGCCACAGCTCGGCCACGCCGTCGAACGGCTCGGGCGAGTGGCGCGAACCCGCGACCGCGAGGCTGATCGCGTCGTCGATCGAGTGGACCTGCACGTAGCGGCGGATACCGAGCGCGTCGGCGTGCGCCTTCACCAACGGAGCGTGCGTGGACCGCCAATAGGTCTGGAACTCTTCGCGCGAGAGGTCGGGGCGGCGGCGGAGGCAGAAGACGATCTTGATCATCCGATGAGTCTCGCGCCCTAACATCACGGCGTGAACACCTCTCCCGAGTCGGGTCGTGTCGCATTCATCTGCGCGATGCCGATGGAGCTCAAGCCGCTCGTCAAGCAGCTGGGGCTGCAGAAGACGACGGTCGCCGCGGTCGAGATGCAGGCGGGACGGCTGGGTGGGCGTGACGTCGTCGCGGTCGTCACCGGGATGGGCACGAAGCTCGCGACCGCCGCGACCGAGCGCCTGCTCGACGCCGTCGAGGTCGAGCGGGTCGTCGTGTTCGGCATCACCGGCGCGGTCGAGAACGAGACGCCGATCGGGACGCTGATCCTCCCCGAAGTCGTGGTCGACAGCGCGACCGGGTCGGAGCACCGCCCCGCGCCGCTCGGTGGCGGCGCCGCGCACGGGAAGATGTGGACGACCGACGTGCTCAACACCGACCTCGATGTCGTCGCCGGGCTACGCGCACAGGGAGTGGTCTCACTCGACATGGAGACCGCGGCCATCGCGCAGTCGTGCGAGCGGCGCGGGATTCCGTGGTCGGTGTTCCGCGCGATCAGCGACCGGGCCACGGACGGCAGCGTCGACGAAGAAGTCTTCAAGCTCAGCAACCAGGACGGCACACCGAACCCGCCGGCCATCATGCGCTACTTCCTCAAGCATCCGCAGCGCATCCCGCGCATGATGCAACTCGCGAAGGGCGCCACCCTCGCGACGAAGACCGCGGCCGACGCCGCCATTCGGGCCTGCTCGACGGTTTAGATCCGACGCGTCGGCGGCGGCTCGACCTCACGGCGCATGCAGACGCGCGGCCACTCGTCGAGTCCGAGGTCGCGTTCGTGACGACGGATCGCGGCGAGCCCCGGAGTGATCTCGTCGGGACCGAGCGTCCGGAAGCCGCAGCGCGCGTAGTACAGCCCGTTCCACGCGACGTCGCGGAACGTCGTGAGCGTGATCGCGGGCAACGCGCGCTCCCGCGCCCACTCCACCACCGCTTCGATGAGGTCGCGTCCGATCCCTCGACGCCCGAAAGACGGCCGCACCGACACCTGCTCCACGTGCGCGTTCCCGTCGACGAGGTCGACGACGAGGTACCCGATCGGTGCGTCGCGATCGTCCGCCGCGACCCACGCATGCCCGGCCGCCTGGTACGCGAGCAGGACGTCGAGCGGGAACGCGTCGTCGCTCGCGACCGAATCCATGCCGACATCGGCGAAGGCCCGACCGGCCTCGACCTCGATCTCCTGCAGGGCCGGGAGGTCGTCGACTCGAGCCGCTCGGATCGCAACGGTCGATCGAGAGGTTGTACCGTCGTTCACAGGAGCCCGGGGGACGCGCGATGCAGGCAACGATCGTAACGGACGAGACCCACACGATCGACGCCGTTGTCGACGCCGACCGCCTGTTGATCGACCCCGCCGCGCTGCCCGACGCGTTGGGCTGGGAGTTGAAGCCCGAGGGTCTCTGCCAGGCGAGCGTGTGCGTGCCGCTACGCGACCGCGCCTCCTTGTTCGTCGGCGACCGGCTCGATGTCGGCGCGGTGGCCGGCGCGCTCGGGCGTCTCGCCGTCGTCGACACCGGCGCGCGTATCGCGGCGATCGCGTTGCCGAAGGAAGGCCGCCGCGCCGCGCTCCACGACCATCACGCGCCGGCGTTCACGCTGTCCGACCTCGACGGTGCTCATCACGCGCTCGCCGAGTGGCACGGCACGAAGAAGTTGCTCGTCGCCTTCGCCAGCTGGTGAGGCTGCCGCTACGACCTGCCCGGGTGGCAGGCACTGCACGACGAGCTCGCCGACGACGGCTTCACGGTGATCGGGGTCGCGATGGACGAATCGGTCGACGACGTTCGCCCGTGGACCGATGACATCACGTTCCCCGTCCTCATCGATCCGGAACACCTGCTGACCGAGCTCTACGCGATCAGCAACGTGCCGACCGTTGTCTGGATCGACGAGAACGACCACATCGTGCGGCCGAACGGCGTTGCGTTCAGCAACGACATGTTCAAGGACTTCACCGGCGTCGATTCCGCGCCGCACCTCGAGTTGGTGCGCGAGTGGGTACGCCGCGGAGCGGTGCCCGACGGACCCGCGAACGCGCCCGACGCGGTGGCGGACCTCTCCGACGACGAGGTGCTCGCGCGCTTGCACTTCCGCGTCGCGACGCACGCGCGTCGGGCCGGCGACGCGGCGACCGCGGCACGTCACTTCGATCGGGCCGGCGCGCTCGCGCCCCACGACTTCACGATCCGGCGCGCCGCGCTTCCGCTCGTCGGCGATGACCCGTTCGGCGCGACGTTCTTCACCATGTACGAAGAGTGGGAAGCCGCGGGCCAGCCCTACCACGGGCTCCCACCCGTGGCGTGAGCCGACCGGCACTCGAACCGCCGCGGGCGCGCGATGCGCGACGAAGAGGTCGTGCGCGACGTGCTCGAGGCGATCAGCGCGTTCAGCGCGACACACGATTGAGCGATGCCGTCCCGACGCGCTCGATCTCGGGCCCGAGCGCGCGCATGACCGCATCGGCGCCGGCGTCGGCGTAGTGCGTCCCGTCGGGACGGGACGCGAAGTCGACGGGACAGCCTCCGTCGTGGACGATGTTCGAGACGGCCATGCCGTTCGTGGCCGCGACCGCCCGGTCGATCGAGCCGATCACGTCGACGCGCGCGGGACTGAACCAGGGCGCGTCGGCCCCCGGCGTCCCTGCCTTCTCGGCGAAGCAGGGCGGCGTGAGCCACAGCACCTTGGCGCCGCCCGCAGCCAGGCGACGCGTCGCGGCCCTGACTTCGGCCGCGTAGTTGCGGTTCCAGGCCGGTTGCCCCGGCGTCGTCCAGCTCTGACCGTGATCGAACGACGCGTCGTACACGTCCCACGCGCCGTAGAGCACCACGACGACCTGCGGATTGAACCGCTTGATGTCCCGTGGCCACAGCTCACGTGTGCCGCACGAGTCGGTCGGGCGCGTCTGCACACCCCAGTAGCCGCGCACCGCCGCGCCCTCGAGCAGCGTGCAGCCCAGCATGCCCTGGTTCCAGACGTAGACGTTGTTCTTCTGGCCCCAGCGCTCGATGCCCCGACCGAGCGTCAGCGCGACCGAGTCGCCCACCACCAGCACCCGCTGCAACCGCACCGGAGCGATCGTCATGCCTGCGGTGCTCGGAGACGGCGCGGTGCTCGATGTCGCCGTCGAGGCCCGCGACTCCGCCAAGACCGCCGACGCCGATTGCGTGGGCGCGAACGTGACCGCGGCCGGAGGGGCCAGCGCCGCGACCATGAGTGCGCAGAGCACGACGGTCGCGACGGCCGTCGGTGCGGCGACCCAGCGCCCGCGCTCTGCAATCCGCCGGCGCTCGCGGATTGGTTGCTCGATGAACACGTACGACACGGTTGCGACGGCGAGGGTCGTCGCCATCCGCAGCGCGGTGAGCTCGAGCGGGTCGAGCTGGGTGCGCGCGGGGCTGAGCCAGAGGAAGAGCGGCCAGTGGTACACGTAGACGCCGTAGCTGATGCGCCCGAGCTGCCGGAGCGGCGGCGTCGACAGGAGACCGCGCATGGGCCCCGGCTCACACGCGGCAAGCAGGAGGGCGCAACCGCCGAGCGCGTACGCAAGCAACCCGCCACGGAAGAGCCCGGCATCGCCGACTCGCGCCTGGGTCATCGCCAGTGCGAGACCGACCACCGCGACCGGGCCGAACGATGCCACCACACGCGACACGCGGCGACCAAGAGTGCGTTGTGCCATCACCACCGCGAGCACCGAGCCCACGAGGAACTCGAGCGCGCGTGTGTCGGTGCCGTAGTACGCGCGATCGATGCCGTGGCTGACCGCGAGCCACCCGTCGACGAACGATCCGGCCGCGAGCGCGCCGAGCACGACACCGATGACGACTCGGCGGCCGCGCGCCACCGCAAGCACCGCGACGATCACCGGCGCGAGCAGGAGGTAGAACTGCTCCTCGACGCTGAGCGACCAGTAGTGCTGCAGCGGCGACGGCGCGGCGAAGAGGTTCGCGTACGCGCGTCCCGACCAGAGGAAGCGCCAGTTCGCGACGTTGACCACCGCCGCGAGACTGTCGAGGCGGAAGTCGCGTGACGTCTGCGGGTCGTGCAGCGCGGCGGTGACCGCGGCCGCGACGACCAGCCCGGCGAGGGCGGCCGGCAGGAGCCGGCGGATCCGACGCGAGTAGAAGCGCCGGAGCGAGATGTGGGCCGCGCCGTTCCACTCCGACAGGAGGAGGCGCGTGATCAGGAAGCCCGAGAGCGTGAAGAACGTCGAGACGCCGAGGAACCCGCCGCGGAGGCGCCCGTCGTGGAACAGCAGGACGGCGATGACCGCGAGGGCCCGGAGCCCGTCGAGACCGGGCTCGTACCGAAGCCCCGGGCTCGCCGCGGCCGACGCCGCGCGCGCGTCCTTCAACGCCTCCCCTTCCCCCATTGCCACCTACAGCGGTCGTCCCATCGCTCTGGGCGACACCATCGTAGGACATTGGCGGCAGGAAGCAACCCCGGCCACACGGGGCAGGTGGCCGGGCTACGGAGACAGCGGTGAGGGAGTGAGCCGTGAGGGAGTGAGCCGTGAGGGAGTGAGCCGTGAGGGGGTGAGCCGTGAGGGGGTGAGCCGTGAGGGAGTGAGCCGTTAGGGAGTGAGCATCGCGAGGTTGTTGTCGCCGCCGCTGCCCACGGCGGAACCCCGATTGGTGACGCGGCCGGTGTCGCCGACAATCCAGTAGCCCTGCTTGGCGCCGGAAGCGGCGACGACGTCGATCGACGGGCCGGGAACGGAGCGCAGGACGGACGCGGGATACGGCGGCATGACGTAGCGACCGGTGCCGAGGAACTGGGCGTCGCCGAAGGCGTAGACGTTGCCGTCGGCCGCGACTTCCCAGTAGCCGCGACTGTCGGGCGTCGCCGCGAGGCCGACGATCCTGCCGGCCGCCGTGTGGGTGACCGCACCGTGCATCGAGCCGTAGGCGCGCGCGTCGCCGAACGGGAAGACGGTGCCGTCGTTCTCGACCAGCCAGTAGCCAGTGCCGTCGCGTGTCGACGCGACGTCGACGACCGCGCCGCCGAGGTGCCTCGATCCCAGGTTGGCGAAGTTGCGTGCCGTTCCCGCCGTGAGCACCACACCGGTGCTCGTCGTGGCGACGATGCCCGTGCCGTCGGGCGTGCCCGCGGCTCCCGTCACTCCGCGCGCCGGCCGAGCGGTGAACGCCATCGGCGACGCGTCGCCGATCGGCACGATCGTCCCGTCGGCCGTGACGAGCCAGAGTCCTTTGGCATCGGGTGTCGCGACCGCCGCCGCGACGCCGTGGTGGCCCGCGACCGCGGTGCGCGCTCCCGGAAGATGGGCGGCACCGGCGAAGTGGTACACCGAGCCGTCGCACCCGACGAGCCAGTAGCCACGGCCGGTCGGCGCGGCGACGAGCGCGGCCGTGTGCTCGCCGGGAGCGTTGTTGCCGTTGAGGTTTCCGCCCACGATGGCGTTGATGGCCGTCGCGAGCGACGTGCCCGAGAGGCTCGCGCCGTAGCGGGTCATGTGCACGTCGTCGGGCGGACGAATGGGTTCGGGTGCGCCGGTGCACGACGGTGCGGTCTCGATGCGCAGCCCGTTCGCGCCGCGCAGCGCCGACGCCGTGTCGATGACCGGCACGTGCATCGCCGTCAGCACGGGGCGGTAGCCGTGCCAGATCGCGCTCCACACGTCAGGGTCCGGATTCGCGATCTGGCCCGCGGGGATTGGTGAGACGAAGTAGACCGTCGCGCCGCGCGACCGCAGGATCGTGATCAACCGTGTCACCTGCGCACGGATCATCGATTGCCCGGACGGGCTCCACAGGCCGGGTTCGCCGGAGATCTCCTTGCCCGACGCGTCACGCGGGAAGGGCGGCCAGAAGTTGTGGTTCAGGTAGACCGCGACGACATCGGGATCGAAGCTCTTCACTTCCTGCGCCGCGAGCTTCAACCAGCCGCCGTTGAGGTTCGAGCGGCCGTTGTCGTACTCCTCGCGCGTGAACAGGCTCGTGCCCCACGCACCGCGGCTCAACGCGTTGATGCCGTTCTGACGGAGCTCGAACGCGGCCGCGCTTCCCTGCTGGTCCATCACGGAGTCGCCGATGAACAGCACCTTCGGTGCCGCCGCGTTCGGTGCGGCGACCGTTGGTGCGGCAATATCGGGCGTCGCGGCCGCAGCGTGCGCCGTCGGTGTGAACACGATGACGCGCGCCGATGCGGGGACCATGCGCACCGCGAGCACGCTCGCGAGCGCTGCGACGACGGTCGCGACCGCCACGCGCGATGCGAGCCCGCGCCGCGAGAACACCGCCGCATCCCGCGGCACAGCTACCTCCGCCATGCCGCGGTATCGACAGCCCGAGCGCCCGACCCAAGCGCGAAACTCGATCGTGCGAACTTCTCCCGGCCCGGGCGCCGGCACCGGCGTTTCCGACGAAACCGCCCGAAACCGGATCATCGCGGTCGTCGCTGCCGGCACCCTCAGCGGGATCCCGTCGACCGTGCACGCCCTGCTCACCGGCGGTTCCGTGCTCACGGCTACCCGCGCCGCGGGCACGCTGCTCGGGCGGGCGACCGTGACGCGCGGGATCGTCGCGCACGTGGCGCTGTCCGTTTCGTGGGGATATCTGCTGGTGAAGGTGATGCCTCCGGGGCGTCGCGTGGAAGCCGGGCTCGTCGCCGGTGCTGCGATCGCCGCCCTCGACCTCGGTGTCGTCGGGCGGCACGTCCCGGCCATACGCGCGCTGCCGCAACTCCCGCAGTGGGCCGACCACCTCGCGTTCGGCGCCGTGCTGGGCGCCGTCCTGGATTCACGGTGAGCGCACGCGCTCGGCGCGACCTCGTGCTCCTCGCGCTCGTCGCAACCGGCGTCATGGCCGCGTACCTCGCGGTCCAACGGGGCGAGATCGACGTGTGGGACGGCAAGGCAATGGCGAGCGTGGCCCAGAACCTGTCGCAACACCGCAGTCTCGAGGAGTGCTGCCGCGCGTTCGGAGCGTTTCCGAAGGACCCCGGTCCTTACGCCAAGTTCGGCATCGGATACAGCCTGGTGCTCGCGCCGCTGTGGCACTTCCAGCTCGGGAGCAATCCGGACGGAGCGCTCTGGCTCGGGCTCGCGAACCCGCTTCTGTTGACCGCGACGACCGTCGTCATCGTCAAGACCGGCATTCTCCTCGGCTGGCGCCGTTCGAGCGCGGTGCTGTCGGGACTGGCGTTCGCGCTGCTCACGATGGCTCCGCTCTACAGCACCGAGTTCTTCTCCGAACCGGGCGTCGCGTTCGGGTCGTCGCTGTTGATCCTCGGGTTCGTCGTCTGGGACGAGCGCCGCACGAACGGCGCGCTGCTGGTCGGCATCGGCACCGCGATCGCGATCCTCTTCCGACCCGACTCGATCATCCTCATCGGGCCGATCGTGCCGCTGCTGCTTCTCTTTCGCGGCCGCGACGAAATCGTCGCGAGCCTGCGTTCGTGGTTGCCGAGGCTGGGCATCCCCATCGGCCTCGCGCTGGGTTGGACCGCGTTCTACGACTCGCTGCGTTACGGAAGCCCGTTCCAGCTCGGTTACAGCGGCGTGTACGACGTGCTCGGCTTCTCGACGCCGTTGTTGCGGGGCGTCTCCATGCTCGTCCTGAGCCCGGGCAAATCGTTCTTCGTGTACTCGCCGATCCTGCTCGCGGCGATCCCGGGACTCGCGTTCCTGAGCCGGCGCCGGGCGCCACTCGCGGTCGTCATCACCGCGATGTTCGTGTTACGCGTCGCCTTCTACGCGCGCTGGTGGACGCCGGAAGGTGGAAACTCGTGGGGTCCGCGGTTCCTGCTCCCGCTCTGTGCGGCGCTCGCGATCCCGCTCGGTGAGGCGCTCGAGCGCGTGCATCTCCTGCGCGGGGGCGCGCGGCACACCGCGGTCTGGAGTCTCGGTGCGCTGGTTGGCGCCAGTATCGCGGTCGAGCTCGCGTCGCTCCTCGTCTCGTACCGCGACATCTTCGCCGGCCAAGCCAATCTGACCGCGCTCTCACCCGCGGTCCAGCGGGCAGTGTTCACGCGCGAGGAGCACCGGTACGCCTGGACCGTCGCGCGCAATCCGGTGTTGTGGAACCTGCGCCACCTCGACTCCACGCACCTGCCCTCGCCGCTCTACTGGTTCCGCGACGGTGCAACCGTGTTCGGTCTCGCAATGCTCGCGTTCGCCGCGATCGCGTGCGCCGGCGCCGTCGCGATTGCGGTCTTCTCCGACCGAATCAGTCGTTGAGCCGGTTCAGCGCGGGCGTTCGACGGCCGCGATGGTGCTGACCGAGCGACGCGCTTCCCAGTGCTTCAAACCCTGCGCCTGGAACCGGGTGGGGCGATCGGTGAGCTCGTGGGTCGCGAGCCACAACCGCTTCAGGTGTCGTTTGTAGCCACGCGCGGGATCGTCCTCGTACGCGGTGCGGCCGTGCAGCACGTGGTAGTTGTTGATGAACTGCATCTCGCCCGGCTGCAGGTCCATGTACACGTTGAAGTCGGGATCGTTGGCGAGCTCGACCGCCTTCGAGATCGCGGCCTTCTGGATCGTGGTGAGCCGGGGCGCGTCGTCGTGGCGTTGCGACGCGTAGATGTACGCCGGGATGAAACGCACGAAGAGTCGCGCGCCGTGCTCGGTGAACGCGGGGATCATGAAGAACGGCCGCGCGCCGTCGGCCTGCTCGCCGCGTAGGTCGTACGGGAGCGGCTCGTACAGCGCGGCCGCGAGATCGGGGAAGTCACGCACCATCTCGTTGTGGATCGCGACCGCGTTCGCAACGCACGACAGGCCGCCGCGCCGCGCCGAACGGAGGCACAGCAACCCGACGAGGTCGGATCCGTCGGTGTGGTAGTCGAGCGCGATGCCGCCGAGCTCGTTGCCGCGCACGGTCGGGTCTTCGATCGTCTTGCCCTGGTCGGTGACGTCACCGAGCACGTGCCCGTGCCGGTTCTGCGGCCACGGTTCACCCATGTGCAGCCCGATGCCCCAGTAGAGAAGGCTCAACTCGTCGTCGGTGTAGCGGTCGACGTCGAGCGCGCTGATCCGTACGAAGCCACGGCCGTCGAGCAGCTCGCCCACGGCACCCCGCAACTTGGTGGTGAGCCCCTCGAGCGGGAAGTCGTCGCGGCCGACCTGCAGCGGATCGCCGCTGACCGACTGGGCGTGGCGCAGCGCCGCGTCGAGCTCGGCGTGGTCGTCGGCGGCGAGGCGCACCGTCCACGCGCGCTCGTCGGCGATGTCGGCGGCTCGCCACTCGGCCGCCGGCTCGAGCTCGTGCAGGTTGGTTTCGCTCACGAGGGTCTCCGATCTGCGTCGTTCATCTCGGTGCCGGTTGCGGCCCGCGCACGAGCCGGCCCGGCCGCGCGCCCGTCGGCTCGCCGTCGCGCGCGATCGTCTCGCCCGCGACGATCGTCGCGGTGTACCCGCGCGCCTTCTGCAACAGCCGCTTGCCCCCCGCCGGAAGGTCGTACGCCATCGTCGGCCGCTCGCAACGGAGCCGGTCGAAGTCGATGATGTTGAGATCGGCCCGCATTCCTGGCGCGATGACACCGCGGTCGTACAACCCGACCGTGCGCGCGGAACGGCTCGTCTGCCGCTCGACCAGCCACCCGACCGGCAGCCGGCCGTGGCTCCGGTCGCGGCCCCAGTGCGAGAGCAGAAAGGTCGGGAAGCTCGCGTCGGCGATCGTCCCGACGTGCGCGCCGCCGTCGCTGAGTCCCATCACGGAGTCGGGATGGCACATCATCTCGCGGCACGCGTCGAGGTCGAAGTCGGCGTAGTTCGAGAACGGGGCGAACAGGAAGCCGGCGCCGCCGTCTTCGAGCAGCAGGTCGTACGCGTGCTCGGCCGCGTCGATGCCCCGGGCCGCGGCGACGGCCGCGATGCTCGTGGCGCGCTCCGGCTCGTAGTCGGGCGGATCACCGAACGGGAAGATCCGTTCGTAGTCGACCCGGCGCCGGGTCGAGGCCGCGGCCTCGGCCAGCATCCGCTCGCGGAACGCGGGGTCGCGCATCGTGTGCACCTGCTCGGCGAGCGGCAGGCGCGCGATCGACCGGTAGGCGTCCTGGTGCGAGAACGGGTGCATCGTGGCCTGCAATCCGAGCAGCACGCCGATTGGGCGGGGTGCGACCTGGGCGCGGATGGGCAACCCGTCGGCCGCCGCGTGCTCGATCATCGCCAGCAGATCGCGCCAGCCTTCCGAGCGACGGTGGTTCTGCGCGAGCGAGACCGTCAGCGGCCGGCCCGAGCACTCGACCAACCGGCGGACCATCGCGAACTCGGCCTCCGGATCGGGCGAGAAGTCGGAGATCATCTCCACGACGCCGACGCCCGCATCGGCGATGCCGGTCACGATCGCTTCGAGCTCCTCGGCGCCCGCGCGCAGCGACGGGGTCGGGTCGCCGGTCGCGGTGCGATGGTTGCGCGTGCGCGACGTCGAGAAGCCGATCGCCCCGGCGCGCATCGCTTCGGTCGTGAGGCGCCGCATCTCCGCGGCATCGGCGTCGGTCGCGGGCTCGAGCCGGGCGCCGCGCTCGCCCATCACGTACAGACGGAGCGCACCGTGAGGAAGCTGCGCGCCGACATCGATGTCGTGCGGGCGGGCGCCGACGGCGTCGAGGTACTCGGGAAAGGTCTCCCACGACCAGTCGATGCCTTCGTGGAGCGCGGCGCCGGGAATGTCCTCGACGCCCTCCATCAACTCGATCAGGCGGTCGCGATCATCGGGTCGCACCGGTGCGAAGCCGACTCCGCAGTTGCCCATCACCGCGGTGGTCACGCCGTGCCAGCTCGACGGCGCGAGCGACGCGTCCCACGTGACCTGGCCGTCGTAGTGCGTATGGATGTCGACGAAGCCCGGCGTGACCAGCTTGCCGGCGGCGTCGATCTCCTCGACTCCCCGATCGGGGACCGAGCCCACCGCGGCGATGCGCCCGCCGGTGACCGCCACATCACCCCGAAACGGCTCCCCGCCGAGGCCGTCGGCGACGTCGCCGCCACGAATCACCAGTTCGTACGCCATGCGCACCTCACGAGATTGTGATGCGGCGGAATCTAATGATCTCAGCGTGCCTGGGTCGTGTCGTCGGACCCGATCGGGCCACGACGAGCGCACCGACGAGCAGCACGACCGTCAACGCGAGGGCGATGCACGCGGCGACGCCGTTGCGCGTCTTCCGACGCGGCGCGCCCGTCGGGGGCAGCCAGCCGCAGCTCCAGCAGTGGCAGGTTCCCGACGAGCGTGCGTCCACACCGCTCACAGACCATCGAGATCTCTTCGGCATCACGCGAGGGCACGTGAACGACGAGTGTTGACAACCGCCACAGAGTCCAACCTCACCACTATCTCAACATTGACGTCAATACACCCCAACAGCTCACTCTTATTCACGCCGACCGCTTTTATGAGAAATGTGTCACATGCTCCTTGTTCAATGACCCCGGAGCGATTAGAAATCTCTCGCTGGCGGTCCGTGCACGCCCTGTGCACTCGGGGTGGCTGCACAGTTGGGGCGGGTTGTCAGATTCTTCGGGTTCTTCAGTGCCCGTGGCGCGGAAACGTGCGCGGGTCAACTGCCTAATTGGGGAGGCATCGTGCGACAAAGTGGACGCGGACGGAAGTCGATGTTTTGGCTCCTGTCATCACTGATGACGTTGTTGTTCAGCGGGTTCCTTGTGGTTCCTGCGACGGTGGCGAACGCCGCCATCCGGCCGAAGGCCACGGGTCCCGGGACCATCGAGATCTGCAAGTCGGCGGCGTTCGGGATGTCCGGAAGGGCGTTCCATTTCAAGCTGAACGGCGGGAGTCCGATCACCGTCACCGGCGGGGGCTGCAGCGGCCCGATGTCGATCGCGGCGGGAACGGTCACCGTGGTCGAGACGCCGACGGCGGGCCTGCAGGTCAAGGCCATCAAGGCCAACCACGTGATCTCGAAGGACCTCGCGCACGGCACGGTCGTCGTGACCGTGAAGGCCGGTTCGACCGAGGCCACCGAGACGTTGGTCAGCTACACGAACCAGGCCAACCCGGCCATTGGTCTGAAAGTCTGCAAGCAGACGCCGGCACCGAGCCTGGTCGGCGACTCCTTCAGCTTCACCGAGAACGGCGGACCGGCCTTCAGCGTCGCCGCCGGCAACGTCGGCGCGCCGAACTGCGGCCCGGTCGTCAAGTACGCGTTGGGCACGACCGTCGACGTGGCCGAGCTCGCGACCGCGGGCACGCACGTGACGGGCATCACGGTCTCTGACGGCCGCGGCAGCAACGTCAACACCGCTGCGGGAACGGTCACCGCGACCATCGGTGCCGGTGTCACCGTCGTCACGTACACCAACGACGTGAACGCGATCGAGCAGCACGGTTTCATCGAGGTCTGCAAGTACGCATCCGACCAGTTCGTTCACGGCAGCTTCACCTTCACCATCAGCGACACGAGGGGGCTCGTCCTGCACGAGTCGGTGCTCGTGAACCAGTGCACCGCTCCGCTCCAGGTCGCCGCGGGCAACGTCAACGTGTCCGAGGCCGCGCAGTCGCCGTACTTCGTGAGCAGCATCTCGGTGTTCCCCTCGGGGCGCACCGTGACGTCGAACCTCTCGAACCGCACGATCACCGTGAAGGTGCCTGTGGGTGACAGCTCGACCGAGACGGTCGTCGGCTACACGAACGCCACCACCACCGGTCTGTTCAAGGTGTGCAAGACGCTCACCGCGAACAGCGGGGCGCTGGCCGGTCACCGCTTCTACTTCAGCGTCACCGACGCCAAGGGCTCGCACACCGACTCGGTCGTCGCGGGTGCCGCCGGAACCACGGCGTGCATCATCGACTTCGATGCGGTGCCGGTCGGCTCGCACGTGTCGATCACGGAGCAGGCGGTTGCGGGAGTCACGGTCGTGGGAGTGAGCGTTTCGCCCGCCGGCAACGACGCCGGCAGCTTCGCCCCGACCGCGAACCTGACGGTCGGCAGCGGCATCACGACGGCAACGTTCACGAATGCGGCTCAGGGCACCATCGAGGTCTGCAAGAACGCCGCGGACGCCTCGACTGCGACGCAGTCGTTCCAGTTCTCGGTCAACGGTGGTCCGGCGTTCTGGGTCCATGCGGGTCAGTGCTCGCTTCCGA
>JBBSEC010000097.1:0-17438 GCA_038240075.1 Acidimicrobiia bacterium
AGGTAATCGCGCGCCGTCGGAGGTGCGACAGGGTCCGGATTCATTGTCGCTGTTCTCCTGCCTGGCCCCACCGGCCGCCCGGCATGCGGGCGCGATTGGATAGAAGAGGGTGATACTACTGGGGCGGGAGGGGTTTCCCGGGCGTCGGGCTCAGAGCTGCGGTGCGTCCGAGGTGGTCAGGGCCCGACGCTCAGGGTGTGGGCCAGCCGTGCAGCCCGCATTCGAGCTTCCCGGTACCGGCCCAGCGGCCCGATCGGGGATCGTCGCCCGGCGCGACGGCGTTCGTGCACGGGGCACAGCCGATCGACGGGAAGCCGAGGTGGCGCAGCGGGTGCTCGGGCAGCCCACGGTCGCGCACGTAGAGCTCGACGTCGGTGTGGGTCCAGGGTGCGATCGGGTTGACCTTCACGATCCCGCGGCCCGCGTCGAGCCCGACGATCGGTGCCTTGGTGCGGGTCGCAGCCTCGTCGCGGCGGAGGCCCGTCATCCACGCGTCGGCTCTGGCGAGCGCACGCGCGAGCGGCTCGACCTTGCGGACCGCGCAGCATTCGCTCGTGTCGATCTTCCAGAGTTCGTCCGGTTCGACGAGCGGCTCCATCACCGTGAGGTTCAGGTCGTAGCGGCTTCGGACCGTCTCGAGGTACTCGAGTGTCTCGGAGAAGTGGTACTGCGTGTCGAGGAACACGACCTCGATCTCGGGTGCGACCTGCATCGCGAGGTCGATCAGGACGCAGTCCTGGAACGAGCCGGCGAGGATGATGCGACTGCCGTAGCGCTCCCACGCCCAGGAGATCGCGGCCGTGGCCGGCCGGTTCTCGAGCTCGGCCGCGAGCCGGCTCAGCTCCGCGAGGTCGACGTCCGCGAGGCTGTGCTGCTGATTGCGCAACGGCTGCGAATCGATGCGCCCGACGGTGGTGGTCATGTCGCGCACTCGCTCTCGCCCACCTCGGCGACATAGGGACCGGTCTCGTCGAAGTCGACGTACAGGTCCGGGGCCTCTTCGGGAGTCGGGAACACGTCGAGGTCCTTCAGGGTGGCGCCCACTCCGGCGGCACCGCCCGAACGCTCGAGCCAGGTAATGAACTTCTCGCCCGCTTCACGCTCGCCGGCGAAGCGACCGACGACCCGCACGACCGCCTCGGCCGCACGCTTGGCGGGCAGCTTCACGGCCTTGGTGCCGAACTCCACCTGCATGTCGCCGAGGTGGCCGCCGAGCAGCATCTGATAGCCCGGAGCCGCACGGCCGTGCGCGCGGCGCTCGAGCCCGTTGAACCCGATGTCGGAGATGTGGTGCTGACCGCACGAGTTCGTGCAGCCGGAGATGTTGACCCGAACGCCGCCGACGTCGGACAGACCGGCTTCCTCGAGCGCGCGGCCGATGTCGGCGGCGAGCCCGCGGCTCTGCGTGACGGCGAGGTTGCAGGTGTCGGCGCCCGGGCAGGCGACGACGTCGCGCGCGAGCTCGGCACCCGGGTCGGCCATGCCGATGTCGGCGAGCCGGTCGTAGAGGCCGCGCAGGTCGGCCTCGGTGAGGTCGCGCAGCGCGAGGTTCTGGCGGTTCGTGATGCGGATGTCGATCGCGAAGTCGCGCTGGAGGTCGGCGAGCGCACGGAACTGGTCGGTGGTGATGTCGCCGAGCGTGCACGACGCCATCGCGCTCACGGTGCGGTTGGCGCGTCCGCGCACCACGTTGGCTTCGACCCAACGCTGATAGGGATCGGTGGCGAGCAGCTTCACCGGTACCGCACCGGGCAGGTTCTCGACCGGGCCGTCGCTCGTCATGCCGGCCGGCGCGTCGCCGTGCTCCCGAACCTGGGCCGGGATGCCCCCGGGCCATCCCCACGCGGCGCGCAGCAGGCGGCGCTCCCGGAGGATGCGTGTGCGCAGCTCGTCGATCCCGATCGTGTCGACGAGCCACTTCAACCGGGCCCGCAGCTTGTTGTCACGGTTGCCGTAGTGGTCGAACGTCCGCAGGATCGCTTCGACGGTGGGCAGCAGGTCCTCGCGGGCCGTGAACTCCTCGAGCGCCTGGGCGGGGTGCGGGTTGGCGCCGAGGCCGCCGGCGATCATCACGCGGAACCCGGGCTCGACGGTGCCGTCGGGCAGCGCGCGGCTGACGCCGATGACGCCGACGTCGTTGAACATCGCCTGGCCGCAGTCGGTCGCGCAGCCGGAGAAGTTGATCTTGAACTTGCGGGGCAGTCGCTGTGCGTAAGGACTGCGCAGGAGGTAGCGGGCGGTGGCTTCGGCCCACCACGTGATGTCGAGCACCTCGAGCGGGCAGGCACCGGCGAGGTGGCAGCCCATCACGTTGCGGACGGTGTCGCCGCACGCCTCGCGCGAGGTGAGGCCGACGGCCGCGAGGATCCGCAGCACCTCCGGCGTCTGCTCGAGCGGCACGAAGTGGAACTGCACGTTCTGGCGGGTGGTGAGGTGGCCCCAGCCTCGCGAGTAGGTCTCGCCGACGAAGGCGAGCACCTCGAGCTGCTCGGGCGTGATCTTCCCGTAGGGGATCTTCACGCGCACCATCTGGTGGTGACCGCCCTGGCGCTGCCCGTAGATGCCCTGGTTGAGGCGGAACACCCGGAAGACGTCTTCTTCGACGTCGCCCGCGAGGTACTGCTTCACGGTCGATTCGAAGACGGCGAGCTCCTGCTCGATCTCAGGATCGAGGGTTCGCTCTCGGAGGTCGGATACGTCAATGGCCATGATGAGCTCCGCGGTCGGGGAGCAGGACAGGAGGATGCGGCGGTGCCGCGGTGAGTGGGTCCGCTGGGGGACGCCGACTCAGCTGGTGAACGTCCGACAGAGCTCGTCGTACAGCTCATGGGGTGTGCGCCCCACGAAGATGCTGTTGGCGCCGCTCTCTCGGATCACGAGTTGGAACATTACCGATGCGGGACGCTAAATGCCAGTACGTAAGTCGGGAATAATTCCGACCCCGTTTGTAGACAATGATCCCCATTAGCTTTGTGAAGATTGCGGAGATCACTAGCCTCCGGGCATGCGGATGTCGCAACTCTTCTTGCGCACGTTGCGCGACGACCCGGCCGACGCCGAGGTCGACAGCCACCGGCTCCTCGTGCGCGCGGGCTACATCCGCCGGGTGGCGGCGGGCATCTACGCATGGCTGCCCCTGGGCCAGCGGGTGTTGCGGCGCATCGAGGCCATCGTGCGGGAAGAGATGGATGCGGCTGGGGCACAGGAGGTGCTGCTCCCGATCGTCCAGCCGCTCGAGCTCTGGCAGCGCAGCGGCCGGGAGAGCCAGTACGGCCCGCTGATGTTCCGCCTGCTCGATCGCAAGGAGACCGGGTTCTGCCTCGCGCCCACGGCCGAAGAGGTCGTCACCAGCCTCGTCGCGGGGGAGTACGGCAGCTACCGCGACCTGCCGGTGAACCTGTACCAGATCGGCTGGAAGTACCGCGACGAGCTGCGTCCCCGCTTCGGCCTGCTGCGAACCCGCGAGTTCCTGATGAAGGACGCGTATTCGTTCGATGCCGATCTCGAGGGCCTCGATCGCTCCTACCGCGTGATGTACGACGCGTACTTCCGCGTGTTCGACCGGTGCGCGCTCACGTTCCGCGCCGTCGAAGCCGACTCCGGCGAGATCGGCGGCGACGTCAGCCGCGAGTTCATGGCGGTCGCGAGTGTTGGTGAGGACGACTTCGTGTGGTGTCCCGCGTGCGACTACGCGGCCAACGTCGAAGCGGCGCGGCGCAAGGTCGAGGGCTTCACGGGCGCGGCACCGACCGTCGGGGCCATGACCGAGGTCCACACTCCGGGAGTGCCCGGGATCGACGGTGTCGCCGAGCTGCTCGGAGTCGAGCGCGGCGCGTTGCTGAAGTGCATCGCGTTCGACGTCGACGGCAAGCTCGGTCTCGCGTTGGTTCCCGGCGATCGCGAGGTCAACCTCGTCGCGCTCGAAGCTGCGCTGCGGCCGGCAACAGTCCGCCTCTACACCGACGACGACTTCGCAGCCAACCGCGCGTTGCCGCGCGGATACATCGGTCCCCATCACCCCGACGTGTCGGTGGTCGTCGCCGATCCGTCCGTCGGCGCGCCGCAGGGCTGGATCACCGGATCGAACAAGGGTGATCACCACGTGCGCGACGCGCAGGTCGACCGCGACTTCAGCGTGAACCAGTGGGCCGAGATTGCCACCGTGACGCCCGGAGATCCGTGCCCGAAGTGCGCGCAACCGCTCGCGATCGACCGCGGGATCGAAGTCGGTCACGTCTTCCAACTCGGTGCGAAGTACTCGAAGGCGTTCGCCGCCGACTACACCGACGACGAAGGCGCGTCGCATCCGATGCAGATGGGATGCTACGGCATCGGCCTCTCGCGTGTGCTCGCGGCCGTCGTCGAGCAGTACAACGACGAGCACGGTCTTGCGTGGCCGACGTCGGTCGCGCCGTACGACGTGCACATCGTCGTGCTTCCGGGTCGTGGTGAGGGCGCGGCCGGAGTCACCGCGGCGGCCGACACGCTCGTCTCCGATCTCGAGGCGCGCGGGCTCGCGGTGTTGATCGACGACCGCGACGTGAGCGCGGGTATCAAGTTCGCCGACGCCGACCTGCTCGGGATGCCGGTGCAGCTCACCGTCGGAGCCAAGGGTCTTGGCCGCGGTGTCGTCGAGCGCAAGATCCGCGCCACCGGCGAGCGCGACGAGATCGACCTCGCCGCCGTCGTCGACACGCTCGCGTGACCCTTCCGGTCCGACCACCGCTGGAGCCGATGCTCGCGAAGCTCACGCGCGATCTGCCGGCGGCCGGCGATGTGATCTTCGAACCCAAGTGGGACGGCTTCCGCTGCATCGTGTTCCGCGACGGCGACGACCTCGACCTGCAGAGCCGCAACTCGAAGCCGTTGCTCCGGTACTTTCCCGAGCTGCGCGAACCACTGAGCGCGCAGCTGCCCGATCGTTGCGTCCTCGACGGCGAGCTCGTCGTGACCAGTGAGAACGGGCTCGATTTCGACGCGCTCCAGCTCCGCCAGCATCCCGCAGAGTCGCGCGTGCGCAAGCTCGCGGTGGAGATCCCCGCGTCGTTCGTCGCCTTCGACCTGCTCGCGTTGGGAGACGACTCGTTGCTCGACGCGCCGTTCGGTGAACGCCGCGCGCGTCTCGCGACGCTGCTCGCCGACGCAACGCCTCCGATCTACCTCACACCCGCGACGCGCGACCGCGATCTCGCGGCCGACTGGTTCCGTCGGTTCGAAGGCGCGGGGTTCGACGGCGTCGTGTGCAAGCCGCTCGGCAATCCGTACCGTCCCGGCGAACGCACGATGCTCAAGGTGAAGCACGAGCGAACGTGCGACTGCGCGGTCGCGGGCTACCGCCTGCACAAGGACGGCAATGGAGTCGGGTCGTTGCTCCTCGGTCTCAACGACGACGTCGGTGTGCTCCACCACGTCGGCGTCGCGTCGAGCATGGCGGCGGGCCTGCGCGCGACCATCCTCGAGACGTTGCAGCCGTATCGCGCGCACGCGCTCGAAGGTCATCCCTGGCGCGACTGGGCCGAAGCCGGGCTCGAGAGCGCCGGCGGGGGAGAGGGCGGCGGGCGCATGCCCGGCGGACCGAACCGGTGGAACGCCAACAAGGACATGTCGTGGGAGCCGCTGCGGGTCGAGCTCGTCGCCGAGGTCGCGTACGAGGGCCTCATGAACGGTCGCTTCCGCCACAACGCACGCTTCCGCCGGTTCCGCGACGACCGTGACCCGTCGTCGTGCCGCTACGACCAGCTCGAGGTCGTCGCGCCCGAAGAGCTGAAGGCCGTGTTCGGGGCCTAGCTCGTTTCGTTGCGGAGCTCAGGCGCGGGGCCGGAGCCCCGAGACGAGCAGGTCGAACGCGTGGTCGACCATCTCGACGAGGTCGCCGTCGCCGTCGGCGGCCAGCCACCGGTCGCACACCGACCGCATGACGACGATCGCCGCACCGAGCACCAGGCGGGTCTGCAGTGCAGCGTCGTCGTCGGCCGGCGTGTCGCCTCGCGCGAGCAGGGCGTCGACCAGGCCGTCGAGGCGGGAGTCGTAGCTCTCGGCCTCCAACTGCTGGAGGTCGTGGCTCGCCGCCGCGATCCGCATCCGGCGCCGCGTCGCCTGCTTGTCGGCCCACAGGTTCTGGCTGAACCCGAGGATCACCACCCGCACCGACTCGAGCGGGGGCTCGCCCGCGGGTCGCGCTGCCAGCAGCGTCGCGAACCCCCACCTGCCGGCTCGCCAGGCCCGCGAGGATGAAGCTCCTCGGCGATGCCAACTGGTGGCTGCCGGCTTGGCTCGACCGGATTCTGCCGAACCTCGACATCGAAGGCGAGTCGAAGCTCGGCCCCGACGAGCTCGCGCACCCGCCGGCGCCGCCCGAGGAGCGCGAGCCCGTCCTCGTCGGCTGATTCCCCTTCCTTGGTACTGCACCCATGTCGCATACGACATCGGTGCAGTACCAGGGACGTGGTTGGCCGAGACGGCGACGGTTGTCGCCCTGGTCAGAACGGTTTGGAGGCCGTTCCGGACCGTCTCCGCGAGGCCATTGCTGGTATCCTTCCTCGGTTCGGTCCAATCGATGGCCAGCGGTTTGCAAGCCGGCTCAAGGTTCCAGCCTCGGGTTTCGCTGGTTTCGAGAGACGATTTGCCTGCCGAAAGGCCGGCAGGGACGTGGGCTTGCGCCCACGTTTTTTCATGCCGGTGTGAACTCGAGCGACAGGAGGTGGTGAGGATGGCGATGGATCTGGAGTCGGTGCGTGCGCTGGTCGCACCCCTCGTCGCGTCCATGGACCTCGAGCTCTACGACGTCGAGCTCACCGGAGCCGGCCACGCCCGTAGCGTCCGGATCATGGTGGAACGGGCCGTTGATCCGGATACCGTTGGTTCGGAGACTGGTGGCGTCGACCTCGACACGATCGCCGACGCGACCCGGCTGCTCGCCCCCGCGCTCAGCGCCGCCGCGATGCTGCGCGACAGCGACGTGCTGGAGGTCAGCAGTCCCGGCCTCGAGCGACCGTTGCGGCGCCCCGAGCACTACCGCTCGGCGCTTGGGGTGCTCGTCTCGGCGAAGTACCTCCGCGACGGCGAGAGCGTGCGCGAGCGGGCCACCGTCACGGCCGTCGACGACGACGGCATCGAGCTCACGCTCGAGGGCGCGGCGCCGGGAACGGCCGCCGTGCGCCTCGCGTACGCGGACGTCATCGCCTGCAGGACGGTCTTCGAGTGGGGTCCTGCGCCGCGACCGGGCCGGGGCTCGAAGCCCGGCAAGGGCGCAGCGCAGCGCCAGAAGGAGAGCAGCCGGTCATGAGGAACCAGCCGTCTTGTGAGGATCACCATGGCTAGAAACAACGAGATGATGGAGGCCCTCACCGCTATCGCGATCGACAAGGGCATCTCCGAGGAGATCATGCTCGAGGCGCTCGCGAACGCGCTGGTGACGGCATACAAGCGTCAGCAGAACGCGGCCGAGGAAGCCCTGGTCGAGATCGACGTCGAGACCGGCGACATCAAGGTGATCGCCCAGGAGCTCGACGAGGAAGGGCAGGTCGTCCGCGAGTGGGACGACACGCCGAAGGACTTCGGCCGGATCGCGGCGCAGACCGCGAAGCAGGTGATCCTGCAGCGCATCCGTGAAGCCGAGCGCGAGCGCAAGTACGAGGAGTACGCGGGCCGCGAGGGCGACATCGTCACCGGCATCATCCAGCAGACCGACGCGCGCTACACGCTGCTCGATCTCGGTCGGGTCGAGGCGTTGCTGCCGCAGGCCGAGCAGGTGCCGAACGAGCGGTACGAGCACGGGAGCCGGCTCAAGGCGTACATCGTCGAGGTGCGCAAGACGGCCAAGGGCCCGCAGATCGTCGTGTCGCGCACGCACCCGGGGCTCGTGAAGCGTCTCTTCGAGCTCGAGGTACCGGAGCTCCAAGACGGCGTCGTCGAGCTGAAGGCCGTCGCGCGCGAGCCGGGGCACCGCACGAAGATCGCGGTCGCCTCCAACGACTCCAACGTCGACCCGGTCGGCGCGTGCGTCGGTGCGCGCGGGCTGCGTGTGCGCCAGGTCGTGAACGAGCTGCGCGGCGAGAAGGTCGACATCGTGCCGTTCGTCGACAACGCGTCCGAGCTCGTGATGAAGGCGCTCGCGCCGGCGAAGGTGCGCGAGGTCAGGATCCACGAGGACACCGGCATCGCCGAGGTCATCGTCCCCGACTTCCAGCTCTCGCTCGCGATCGGCAAGGAAGGTCAGAACGCACGCCTCGCCGCGCGCCTCACGGGATGGCGTGTCGACATCAAGAGCGAGACGCAGCTCGCGGAAGAAGAGTCGGGCGAGTTCTTCGCGGAAGGCGAGTGGGTCGAAGGCGCCGACGGCGAGCTGATGTGGAAGCCCGCCGATGGCGAGGCCATCTCGGCCGCCGAGGCCGGCTACGCGGGTGCCACCGCCGCCGACGCCGCCGCGGCAGCCGCCGAGAAGGCTGCCGCAGAGGCTGGAGCAGCCGCAGCACAATCCGATGCGGTCACGGCCACGGATGATGGAGCAGCCGCGGCAACCGAGACCAGTTCTGCACAGGATGGCGCAGCGGACGCGGATGCGGCAGTAAGGAATTATGGAGCCGCCGCCGCTGAAGCAGCCGCGACAGAACCCGCGACAGAAACCGACTCGGCCACGGCCACGGATGACGGAGCAGCCGCCGCAACCGTGACCAGTGACGAACCGAGCGGCGAAGCGCATGCGGATGCGACCGAGTGATCCGCACGTGTGTCGGCTGTGGCCGCGTCGCCGCCCGCGAGGCCCTTCCCTACCGCATCGCCGCAGGTCGCGACGGGTGTCTGCGGGTCGGGACGGGGCAGCCCGGACGGGGTGCGTGGCTCTGCGGAGCCGACTGCCTCGAGGCGGCGCTGAGCCGGGGTCGACTCGACCGCGCGCTGCGCCGGCGCCTCGAAGGACACGAACAGGTCGCCCTTCGTGCGAGACTAGGACGTTGAACCGCCGCCGGGCGGTCTGCATCGCGCGGGCGCGAAGCCTTCCGGCGACGCTCGACTCATCGAAACTGTCAGGGGACGGAACGTAGCTTGGCTACTAAGAAGATCAGGGTCTACGAGCTGGCTCGAGAGCTGGGCGTCGAGAACCACGTGGTGATCGAGCTCTCCGAAGAGCTGAAGATCGGCGTGAAGAGCCATTCGTCGAGCATCGACGATCCATCGGCCGATCGCGTCCGCAGGCTCGCCGACACCAAGGGTCTTCGTCGCGAGCCGGAACCCGAGGCCGCGCCCGAGCCGGTCGTCGAAGCGCCGGCGCCCGCGCCGCGCCCGCCGAGCAGCCCGCCGGTGAGCCGGCCCGACAGCACGCCGACGTCGCCGCTCACGCCCGAGCCGACCCCTGCGCCCGAGCCGGTGCGCGTCGCCGACGACGAGGTGGTGCACGCGCGCCGCGTCGTGCGGTCGTCGCCAGGCGCAGGAACGATCGCGCCTCCGCCGCCGCCCGTGGCTCCGCCGCGGCCCGCGGTGGTACCGGTTCCCGAACGTCCGGCCGCGTCGGTGGCACCTCCGGCACCGCCGGCAGAGGCTCCGGCTCCGGCGGTCGAGGTTCCCGGTGTCGAGGCGCCTGCCGCCGCGGCGGTGGCTCCGGCCGCGCCCGCGCAGCCGCGCAGCATCACCGGCAAGCCCATTCCACCGCCCCCCGGGCTGCGCAAGATCCCGCCCCCGTCGCGTGGGCCCGGCGGTCCGCGCCAGGGAGCGCCGACGGGACCGCGTCCGTCGGGTGGTCCGCCCCGTCCGGGTGGGTTCAGCGGTGGTGGCTCGGGTGGCAGTGGTGGTGGCGGCGGCTTCTCCCGCGGCGGGGGAGGCGGCGGTGGTGGTGGCGGCTTCGGCGGTCCCGGCGCCGGTCGTAGTGGTCCTGGCGGTGGCCCCGGTGGCGGTCCTGGTGGTCGTTCCGGTGGTGGCGGAGGTCGCGGTGGCGGCCCCGGCGGGTTTGGCGGCCCGGGTGGCCGCGGCCGGCCCGGTGGCGCGCGTCCGCGTCGCAAGAAGCGGCGTCGTGACGCGTCCGAGCTCGAGCCGCAGCAGGCAACCCGGCTGACGCCGGCCGACGCGCCCGTCCCCGAAGGCGAGATCGTCATCCCGCGCGGCATCACGATCCAGGAGCTCGCGCCGCGGCTCAACCGCACCACGGCCGACCTCGTGCGCCTGCTGTTCGACGCGGGCGAGATCGTCACCGCAACGGTGTCGCTCGCCGACGAGATGATCGAGCTCATCGCCGAGACCCTCGGCGCCGAGGTCCTGATCGTCGAGCCCGGTGCCGAGCAGGAGATCGAGCTCCTCGCGCTGCTCACCGACGACGACGAAGACGACGAGGCTCTCCTCGAGCCGCGCGCGCCGGTCGTCACCGTCATGGGTCACGTCGACCACGGCAAGACCACGTTGCTCGACGCGATCCGTCATGCCGACGTCGTGAGCGGCGAGGCCGGTGGCATCACCCAGCACATCGGTGCGTACCAGGTGCACACGCACGACCGCACGATCACGTTCATCGACACACCGGGTCACGAGGCCTTCACCGCAATGCGCATGCGCGGCGCGCAGGTCACCGACATCGCGGTGCTGGTCGTCGCGGCCGACGACGGGGTCATGCCCCAGACGATCGAAGCGATCAGTCACGCGAAGGCGGCCGAAGTGCCGATCATCGCTGCGGTCACGAAGTCCGACCGCGAAGACGCCGACCCGACCCGCGTGCGCCAGCAGCTCGCCGAGCAGGGCCTCGTGCCCGAGGCGTGGGGCGGCGACACCATCGTCGTCGACGTCGCCGCGCCGATCGGGCTCGGGGTCGACGATCTGCTCAACGCGATCCTGCTCGTCTCCGACGTCGAGATCGTCGACGAGCTGGTGGCGAACCCGAAGCGGCTGGCCCGCGCGGCCGTGCTCGAGTCGAACCTCGACTCCGGTCGCGGCCCGGTCGTGACCGCGCTCGTGATGGAGGGAACCCTGCACGTCGGCGACACGATCGTCGCCGGACCGGCGTGGGGTCGCGTGCGGGCGATGTTCGACGAGAAGGGCGAGGCCATCGCCGAGGCCGGCCCGTCGGTGCCGGTCGAGGTGCTCGGTCTCGACGACCTACCGCTCGCAGGCGACGAGCTTCGCGTCGCGCCGTCCGACAAGGCCGCGCGCACGGTTGCCGATGCGCGTGCCCGTCGCCGGCGCACCGCCAGCCTGGCGCACCCGATGACACTCGGTGGTGGCGCACGGCTCGAAGACATCTTCGCGATGGTGCAGCGGGGCGAGGTCGCAACGCTCAACCTGATCCTGAAGGCCGACGTCCAGGGCTCCCTCGAAGCGGTCACCGAAGCGTTGCGCAAGCTCGACCAGGAGCACGACGAGGTCCGGTTGTCGTTCGTGTTGCGCGGCGTCGGCGGGATCACCGAGAGCGACGTGAGCCTCGCGATGGTGTCGAACGCGACCGTCATTGGTTTCAACGTCAGGCCCGATCGCAAGGCACGCGAGCTCGCGCAGCAGGAGAACGTGGAGCTGCGCCTCTACGAAGTCATCTACGGCGTGCTCGAAGACGTCAACGCCGCGCTGCTCGGCATGCTCAAGCCCGAGTTCGAGGAAGTCGTCACTGGCGACGCCGAGGTGCGCGACATCTTCAGTGTGCCCCGCGTGGGCAAGATCGCCGGTTGCTACGTGCAGAACGGCACCATCACGCGCGGCTCGAAGGTGCGCTTCCTGCGAGAGGGCACGGTCATCTGGAAGGGCTCGATCGCGACGCTGAAGCGCTTCAAGGACGACGTCCGCGAGGTCGCCTCGGGCTACGAGTGCGGGATCGGGCTCGAGAACTTCCAGGACCTCAAGCCCGGCGACCTGATCGAGACGTACGAAGACCGCGAGATCGCCCGCACCTAGAATCCCTTTTGTGCATGCAGCGGCGGTGTGTTTCGACCTTCATGTGCCCGAGAGCCGCTCGCTGAAAGCCAAGCGGGCGGCGATCAGGCCGCTCGTCGACGGGTTGCGGCACCGTTTCCACGTGTCGGTGGCCGAGGTCGACCATCTCGACCAGTGGCAACGGGCCGGGATCGGCGTCGCGGTCGTCTCGGCGACCGTCGGCCAGGTCGAGCAGGTGCTCGACTCGGTCGAACGCTTCGTCGACACCGCGGCGGGAGTCGAGCTGATCGACGTCGATCGCGCGTGGCTCGAGTTGGACGTCCGATGACATACGAACCGACGGACGCGCGCTGATGCCGCGCAACGCGCCCCATCGCTATCCGCGCACCGCGCGGGTGAACGAAGTGATCATCGAGATCGTCGCGGAAGAGCTCGCGCGCCTTTCTGACCCGCGCCTCGAGATGGTGACGGTCACCGGCGCGGAGGCATCGACCGATCTCGCGTACGCGACGATCTACTACTCCGCGCTCGACGGGGCCGGTCAGCAGCAGAGCGAGGCGCAGGCGACGGCAACGGCCGCCGCGCTGCACAAGGCCACTCCGCATCTCCGGCGCGTGATGGGCCGGCAGGTGCGCTGGCGCAACACGCCGTTCCTCACGTTCAAGCTCGACCCCTCGGTCGCCGCCGGTGAGCGCATCGAAGAGCTCCTGCGCGAGATCCACCAGCGCGAGAACAAGGAAGAAGCATGAGTACCCCGAGCGATCTGTCGAAGGCCGCGGCGGCGATCGCCGGCGCGGAACGGGTCGCGCTCGCGTGTCATGTGAGCCCGGACGGCGACGCGCTGGGCTCGATGCTGGGGCTGCACCACGTGTTGCGGGCCGCGGGTCGCGACTCCATCGCGTCGTTCTCGGAGCCCTTCGGCGTCGCGCCGCACTACCGCGAGCTACCGGGGCTCGAGCTGCTCGTGCCGCCGTCGCAGTTCCCACCCGAACCCGCAGTGATGGTCACGTTCGATTCGGGTGCGCTCCACCGGCTCGGCGATCTCGAGGTCGCCGCGAAGGCGGCAGCCGAGCTGGTCGTGCTCGATCACCACGTGTCGAACGAGCGCTACGGAACGATCAACGTGATCGTGCCCGACGCCGCGGCCACTGCGGTCGTGGTGCGTTCACTCGTCGACGAGCTCGGGCTCCCGCTCACGCGTGATGCGGCCGTGTGCCTCTACGCGGCCCTCGTGTGCGACACCGGGCGCTTCCAGTACGACACCACCACGCCGGCGGTCTTCGAGCTCGCGGCGGAGCTCGTCTCGTTCGGTGTCCCGGTCGCGCGCCTGTCGCGCACGCTCTTCGAAGAGCACTCGTTCGCATACCTGAAGCTGCTCGCCGCGGCGCTGGAGCGCGCGGTGCTGGTAGCCGAGCTGTCGTTCGTGTGGACGGCCGTCACCCAGCGCGATCTCAACGCCTTCGGCGTCACCTTCGAAGAGGTCGAGGGCCTCATCGACGTGGTGCGGCGCACGCAGGAGGCCGAGGTCGCCGTCGTGCTGAAGGAAGGTACCGACGGCATCACGCGTGTGAGCATGCGCTCGCTCGGCGCCGTCGACGTCTGCAAGATCGCGCAGTCGCGTGGTGGCGGTGGCCACCGTTTCGCCGCCGGTTTCTCGACCGACGAGCCGATTTCCGAGACCGTTCGACGCATCGAGAGCGCGCTGCGCGAGTGACCGTCGACGGATTGGTCGTCGTCGACAAACCAACCGGCTGCACGTCGCACGACGTCGTCGGCCGGCTGCGACGCGTCTACGGCCAACGGCGCGTGGGGCACGCGGGCACACTCGATCCCGACGCGACCGGTGTGCTTCTCGTCGGCCTCGGCCGCGCGACGCGACTCCTCCGCTTCCTCCAGGAGACGTCGAAGACGTACCGCGGTACGGTCGTGTTCGGTGTGGCGACCGATTCGCTCGACGCGTCGGGCGCGGTGCTCGATCGCGTCGCCATGCGGCTGACGCGCGAGCAGGTCGCCGCCGCCGCCGCCGGTTTCATCGGGACGAGCGAGCAGATCCCACCGATGGTCTCCGCGATCAAGATCGACGGCCGCCGCCTGCACGAGCTCGCACGCGCGGGCGTCGAGGTCGAGCGCCCACCGCGCCCGGTCCGCATCGACCGCTTCGACGTCGAGTCGTTCACCGACGGCGCGTATCCGGAAGCGGGCGTCGTCGTCGACTGCAGCAGCGGCACGTACATCCGGTCGCTCGCCGCCGACCTCGGCGTCGCGCTCGGCGGGCTCGCGCACCTTCGCGACCTGCGCCGGTTGCGCGTCGGCGCGTTCGACGACACCGTGGCGCGAACGCTGCCCGACATCGAGGCCGATCCCGACGCCGCGGTGCTCACACCGGCCGACGCGATGCGCGCGCTGCCGCGGCTTCCGGTCGCGGGTGAGGAACAACGCGCGGTGTGTCACGGTGCCGTGTTCGCCGCGGCTGCACTCCCGGTCGCCGGCGACGCGCCGGGCCCGTTTGCCGTCGTCGACGCCGACGGCGCGCTGCTCGCGGTGTACGAGCGACGCGGCGCCGCGTTGCGCGCCGCGGTCGTGATGGTGGGCGGCGACGCGTGAAGATCGTCCGCGATCCCACCGACCTGCTGACCACCGATGTCGAGGGCGGGTCGGTCATCACGATCGGCGCGTTCGACGGCGTGCACCTCGGCCACCGCGCGGTATTGCGGCTCGTGCGCGAGCTCGCCGACGCGCGGGGCCTGCGCGCCGTACTCGTCACGTTCGACCGGCACCCGGCCGAGGTGGTGCGGCCGGAGTCTGCGCCGAAGTTGCTCACGACGCTCGAGCACCGGCTCGAGCTGCTCGACGCGACCGGCCTGCTCGACCTCTGCGTCGTGCTCGCGTTCGACGAGCAGCGCAGCCGCGAGGAGGCCGCCGACTTCGTCAACGAAGTGTTGGTGGGGATGCTGCACACGAAGTTGGTCGTCGTCGGCGCCGACTTCCATTTCGGGCACAAGCGCGCCGGCAATGTGCCGATGCTCGAGCAGATGGGCGCCGATCTGGGGTTCGAGGTGCTCGGGCTCGGTCTGGTCGCGCCGCAGGCAGGCTCGGTGCCGTTCTCGTCGACCCGAGTGCGGGAGCTGCTGGCCGCGGGCGACGTCGGCGCGGCGGGCGAGGTGCTGGGCCGTCCCCACGAGCTGCGGGGCCGCCTCGACTCGGGCGTCCTCACCGTCGACGAGCGCATGTGCATGCCGGCCCCGGGTCGGTATCGGGGAACCTGCACCGAGGGTGACGGCCGCGAACGGTCCGTGGTCGTCGCGGTCGGCGTCGTGCCCTCTGACGGTGACGTCGAGGTCCGTACCGCGGGCGCCGACACGGTGTCGGGAGTGGAGGCGCGGGTGCGCTTCGCGGCCCGGATCGGCGCCGTCGACGGCACCGTGGGGACCTGAAGACGACCAATGCGGTAGCATCGCTCTCCGTGCGCCGACCGTCCGGTCGGGCACGACGCTTCTTCCAGCAGAGGAACCAGAGCGCGCGCATATGCCGAAGGCCGCCACGATCACCGAGCACCGGGTCCACGAGACCGACACCGGATCACCGGAGGTGCAGATTGCCCTCCTCACTGACCGGGTCAATCAACTCACGGAGCACTTGAAGGTCCACAAGAAGGACCATCACTCGCGCCGGGGCCTGCTCATGCTCGTCGGACGACGTCGTCGGTTGCTCGACTACCTGCGTAGCAACGACGTCGAGCGGTACCGCGCCCTGATCGCCAAGCTCGGGCTGCGTCGCTAGCCACACGAGGAGCGGATCGTCCGCTCCTCGTTTCGCGTCACGCCGAAACCGCAGGAAAAGGTGTCGGTTGTCAGTCGCCACCGCCCGAGCCGTGTTGCTCGGACGCTGACAACTGGGAACCGGACCTCTCCTTGCACGACAACAGAGGAGCCGCTCCCATGAGCGACACCATTCACGTATCCGGCCCCGTCAACGCCGCGGGCCTCGAGATGTCGTTCGAGACGGGCAAGCTCGCCGCACTCGCCGACGGTGCCGTCCTGGTGCAGGTCGGTCGCACGACCCTGCTCTCGACCGTGTGCACCAGCAAGCCCCGCGAGGGCATCGACTTCTTCCCCCTCACCGTCGACGTCGAGGAGCGGATGTACGCCGCGGGCAAGATCCCCGGCTCGTTCTTCCGTCGTGAGGGTCGGCCCGGTGAGCTCGCGATCCTCACCTGCCGTCTGACCGACCGCCCGTTGCGACCGTCGTTCCCCGCCGGGTTCCGCAACGAGGTGCAGGTGATCGCCACGATCATGGGCGCCGACCAGGAGAACCCGCACGACATCGCGTCGATCAACGGTGCGTCCGCCGCGCTGATGGTGTCGGGCATCCCGTTCAACGGCCCGATCGGTGCGGTGCGCCTCGCGCATCGCAACGGCGAGTGGATCGCGCACCCCACCTTCCAGGAGGGCGACGAGTCGACGTTTGAGCTCGTCGTTGCCGGTCGTCGTCTCGCCGACGGCGACGTCGCGATCATGATGGTCGAGGCCGGTGGCACCGAGAAGTCGTGGGACATGTACCAGGCCGGCGCGACGAAGGTCACCGAAGAGGTCATTGCCGGTGGTCTCGAAGAGTCGAAGAAGTGGATCAACGCCTCGATCGAGCTGCAGCTCGAGCTCGTGGCGAAGGTGCAGGAAGCGCACGGCCCGATCGAGCTGATCCCGTACGACGAGAGCGTCGACTACCAGCCCGACGTGTTCGACGCCGTATCCGACGAAGGTCGCGCGCCGGTCGCCGAGGCCATGGCGATCGCCGACAAGAACGACCGCAACAAGCGGCTCGACGAGATCGGCAACGTCGTCACCGCCACGCTCGTCGGCAGTGACGAGACGCCGGGCCGGTTCGCCGGTCGCGCGGGCGAGGTCAAGAAGGCGCTGCGTTCGCTGCAGAAGCAGGTGGTGCGTTCACGCATCGTCAACGAGGGTGTCCGCATCGACGGGCGCGGCATCACCGACATCCGGCCGTTGTCGGCCGAGATCGGCGTGCTGCCGACCGCGCACGGCACCGGCCTGTTCCAGCGGGGCGAGACGCAGGTGCTGTCGGTCACGACGCTCGGCATGCCCCGCATGGAGCAGATGCTCGACACGATCACCACCGACGAGCGCAAGCGCTACATGCACCACTACAACTTCGCGCCGTTCTCCACCGGTGAGACCGGTCGCGTCGGTTCGCCGAAGCGCCGGGAGATCGGTCACGGTGCGCTCGCCGAGCGCGCGTTGTTGCCGGTCGTGCCGAGCGCGATCGAGTGGCCGTACACGTTGCGGGTCGTCTCCGATGTGCTCGCTTCCAACGGCTCCACGTCGATGGCGTCGGTGTGCGGTTCGTCGCTGTCGCTGATGGACGCCGGTGTGCCGATCAAGGCTCCGGTTGCGGGCATCGCGATGGGTCTCGTGTTCCACGAGGGCCACTACGTCACCCTCACCGACATCCTCGGCGCAGAAGACGCGTTCGGCGACATGGACTTCAAGGTTGCGGGCACGACCGAGTTCGTCACCGCGCTGCAGCTCGACACGAAGATCGACGGGCTGCCGCTCGACGTGCTCAACGGCGCGTTGGCG
>JBBSEC010000098.1:0-17226 GCA_038240075.1 Acidimicrobiia bacterium
GCGAGCTCCGCAATGTCAACGGTGGTACCGAGCTTGAACTTGGTCACCGGACCACAGTTCGGAGCCGCAACCGTGCCGGCCGCCACGCTGAACGCGGCGTTGCCGTTCTCGGTGAAGCTGAACTGCTGACCCACCAGCGACGGGCTCGTCGAGCCGGCCGACTTGCAGACCTTCAACCCGAGCGCCGCGTTCGCGATGTTCGTGTAGGTGACGAGCGTCTCGGTCGCCTCGGTCGAACCCGCCTTCACGGTCACCGTGACGGAGCCGTGGTTGAGGTCCTTCGAGACGAGGTGATTCGCCTTGATCGCCTTCACCTGCAGACCAGCAGTCGCAGCCTCCACGATCGTGTGCGAACCAGAAGCAACCGACATCGGCCCAGAACAGCCGCCGCCGGTCACCAAGATCGCCGATCCACCATCGACCGAGAACGAGAACGTCTTTCCAGACATCCCGTTCGCAGCCGCCTTACAAATCTCCAGAGTTCCGGGAGCGGAAGCCTTCGGCTTGGCAGCAGAGTTCGCCACCGTCGCCGGGACCACCAGAAACCCGCTGAACAGCAAAGTCATGACTCGCCGAAGAACTCGACGAGAGCGGCCTGAAGCTGCAGGGCAGCGAGGCCTTCCGCGAGCTGCTCGTCCACGAGATCGATCACGCGCTGCGGCCCGCGGTCCACGGGCGGCGGGTCGCGAGCAACGGCACGATCCTCGAACCGTTTTCGGATCCCGCGACGTGGGCGACGGGAGCGCAGCTCGACTTCACGCGCGGACCGGTCGACCAGCCGCTCGCCGATGCCCGCCGTTTCGCCGACGGGCTCTCGAGCTGGCTCCTGCGAGCCACCGATGGCACGAGCGAGTGGATCGTCCTCGATCGGCCTGCGGGCTCGGAGCGCGACCTGGTCGTCCTGGCCGGCGTGCTCGATGCCACGATCGTGCAGCGCCATCCCGACGGGATCGTGCGGGTCGTCGGCGAGTTCGGTGTGCTGCGCTGGCGCGGCTTCAACTGGCAGCACGAACCGCCGGTCCGCACCTGGATCGACGCGGTGACCGCAAGCGCGGAGCGTGGCGACGCCGACGTGCTCGAGGCGCTCCTCGAGTTCGCCGTCCACGATCTCGGCTCGAGGGGCATCGGATCGCTCCTCATCTACCGACCGCATGATGATCCCGGACCGCCGGTCGAGGAGCGGCTTCCGGCGCCACCGCCGCTGCGAATCCGGCGCGCGCCGCACCTTGCTCCGCTGCGGCACGCGCTCGCGCAGGTCGGCGGGGCGGCGATCTTCGACGCCGACGGCGTGCTCCGTCAGATCGGTGTGCGGCTGGTACCGAGCCGCGCGGCCGAGCAGCGCGTGGATCCGCTCGGAGGCACCCGTCATACGTCCGGCCGGCGCTACAGCTATGACGATCCGCTCGCCACGGTGATCGCGGTGAGCGAAGACGGTCCGGTCTCCGTGCTCCGCAATGGCGAGGTGCTCGGCCGCTCGTACGACGGCGGCTGATCCTCGGTCCGGCCGTGGCAGGATGCGGGCATGGCTGAGAACGCAGTGGCGAACGTGCGTCGCGCCCTCCGTCGCGCGACGGATCTCGTGCCGCTGTCGGTCCGCCGTCTGCCCTACGAGGCCGTCGATCGCGTGGGCGCGGTGCGTGACGCCCGACGGCTCACGGCGGCGCGGCCCGATGTCGCCGCCGCCCTCGAACGGGCCCACGACGACTCCGACCTGCGCGCGATCTACCAGCGGTACGTCAAGACCGTGTCGCACTGGGAGTGGGCGATCTCGTGGCCGTCGGTGCGCGCGCTCGACGCGCTGTGCGACGCACTCCGTCCGCGCTTGGTGCTCGACCTGGGGTCTGGCTTCAGCACCTATGTCGCCTGCAACGCCGCCCGTCGCCGCGGCTTCGATTGTGAGGTCGTGTCGGTCGACACGTCTGATGAATGGCTCGAGAAGACCCGCGCCTTCCTCACCGAGGAGGGCCTCGAGGCGCGCCTGATCCCGGCGCGCGAGGTCGACGCGCTTCCCGGCGCGGCGTTCGAGCTCGCCTTCGACGACCTTGGTCACACCCAAGATCGCGCGAGCGTGATTCCCACCGTCCTCCGGGTGATGGCACCGGGTGGTGTCGTCCTGCTCGATGACATGAACGCGCGCAGCTATCGACGCGAGGTCGCTTCGAAGCTCGGCGCGGCGCGGTGGGAGCTCTACAGCGCGCGGTCGCAGACGATCGACACCAAAGGCCGATTCGCGATGGTCACCGCCGCACCATCGAGGTAGGCCGCGTCGCCGTGGACCCCGAGTTCAGCGTCGTCATTCCGACCTACGGGCGCGCCAAGTTGCTGAACGAGGCGATCGCCTCGGTACTGGCCCAGTCGTTCACCGACTTCGAATGCATCGTCGTCGACGACGCGAGCCCGGACCCTCCGCAGCTACCGGGCGACGATCGCGTGCGCCTCGTCGCACGGGAGCACAACGGCGGACCGGCAGCCGCGCGCAACTCGGGAATCGCGGCCGCGACCGGTCGGTACCTCGCGTACCTCGACGACGACGATCTCTGGGTGCCCGACCGGCTCGCGCGCGCGGCCGACGCGCACCGGCGCGCGCCCGTCGTGGTGTGCTGGCAGGCGACACTCGGCTCCGACAAGAAGCCGTTGCGACGGGCGCTCGAGGGCGATGTCGGCGACACCGTGCTCAACGACACGGCTCCGCAGCTGGGAGCGACGAGCATCGAGCGGACGGCGGCACCGATGTTCGACGAGCGGTACGGGGCGTGCGAGGACCTCGAGTGGCTGCTCCGGGTGGCGCAACGCCTCCCGTTCACGACGGCCGGGTCGGTCGGCTTCCTCTACCGTGCCCACGACGGCGCGCGTACCCACGCGAGCGCGCGCGGCGGGTTGGGCGGCGCCGAGCTGTTCCTTGCCGAGCACGCCGAATGGTTCCGGTCGCACCCGCGGGCTCATGCGTTCCGACTGAAGCGCATGGGTCTCTCCGCGCTCGCGTCGGGCGATCGAACGCGGGCGCGACGGTGCTTCGCGGCGTCGCTGCGCCTGCATCCCGAAGCGCGGACGCTCTGGCATCTGGCGCGCACGGTTGCGCGCCGCTCATGACTGCAGCGGCGCCCGCACGTTGGTGAAGGTGGCGACCGTGAAGCCGACGTTGACGCTGAAGACGACGGTGCGGTTCGCGAGGTTCGCCGAGACGGAGTTGCCGTTCGCCACGGAGATGCTGCTGACCTGAACCTGCGACACCGCGGCCTCGGTCGTGGTGATCGCGATGGGCTGCCCGTTCTGATCGACGACCGGAATGTCGTTCGACAAGCTCGAGCACTCGCCCGGCTTCAGCGTGGCCGTGCCGTTCACGGTGGAGCCGTTGACGGTGTAGCTGAAGCTGAACGAGAACGGCACACCCTGGAGTGTCGGTTCACTGCTCAGCTTGCAGATCTTGAACCGACCGGTCGCAACCGCGTTGGTGAACGTCACCACGGTCTCGTTCTCGACTCCACCCGACGGCACCTGCACCTGCGCCGGGTTCGTGGTCGAGCCGGTGAGGAGGCGACTCGCCTGCGTCGGACCGACGGCGGTCACGCTCACGAGCTTGAAGTTGGTCTTCGCGAGCTCGGCGACCGAGATCGTCCCCGACGGAACGCCGATCGGGAGCGAGCACTGCCCGGCCTTCACCGAGATCGGCGCCGCACCGTTGACGGAGAACTGGAACGTCTGGTTCGCGGTCTGCGCGTCGGCCGCGATCTTGCACACCTCGACGGTTCCCGAGGTCACGTTGCTGAAGGTCGCAGTCGTGATCCCGCTGCCGACGGCGAGGTTGGCCGTGGGCGGGGCGCTTCCGAGGTCGCGATCCGTCGGCGAGACCGACACGCCGCTGAGGGCGACGTTGGGCACCGCGTGCTCGGTGATCGACACGTGCGTACCCAGCGGCACAACCGCGGGGTCGAGGACGCACGTCGTGGTGCCGGCGGCGCCGGCGACGACCGTCACGTCGTGCGACGGGAGTCCGGCGATGTTGGTGGAGACGGTGAACACAAAGTGCTGGCCGGACGCCGACCCGCTGTTCGGGCCGAGCTCCTTGCAGATCTTCACCGAGCCGGTGCTGCTCGCGTTGGTGAAGGTGACGAGCGATTCGGTCGAGCTGTCACCCGCCGGCACGACGACGGTGGTCGTCGCGTTCGACGCGTTCGACGACACCAGGCGGTTCGCGGGGACGACCGCGATGCCACTCACGCTGAACGGGGAGCGCTGCGCCTCGGAGACGCCGACGTTGCCGGCCGGAACCTGGATCGGCGGAGTGCACTGCCCGACGAGCACGCTGCGCGTCGTGGAGAATCCGGGAGCACTGATGGTGAAGTCGAAGCTGCCGGTGACGTACGGGTCGGCGGCCTGCTTGCAGACCTCGATGTAGCCCGACTGCCCGGCGGCGTGGGGGCGGTTGACGTAGGTGACGACCGCCGCGGTCGCGGCCTTCGTTCCGGGGTTGACGTCGACGACGACGGTGCCCGTCGTCAGGTTCTTGGTCACCACGTCATTGGCCGTGATCTTCGCGACATCGACGCCCGTTCCGGGTGACTCGACGACGGTGTTCGGACCGGAGTGCGTTGCGAGCGGCGCGCTGCACGCCCCGCCCGCGAGCTTGAACGGCGCGCCATCGTTGAGGGCGAACGACGACTTGGCCGTCATGCCGTTCTTCGCCGACTTGCAGATCGTGATGACGCCCGGCCTCGCCTTCGCGACCCGCGGGCCCGCTGCCGCGGCCGGAACCGCCAGCAGCCCTCCACCCATGAACACCAGGAGCGCTGTCACCAGCGCCGTCCGTCCCCGCCCGAGTTCCCGCACGATGCCTCCTCGAAAGCCCAAAACCCGACATCTTCTACCGCAGTTACCGCGATGTGCGCAAGGAGCGCTACCCGTTGTGACCATGTTGTGCGCGTCGTCGGGTCATGAGGAGGCCACGCGTCGCACGACCTCGTCCACGTCGGCTTCCCACACCGTCTGCTCGGCGGTGACGACGAAGCCCAGCTCGTCGTTGATGGCGAGCATGGGCGCGTTGGAGAACGCGTTGTGCGTCCGGATCCGGTACGACTCCGGTCGGTCGCGGAAGATGCGTTCGATCATCGCCGCCTTGAGCCGGCGACCCAGGCCGTGGCCGCGGTGATCGGGGTGCACACCGGTGTTGCCCTGGTCGACGTGGCCCGGCCAGTCCTCGTAGAAGAACACCTGGGTGTACCCGACGAGCCGTTGCGTGTCGCGTTCCCGGGCGAAGATCGTCCACCGTTCCCCGGGCGACTGCGCCTGTTGCTCCTCGCGTTGTGCCACCCATGCGGCGTCGATCACCGCGTCTTCGACGTCGAGGTCGTCGTGCGGCACGGTGTTCATCACCACTTCGGCCTCGGCGATGGCGGCGTACTGATCGGTGGGATAGGCGCCCACGACCGGCCAGAGCTCGTACCGATCGCGCACGTCGCGGGGAACGTCGAGCCACCGGTCGACGAGGTCACAGTCGACCGCGTGCAGGTCGAGATCGCTGCGCCGGATGACCTGTTTGTCGGTCGCTCCGATCGAACGCGCGAACGCTTCACCGGCCGCGACGATGTCCCAGGAGAAGCCGGCGAGCACGCGGCGGTGCTCCGCCTTCGCGCGCGTCGCAGTCGCGGCGACGAGCGAATGGCCGATGCGTTGCCGCCGGTAGGTGGGCGCCACGCGCAGGTCGACGTTCCCGAGGTGCCGGTTGTCGGCCCGGGGGAGGCTCAGCGTCGCGACGCCGGCCATCGCGTTGCCGCCCTCCGCGTGGACGACCCACGTCACCCGATCGGAGTTGGGCTGTCGCAGGGTCGCGAGCCACCACGCGGGCTCCTCCGCCATCGACGGCTCGGCGGGCGCGTGCTCCGTCCACAGGATCTGTTCGAACGCGACCAGGGCGCGCCGGTCGGTGTCCGTGAGCCGATCGACATCGACTTCCACGACCCCGGCGGCGTGCATATCCGTCGGTCAGCGGTCGACGTGGATGCGTTCGGCGTGCGAGTAGATGTTGAAGCGCCCATCGCGCAGGAACCCGACGACGGTCTGGCCGAAGCGCTCCGCGGTCTTGACCGCAAGGCTCGACGGTGCCGAGACCGCGCAGAGCACGGGTATGCCCGCGACCGCGGCCTTCTGCACGAGCTCGAAGCTCAGCCGCCCCGACACCATGAGCAACGAGTCGGAGAGGGGGAGTCGCCGCGCGAGCAACGCCTCGCCGACGAGCTTGTCGACCGCGTTGTGGCGGCCGACATCCTCTCGCACCGACACGAGCGTGCCGTCGGAACCGAAGATCGCGGCTGCGTGCAGGCCGCCCGTCCTTTCGAACACGGCCTGCGACTCCGCGAGGCGGTCGGGGAGGGTCAGCACGACCGACGCCGCGATCGTCGGCCCCGATCCGACCGCGGAGCACCGCACTTCGAGATCGTCGAGCGCGGCCTTCCCGCACAGCCCGCAGCTCGCGGTCGCGGCAAAACGGCGCTCGCGTATCGACGCGACGATCGGGCGCCGAAAACGTAGCGTGACGACGTTGAACTCCTGAAGACCGTCGGGGCCGACGCAGTACGCAACGGTTGCCAGGTCATGAGGGTCGGTGATCAGTCCTTCGGTCACGCAGAAACCGACGGCGAGCTCGAAGTCGTTTCCCGGCGTGCGCATCGTGACGACGAGCGGCATCGGCTCCTCACCGGGGCCGTGGACGCGGATCTCCATCGGCTCCTCGGTGACGAGGTGGTCGGGGCGCACGCGGCTGCCCGCCGCCTCGACCACCGTGACCTGCACCGCGCTCGTCGGCCTGCGAATGGGCGCGTCGTGCGGGCTCGAGGTCCTTGCCACCGGTGCACGCTATCCGAGCCCGTCTCGACCGAAGCCGGAAGGCCGGCGTCGTGGCGCACCCGTCGGTGCGCGGTTTGCAAGAATGCGGGCCGGCGAGAAATCGGCCCCGACCGGAGGCGCGCATGGCGAGGTCCATCAAGTCGTGGTCGGCGCTGCGCCAGCTGACGGGTCCGGACCGCTCCGGCCGCGGCCCGGCAGCGAAGAGCGCACGCACCGCGTCGCTCCTGCCGAGGACCGCGACCGCCGACGCGGTCGTGAAGTCGGTGTGTCCGTACTGCGCGGTCGGCTGCGGACAACTCGTCTACGTCGAAGACGGCGCGGTCACCCAGATCGAGGGCGATCCCGACTCGCCGATCAGTCGCGGCCGACTCTGTCCGAAGGGCTCGGCCTCGCTCCAGCTCACGACGGGCAGCGCGCGCGAGTACACGGTGCGGTACCGGCGCCCGCACGCGACCGATTGGGAAGAGCTGCCGCTCGACACGGCGATGGACATGATCGCCGACCGTGTGATCGAGAGTCGCCGGCGCGGTTGGCAGTGGGATGTCGACGGCAAGCGCGTGCGGCGAACGCTCGGGTTCGCCCACCTGGGCGGCGCGACGCTCGACAACGAGGAGAACTACCTCATCAAGAAGCTCTTCACCGCGTTGGGTGCGATCCAGATCGAGAACCAGGCGCGCATATGACACAGCTCCACCGTCCCCGGTCTGGGGACATCGTTCGGCAGGGGCGGCGCGACGACGTTCCAACAGGATCTGCAGAACAGCGACTGCATCGTCATCCAGGGCTCGAACATGGCCGAGTGTCATCCGGTCGGGTTCCAGTGGGTCATGGAGGCGAAGGCGCGTGGCGCGAAGCTGATCCACGTCGATCCTCGCTTCACCCGGACGAGCGCGCTGGCCGACGTGCACGTGTCGTTGCGTGCCGGCTCCGACATCGTCTTCCTCGGCGCGATCATCCGCTACGTGCTCGAGCACGAGCAGTACTTCCGCGACTACGTCGTCGCGTACACAAACGGCCCGGTGCTCCTGCGCGACGACTTCCGCGACACCGAGGACCTCGACGGTGTCTTCTCCGGTTTCGATCCGGAGGGGCGGAGTTACGACACGTCGTCGTGGCAGTACGAAGGCGCGGACGACGGCGGCGACGATGCGAGCGCGGCGAAGGACGCTGCGCAAGCGGAGTCGCATGGTTCCGGTGGCGCGCCGGTCGGTGAGGGAGAACCGCGGCGCGACGACACCATGCAGCATCCCCGTTGTGTGTTCCAGGTGCTGAAACGCCACTTCTCGCGGTATACGCCGGAGATGGTCGAGGAAGCGTGCGGTGTGCCGCAGGACGCCTTCCTTCGCGTATGCGAGATGATCGCGTCGAACTCCGGGCGCGATCGCACGACCGCGTTCGCGTATGCAGTCGGATGGACGCAACACACCGTCGGTGTCCAGTACATCCGGACGGCCGCGATCCTGCAGACGTTGCTCGGCAACATCGGGCGTCCCGGCGGAGGCATCCTCGCGTTGCGCGGGCACGCGTCGATCCAGGGCTCGACCGACATCCCCACGCTGTTCAACATCCTGCCCGGCTACATCGCGATGCCGCACGCACACAAGCACGAGGATCTCGATTCCTTCATCGAGGCGGAGGCGGCGACGAAGGGCTACTGGGGCAACATGCGCGCGTACATGGTGAGCCTGCTCAAGGCCTACTACGGCGACGCGGCCCGGCCCGACAACGACTTCTGCTTCGACTACCTGCCGCGCCTCACCGGAAATCACAGCACGTACGAGACCGTGCGCGAGCAGATGAAGGGTGCGTGCTCCGGCTACTTCCTGATGGGGGAGAACCCTGCGGTCGGATCCGCGAACGCGAAGATGCAACGGCTCGGCATGGCGAAGCTCGACTGGCTCGTGGTCCGCGACTTCTCGCTCATCGAGAGCGCCACGTGGTGGAAGGACGGTCCGGAGATCGAGAGCGGAGAGCTGCGGACCGACGACATCGCGACGGAGGTGTTCTTCCTGCCGGCCGCGGCCCACACCGAGAAGAACGGCACGTTCACGAACACGCAGCGCCTGTTGCAGTGGCACCACGCGGCCGTGGAGCCGCAGGGCGACGCGCGGAGCGAGCTCTGGTTCATGTACCACCTCGGTCTGCGGATCCGCGAGAAGCTCGCGGCCTCGACCGACGCGATGGACCGGCCCGTGCTCGACCTCACCTGGGACTATCCGACCAAGGGCCGGCTCGCGGAGCCCGACGCGGAAGCCGTGCTTGCCGAGATCAACGGTTGGGGAGCGGATCACGCCCCGCTCAGCGCGTCCACGGAGCTGCGTGACGACGGCTCGACCACGTGCGGCTGTTGGATCTACTGCGGCGCGTACGCCGGTGGCACCAACCAGACCGCCAGGCGCAAGCCGGGGAGCGACCAGAGCTGGGTGGCGCCGGAATGGGGCTGGGCGTGGCCCGCCAATCGCCGGATCCTCTACAACCGGGCGTCGGCCGATCCGGACGGCCGACCGTGGAGCGACCGCAAGGCCTACGTGTGGTGGGACGCGGGCGAGAAGAAGTGGACGGGACACGACGTCCCCGACTTCGAAGCGGACAAGCCTCCCGACCACGTGCCCGCGCCGGATGCGAAGGGACCCGACGCGATCGGCGGCCGCGACCCGTTCGTCATGCAGGTCGACGGCAAAGCCTGGTTGTTCGCGCCCGCAGGTCTGACCGACGGGCCGCTGCCGACGCACTACGAACCGCAAGAGTCGCCGTTCGCCAACGCGCTCTACGGACAGCTCCGTAATCCGGCGCGCCAGCTCACCGACGCGAGCGGCGGGCACAACCTGTATCACCCGAGCGACGGTGAGCCCGCGAGTGACGTCTTCCCGTACGTCGCGACCACCTACCGGCTGACGGAGCACCACACCGCCGGAGGAATGTCGCGCTGGCAGCCCTACCTGTCGGAACTGCAGCCGGAGATGTTCTGTGAGGTCTCTCCAGAGCTGGCGGCCGAACGCGGTCTCGAGCACGCGGGCTGGGCCACGATCGTCACGGCGCGCGGTGCGATCGAGGCGCGCGTGCTGGTGACCGACCGGGTCGCGAGCCTCACCGTCGCGGGTCGGCGCGTGCATCAGGTCGGCCTGCCCTACCACTGGGGACCGAACGGCTACTCGACCGGCGACGCGGCCAACGAGCTCGCGCACCTCTCGCTCGATCCGAACGTGCACATCCAGGAGGTCAAGGCGTTCACGTGCGACGTGCAACCTGGTCGGCGTCCACGCGGGCGCGCGCGGCTCGCGCTCGTCGACGAGTACCGACGGCGCGCGGGGATCACCGAAGCAACCGGACGGGAGCCCTGACGTGCCCCTCGACCCTGATCCCGCGACGAGCGTCGGCTACACCGACCATCCCGATCGCGTCGGCTTCTTCACCGATACGACCCTCTGCATCGGATGCAAGGCGTGCGAGGTCGCGTGCAAGGAGTGGAACCACGTTCCCGACGACGGTTTGAAGCTCACGGGGATGTCGTACGACAACACCGTCAGCTTGAGCGCCGACAGCTGGCGCCATGTCGCGTTCGTCGAGCAGCACAAGCCGGTCGCTCAGGAGGACGGTGGGCCCGGGGAGCTGCGCTGGCTCATGGCGAGCGACGTGTGCAAGCACTGCACGCACGCCGCGTGCCTCGACGTGTGCCCGACCGGTTCGCTGTTCCGAACGGAGTTCGGGACGGTCGTCGTCCAGGAAGACATCTGCAACGGATGCGGATACTGCATCCCGGCGTGTCCGTACGGTGTCATCGACCAACGCAAGGACGACGGGCGGGCGTGGAAGTGCACGATGTGTTACGACCGGCTGGGCGTCGGGTTGGAGCCTGCGTGCGCGAAGGCGTGTCCAACCGATTCGATTCAGTTCGGCCTGCTCGATGACCTGCGCGCCCGTGCCCATGACCGCGTCGACGCGCTGCACGCGGCGGGCGTGCCCGAGGCTCGGCTCTACGGTCACGACCCCACTGACGGCGTCGGCGGTGCCGGTGCCTTCTTCCTCCTGCTCGACGAGCCCGAGGTGTACGGCATGCCGCCGGACCCGGTCGTCACGACACGCGATCTCCCCGAGATGTGGAAGCGCGTCGGCACCGCGGCCGTCGCGCTTGTCGGCGCCGCGATCGCGGCATTCGTAGGCACGTCGTGACACCACCGGGTGGTGGCGGGCGCGGCGGCAAGCGGCGGTCGGGCGGCGAAGAGCCGGTCGTCCCGAAGGCCGAGTTCACGTCGTACTACGGCCTTCCGATCCTCAACGGCCCGGTGTGGCGGAGTCCCGACATCCCGGGCTACCTCTTCCTCGGCGGCCTCGCGGGGGCATCGTCGGTGCTCGCCGCCGGTGCGCAGTTCACCGGTCGACGCGAGCTCGCAACGCGTACGAAGGTGGTCGCGACCGCCGCCATCGCGCTCGGCGCCGTGGGGCTGGTCAACGATCTCGGACGGCCGTCGCGCTTCTTCAACATGCTGCGCGTGTTCAAGCCGACGTCGCCGATGAGCGTCGGCTCCTGGCTGCTCGCGGCCTACGGACCGGTGACGGTCCTCGCGTCCGCGACGGCCGTCGTCGAGCGGTTCCCCCGTGTCGACATCGCGGCGACGGCGTCGGCCGCGTTATTCGGGCCTGCGATCGCGACCTACACCGCGGCGCTCATCTCGGACACGGCCGTCCCGGCGTGGCACGACGCGTACCGAGAGATGCCGTTCGTCTTCGCCGGTTCGAGCGCGACCGCGGCCGGTGGAATCGGTCTCGTGTGCGCGCCAGGCGGGCAGTCGGCACCCGCGCTCCGACTCGCTCTGATCGGGGCCGCGATGGAGGCAGTCGCCATCCGCCGTATGCAGCGGCGCATGGGTCTCACCGCGGAGCCGTACCAACAGGGCATCGCCGGCCGGAACATGGGAGCCGCCCGCTCCTTGACGATTGCCGGCGCAGCCGCCGCAGTGCTCGGCCACCGGCATCGTGGCGTTCGCGCGCTCGGCGGCGTCGCGCTCGCGGCCGCGTCCGCCTTCACGCGCTTCGGCGTCTTCGAAGCCGGAAAGCAGTCGGCGAAGGACCCCCGCTACACAGTCGTGCCGCAACGGGGTCGGCTCGCGTCACTCGAGGCGAGTGGACCACGACCCACGTCGTAGATTCTCTGCACGATGAAAGCGCAGCGAGGATCCAATCCGTTCAGCCGGGTGCTGCATTGGGTCGACTATGCGACGGCCAAGCCGATCACGGCAGTGGTGGTGCTCGTCTTCATTCTCGTCTTCGGCGTGGCGCTCGCGATCGCCGGGTTCCCGGCGACGTGGGAGACCGCCTTCGCCGCAGTCTGCGCGGCGATCACCACGGTGATGGTGTTCACGATTCAGCACACCCAGAGCCGTGAGCAGGCTGCGATCCAGCTCAAGCTCGACGAGTTGGTCCGCGCGCTTCCCGGCGCCGACGACCACCTCGTACACGTCGAGTCAGGCGACGACGCCGAGCTCGAGGAGCTCGAGCGGCGGCATCTCGACCATCACGTCGCGGTGCGCGCCGAGGACTGAGCGAGTCACACGGGTGCCGGCGCGGGCGCAGGCACCGGCAATGGCGCGTCTTCGCTCTGATCGATCGCGCGCGCCGGGAGCCAGACGACGACACCGACGACCGCGATGAGCACGATGGCGGCGGCGACGATCGACGCGAGATGCAGGCCGCTGATGAAGCTCTGGTGCGCCGCGGAGATGATCTGCGCGCGGTAACGCGCGGCGGCCGGTCGACCGCTCACATCGATGGCGCGGCCGACCGAGTCGCGCGCCGCGGCGGCCAGCGGCGCGGGCACGCGTCCTCGGAGCCGGGACGCGAGGTTCGGCCCGTACTGCGACGACAGGATCGAGCCGAGAACCGCGACACCGACTGCACCGCCGACCTGCCGGGTCGTGTCGTTCATCGCGGAGCCGACCCCCGCCTTCTCGCGTGGGAGCGATCCCATGATCGACTCGGTCGCGGGCGACATGACGTTGCCCATCCCGACACCCATGAGGACCGTCACCAGGATCACGTGCATCGCGCCCGACCCGACGTCGAGCGTGACGAAGCCGAGCAGCGAGATGGTGACCAGCAGGAGACCGAATGCGACGACGACCTTGTTGCCGGCGCGCGCGACGAAGCGGGGGCTCAAGAACGCAAAGGTCATCAGGGCGGCGCTCTGGGGAATCAGGATCGCGCCCGCCTTCAGCGTCGAGTACCCGAGCACCGACTGGAGGTACTGGGTCAGCAGGAAGATCGTCCCGAAGAGTGCGAGGAACACGAGCATGATCGCGGCGCTCGCGGCCGAGAAGCGTGGGTTCTGGAAGAAACGCAGGTCGAGCATCGGGCTCGACGACTTGAGCTCCCATACGAAGAAGGCCGACAGCAAGACCAGGCCGACCGCGAACGCGCCGAGGATCTGCGGTGATGTCCACCCGTGGCTCGGTGCTTCGATGATCGCCCACAGCAACACTCCGAGGCTGACGATCGAGAGTCCCGCGCCGACGGGGTCGAGGCGTGGTGTCGTCTTGTCGGCGGAGTCGGGAACGAAGAAGTAGCCGAGGACGAGCGCGGAGATGACGATCGGCACGTTGACGAGGAACACGGAGCCCCACCAGAAGTGCGTCAGGAGCGCGCCGCCCGCAACGGGACCAATGCCGACGCCGAGTGCGGACACCCCGGCCCATACGCCGATCGCGAGCGCCCGTTCGTTCGAGTTGCGGAACACGTTCGAGAGGATCGACAGCGTGCCCGGCATGATGCAAGCGCCGCCGATGCCCATCAACGAGCGGGTCGCGATCAGCACCCCGGCCGTCGGCGCGATGGCCGACAGCACGGAACCGGTGCCGAAGACGGCAAGGCCGAAGGTCAGGAACTTGTACCGCCCGAACCGGTCGCCCAGGCTGCCCATGGTGAGCAGCAGTCCGGCGAACACGAGCGTGTACGCGTCGACGATCCACTGGAGAGCGCTCCCGGACGCTCCGAGGCCACCCGCACTCTTGGTGTGGGAAAGCGTCGGCAACGCGACATTGAGGATCGTGTTGTCGAGCCCGATCACCATCAGGCTGATGCACAGCACGGCGAGCGTCAGCCACCGGCGACGGTAGGCGACCTCGGGGTTCTTCAGTTCGGCACGCACACTCGCTCCTCTCGCGCCGCAGCCTACGAGGGCGTCCGGAGCGTTCGACGAAGCGCGCTCCGCGCGCGAGCGCGTGAGCGACCGGCCACCATCCGTCGCGCAGCTCACCCTGGAAGATATTGTGAGCACCACATCGGTACACGTAGTCCCGGGCGGACGTGAGACGCTGTGAACGGATCTCGTTCACGCGGACTCGTGTGGGCTGCCGAGGACGACGAGGCGAGAACTTGGGAATCGCGAGCGACTACGTCGAAGCCGACGACGTGCTCGTCATCGTGTGGGACGGGCAGGTGTCCGGCGCCGAGTGGAAGCAAAACGTCGGTGACCGGCTCGAGTACGACCCGGCCTGGCCGCGAGGACGCCGCCGGCTGATCGACCTGACGACCCTCGACCCGTCGGAGATCAGCGCCAGCGACATCGAGGTCGTCATCGCATTCGGACGCGAACGGATCCATCATGTCGCCGGCCGACGGCAGGCCGTCGTGGCCGTGCTGGCGTGGGACCTCGCGCAGGAGTTCGCGCGCCGCAGCACCGAGCTCGGCGCGACGACGATCGTCTTCGACCGGCTCGACGCGGCCTGTGCATGGCTTGGGGTCGACCCGGCTGCCGCGCGCCCCGTCGCGCGGCAGCTGCGCGCCGGGCTCCGGGCCAACGGTTCGGTCGAGGCCTAACGCCGGGTACCGATCCTCCGGCGGTCGGTCAGCTCGCGCCCCGCGCGCACGAGATGCAGGTCCGAGTGGTCGGCCGAGCCTCGAGACGCTCACGCCCGATCGGCATCCGGCAGTGCTCGCACGTGCCGTACTCCGAGGAGTCGAATCGGATCAGGGCGGCGTCGGCCTCCGTGAGTCGAGCCTGGGCCCCGATGAGGAGGGCCGCGACCTGCTGCCGTTCGAAGGCGAGGGTGTGCCCTTCGGGATCGTGCTCGTCGTCGGTCGCGGTGTGCTCGGCCGACGACACGATGTCGTTCAGATCGTGCGTGAGCGTCATGACCTGATCGGTGGCGCGTGCTTGTTCGCGCAACAGCGCCACGCGGACCGCGCGGGCCGACTCAGGATCCACGAGCGGGGTTCGTCAGTCGACGATCAGCGGATCGTGCTCGCGGAAACTCGACTCGTCGGGCCGTGCGGGCGTGCCGAGAATGAACAGCAGGACACGGAGCAACATGCTGTTCATCTACCCACGCCCAGCGCGGCTTCAACCCGAGACCAGGCTCGCTTGGCTTCATGGGCCTGGGCTCACGCGATCGACTGCGCTCCGCGCGCGAACGGTTCGAGCGAGTGCCGATTCGAGCTCTCGCTGCGCGGCTTCGAGCTCATGCTCGAGGCGTTCGATCCGTGTGCGAGCGCGGGTGGTTTCGCGCTCCGCGGCCGCGACCTCGCGACGCGCCGCCCGCGTCGCAACCCGTGCGGCCTGCCGCGGTGCCTCACGCTCGCGCTCCTTGCGCTCGTCGAGCCCGCGCGTTCTGGTCGCGTCCGCGTGCGCAACCTCGATTGGCGGCGTCGCGCGCTTCGGCGTCGACCGCGCGGTCGGGCGTGGCGGTTCGGCCACCAGAGTGAGTCCGGTCGCGTCCGGGAATCCCGACGACGAAGCCTCACGCACCAACCGGCCCGCACGCAGCTGGCGACCAACCTCCTCGTCGGTGCTCGCGGCCCGCAACGTCGAGACGATCTCGGCGCGGAACGCGTCGTTCGATCGTGTCCCGAGCATGGCGAGCGCCGCGTCCGTCGCGGTGGTGAGCGCGGTTCGGTGCGCCTGGATTGCTGCTCGCAGCGCGTCGGGTTTGCCCGACAGCGCCCGGGTCTGCGCGGCGACGAGGCTCGCACTCTGATCGAGCAACTCTGAGACGACGTCGGGACGCAGTCGTGCGAGCTGGTTGAGCGCCCACGCCGAGGTGCTCGGCCGGCGGGCCGCGCGCAGCTCCTTGGCTGCCTCCTTCTCGCCGTCCGCACCGAGCGCCGCGGCCAAGCGCTTCCGAACGGCCACGAAGTCGCTCGGATCGCAGCCGTAGAGCTCGTCGAGTGCGGCTTCGAGCGTCGGGTCGGGCATGCGCCCAGGCTATGGATTCATCCGCGGTCGGTGAGGTGAACGCGTCGACGTCATTGCCGACGGTTGCGCGCGGCCACAGCGACGAGCACAATTCCGCCCGTGTACACGGTGATCGTGGTCGGGACCGACGGGTCGGAGACGGCCCGAGTCGCGGTTGTGGCCGCGACCACCCTCGCATCGCTGACCGGCGCGACCCTTCACGTCGTGCACGCGGCCCAGCGACGCTCGCCCGGCGTCATCGCGTTCGCGGCGTCCGGAGGAGTCTCCGAGCTCGCTGCCGCCGACAAGAACAAGGCCATCGCCGCCGACAGCGTGCGCATCTTCGAAGAGGCGACCACCGAAGCCGAACGGCTCGGTGTGGCGGTCAAGCTGCACGCCGTGTCGAGCGAACCGGCCGACGCGCTCGTCACCATCGCCGAGGAGGTCGGTGCCGATCTGCTCGTGGTCGGCAACCGGGGCATGAGTGGAGCCCGGCGGTTCGTGCTCGGGAGCGTGCCGAACTCGGTCTCCCATCACTGCCCGTGCAGCCTGCTCATCGTCGACACGACATCCGACGACGATGAGCAGGCTGACGCGAGCGAAGCCGATACCTCGCGATCCTCCTGACGACCGGGTGCGTCGGATCGCAGAAGGGGCCCTCGCGACCGTTTCGGTCAGACGATCTCGCGATCGCGCTCGACGATCGTTGTACGCCGCGTACCGCCGAAGCCGCCCCATGAATCCCAGAACGCGACCGACAGCAGGATGCCGAGAGCGCCGACGGCCATGAGGATCCATCCGACCATGACGATGTCGAGACCTTGAACGGTCGCGTTCACGGCGAACGCAAGAACCGCTCCAACTGCGAGGAGGAAAACGCTCGTGCCGATACCCATCGTGTAATCCTTCCGTGGAAGTGAGCGGTTAGACCGTGCGGCCGCGAAGGGCCATCACGACGAGAACGATGAGAAGAATGAGAACGACGGTGCCTGCACCGATGTACATGACGTCACCTCTCACTTGGTGGCCACTGCATCGCAGCCCGAATTGTGTTGCGGTTTCAAATACCCGCAGTGTCCTCGTCCAAACCCCCCATTTCGCTGACAAATCGAGCGGTGCGTATTCGCTCGCGACATTTGATGCGTCTCTCGGTCTCGTAGTAACTGCTTGGAGAGGCGGGGCTCCTCACTTGGTTCCACGACGAGAGGGAGTCATCTTGA
>JBBSEC010000099.1:0-17219 GCA_038240075.1 Acidimicrobiia bacterium
AGAACCTCAGGGCCCGTCGGGACCAGGAGGAAGGTTTCACGCTCATCGAGCTCATGGTTGTCGTGCTCATCATTGCCATCTTGATCGCGATCGCCATTCCGACCTTCCTTGGTGCCCGGACCCGTGCACAGGATCGTGCTGCGCAGTCCAGCCTTCGTAACGCATTGACGGCGGCGAAGACGGCGTACACCGACACCAGCGACTACTCGACTGCGGCAACGTCGGCGCAGTTGACGGCCATCGAGCCGAGTCTGAAGTACGAAGTCGCCGGTTCGCCTTCGGGCACCGACGCAACCGTTCCGAGCTTCAAGGATGTCAGTGTCTCGGTGACCAGCGTCGCCGGTACCGACAACCAGATCTGGTCGGGAGCGGTGCTGTCGAAGTCGGGTACGTGCTACTACATCCGTGATCAGGCCACCGGCGCCGGTGCCGGTACCTTCTACGGCACGGGTGCAACGTGCACCGGGACGGCAGCAAGCACCGGAGCGAGTGCCGGTTCCTGGTAGTCGTTTCACTCACCATCACAGGCATTGCGTCAACGGTCCGGGGCTTCGGCCCCGGACCGTTCCGCGTCCCTACACCCCGGTTGTCAGACGGGCGCGTCGTCGAAGCGGTCCGCGGCGATCAGCGCTTCGAGGTGGCGATCGTCCCACCACGAGATCTGCCACTGCTTCGCGCGCCGGAAGTACAGCTGGATGTCGGACTCCACTGTGAAGCCGATCCCGCCGAACACCTGCTGGCCCATCGCGGTGATGTCGCGGAATGTGCGCCCCGCGAACAGCTTCGCCATCGGCGCGAGCCGGGCCGTCGAACGACCGTTGGCGCGGGCCCACGCCGCCTCGTACACGAGGACCGTGCCGCCTTCGACCGTGGTCGACGCATCGGCGAGGTAGTGGGCGATCGCCTGGAACGCGCCGAGGGGCTTGTCGAACTGGTGGCGGTCCTTCGCGTACTGCACGGTGATGTCGAACGCGTAACGCGCGCCACCCATCGCCTGCGCGGCAAGGAGCACGATGCCGTCGAGCATCGTCGCGTTCCACGTGTCCCAGCCGGTGCCCGCAGAGCCGATCCGGTTCGCCGCCGGCACGCGAACGCCTGAAAGCTCCACTGCGTACTGCGTGTCGGACGCGATGGTCAGTTGCTGCGTGAGCGTGACCCCGGCGCTGGCGGGGTCGACCAGGAAGAGGTCGACGCCACCGTCGGCGGTTCGTGCGAGCACGACCAGTGCCGTGGCTGCGCTCGCGAACGGCACGTGCCATTTCGTCCCGTCGAGCATGAAGTCGCCGCCGTCGGCGCGCGCGCTCAGCTGCACGCCCTCGCGGCCGAAGCCGTTGCCGGGCTCGAGCCAGGCGGTGGAGAGGATCGCTTCACCCGACGCGATGCGCGGCAGCCACGACTGCTTCTGCTCCTCCGTCCCCGCGTGCAGGAGCACCCCGGCACTCATGACCGCGCTGACGAAGTGCGGCGACGGTGCGAGCGCGCGTCCGAGCTCCTCGTAGACGACGGCACCTTCGAGCGCGGTCATTCCCGAGCCGCCGTACTCCGACGGGATCATCAGCCCGATGAGGTCGAGGGCGCCGAGCTGCTTCCAGAGCTCCGTCGGGTATCCGACGGGGTCATCTTCGAGCGCGCGCACCACGCTCAACGGTGCGTACGAGTTGCAGACGCCGCGCATGAGCTCGCGCAGCATCTCCTGCTCTTCGGTGCGATCGAGATCCATCGCGCAGCTCCTCTTAGGGTTTCCAGGCGTCGCCGCGGCGAGCCCAGGGGTTGTCGTCTCCAGACACCGGCAGCGCGATGCGCGCGGTGCATTCGGTCTTGACGTCGTCGTCGACGGTGAGGCGCAGCTGCAGCGCGACCCAGCCGCAGCCGACGTCGTCGGTCGTCACTTCGTCGACCACGCCGTGCAGCACCATCACGTCGCCCGGGAACACCGATCCCTTCATGCGGAACTTCATGCGCCCGAGCCGCCCGGTCGGTCCCGACCAGTCGGTGAGGTAGCGCTCGAACCACGCAGCCTGGTTCGGCGTGTTGAGGAAGATGTCCTGCGTGCCGTTGCGATTGACCGCGAAGTCGTGGTCGTGGTGCATCGGCCGCCAGTCGCGGCTCGCGAGCGCGCCGAGCACGACGGTGGTCGCGGTGACGGGATACGCGAGATCCGGGATCTGCTCACCCAGTACGACGTCGCCGAGGGTCTTCGTCGTCACCTTCACGCTGCATTCCTCCGGTAGCCGAAGCCGGTGTACGACTCGACGCCGACGAGCTCGTCGCGTTGGTTGAGGTACTCGACGTCGATGATCCAGAACCGCCCGGTGCCGAGCTTCGTCGTCTTCGGCGCGGACACCGAGCGCAGGATCTGGCGGCTCGTCACGATGTCGCCGATGCGCACGGGCTCGTGGAACACGATCGTGTTGTCGCTCATCACCGCTTCGGGGAGGTCGAAGCGGGCCTTGAGATCGAAGTGCACCTGCAGCGGCAGCCCCGGTTCGCTGCGTCCGGGCGCCCAGTTGTGCGGGCGGAACCACACCGACAACATCGTCGGCGGTGCGATCGGGCCGTTCGTGATCTCGGCGGCGACGGCGTCGTCCCAGAACAGCGGGTTGCCGTTCTCGACCGACGCGGCCGACGTCCAGATGTAGCCGCGCTCGACCGGGAACTCACCCCGTTCCTCGTACTGCACGACGCCGATCAGCTGCTCGACGTCGGGAGGAAGACCGCTGATGTCTTGCATCACGCCACGACTCCTTCCGCGCGCAGTGCGGCGATGGTGTGCTGGTCCAGCCCGGCGCCCATCAGCAGCTCGTCGGTGTCGGTGACCGACGCGTCGCGCACGACGGGCGTCGGCTGCTCGCGGTCCATGCCCGCGAGGACCCATCCCACCTGACGGAACGGTGGGCCTTCGGTCCGGTGGGCGTCGACGAACACGTTGCGCGCCTGCAGATGCGGATCGGCGACCACCTCGGGGATCGTGGCGACGGGCGCCACGCACGTGTCGGCCGGACCGAGAGTCGAGATCCAGTGGTCGCGGTCGTGCGTCCCGAACGCGGCGCGCAGGTCGGCGCGTATCGCGTCCTGCTCGGCGTCGTCGGTCTGATGCGCGATCCAGCGCTCGCAGCCGAGCGCGGCGCAGAGGTTGGCCCAGAACCGGTGCTCGATCGCGGCGACCGACAGCCACCGGCCGTCTCCGCACTCGTAGACGTCGTAACACGCGTAGCGACCCGTGAGCAGGCCGTGACGCGGGCCGGGCACTGTGCCCGTCGCGAGGTATTCGTCGATTGCGAGCGACATGAGCGCGACGACACCGTCGGCGACCGACACGTCGAGGTACGCGCCGGTGCCGGACAACGAGCGGCGCACCAGCGCGGCGAGGATCGCAATCGCCGCGTGCATCCCACCGCCCGCGCTGTCGGCGATCGTCGCGCCGGGGAGCGCGGGCCCTCCGCTCGAGTCGCGCCCCGTGCAGTCGAGGTAGCCGCCGGCCGCGAGGTAGTTGAGGTCGTGACCGGCCCACTGCGCGTGCGGGCCGTCCTGGCCGTAACCGGTCGTCGAGCAGAACACGACGCGTGGGTTCACGGCCTTCACCGCGGAGTAGCCGATCCCGAGACGGTCGACGACGCCGGGCCGAAAGCTCTCGATCACGACGTCGGCGCGCGCGGCGAGGCGCAGGAACGCGTCGACGCCGGCCGGCAGCTTGAGGTCGAGCAGGCAGCGTTGCATCCCGCGGTGCCCGCCGTACGCGTAGAACGGCGGGGTGATCTGCACGCCACCCTGGTCGGGTGGAGGTCCGATCTTCACCACCGCCGCGCCGTAGTCGGCCAACCAGCGCGAGGTACGCGCGGCCGGGCCGACGCTCGCGAGGTCGAGCACGGTGATGCCGTCGAGCGGCGACGGCGCGTTCACGGAAGCGGGCACGCGCTCAGAAGTTCTTCGGGAGCCCGAGCCCACGGCGGGCGATGACGTTCTTCTGGATCTCGGACGCGCCGCCGCCGATCGTGTCGATCACCGTGTAGCGGTAGGTCGACTCGGAACGGCCTTCCATCGGCGCGGCCTTGGTCTTGACCCGCAACTGGCTGCCGGGCCCCGCGATGTCCATCGCCGCATCCGCGATCCGTTGCGAGAGCTCCGTCGCGAACAGCTTGTACTGCGACGACTCCACGGTCGGAGGCGGCGCGCCCGCGATCTTCTCGGCCTTCACGGACGCGTCGACCACCCGCAGCCCGAGGACGCGCGCAACCTCCGCCTCGGTGACGAGGCGCGCGAGTCGCTGCCGGATCACCGGGTCGTCGCGCAGCGGCTGGCCGTCGCGCGACTCGGTGCGCACGTACTCGCACAGCAGATCGAGGCGCTGCTGCATCGGCGAGATCGTGAACATCGTGAAGCGCTCGAGATCGAGCGCCTGCGAGATGTACTGGAACCCGCGCCCGACCTCGCCGACGACGTAGTCGTCGGGAACGAACACGTCGTCGATGAACACCTCGTTGGTGCGCTCGTCGCCCATCGTCCAGATCGCACGGATCTCGACGCCCGGTTGATCGAGCGGCACGAGCATGAGCGTGATGCCGCGGTGCTTGTCGTCGGGATCGGTGCGGGTGCCGAGCCAGTACCACTCGGCGAAGTGCGCCGACGTCGTCCACGTCTTCTGCCCGTTGAGCACCCACCCGGTCTTGCCGTCGCGTTCGGCGCGTTCGGCCTTGAGGCGCATCGACGCGGCGTCGGAGCCGGCGTTCGGTTCGCTGTAGCCGACCGCGAACTCGACCTCGTTGCGCAGGATCATCGGCAGGAACGTGGCCTTGAGGAAGTCGTTCCCGTGCGCGATGAGCGTCTTGCCGATGATGCCGACGCCCTTGCCGATCTGCGGCCCGCCGCGTCCTGCGAGCTGCTCGTTCAGCAGGTACTCGTACACCCCTTCGCCTTCGGAACCGCCGTGCTCCTTCGGCCAGGTCATGCCGAGGAAACCGCGGCTGCCCATCTTGGCCATGAACGCACGGCGCTTCGGCGTGTCGACGATCTGCGCCATGTTCTCCCGGGTCAGGTCGAAGACGTCGGGGTCGTCGTTGTCGTCGAGGAAGCGCTCGACCTCCTCCGCGAAGGCCTGCTGCTCGGGTGAGAAGTCGAAGTCCATGCGGCCGATGTTACGGGCCACCCGGGGAACGGCGCCTGGCCGCCCGCGGTGCCGTCCTAGGTGATCGCGCCGGTCGCGCGCAGCCGCTCGAGCGCCTCGTCGTCGAGGCCGAGCTCCGACCGCAGCACCGAGTCGGTGTGCTCTCCGACCCACGGCACCCTCGTCTCCGGGCCGACGGCGACCTTCGAGAGCTTCACCGGGTTGCCGGGGACGAGCACGTCGTCACCGCCGTCGGCGCGCGGTACCGCCACGAGCATGTTCCGTGCCGCAACGTGCGGATCCGCGATCACGTCGGGAGCCGAGTTGCTGGGGCCGGCCGCGATACCCGCGGCAGTGAACGCGTTCGCCGCTTCGAGCTTCGTGTGCTGCCGCGTCCACGCCTCGACCCCGGGACGAATGACGGTCTCGAGGTGCGGAGACCAGCCGGCGCGGGTCGCGAACCGAGGGTCGTCCTTCCATTCCGGTCGTCCGACGAGCTCTGCGAGCTTCTCGAACTGGTGCTCGCGCACGATCTGCACGACGACGTAGCCGTCGGACGCGCGAAACCCTTCACAGATCACCTCGAGCCCCTTGCCGGGCTCGGGTCGCACACCCATCGACCAGAAGTTGGTGACGACGTCGGTCATCGCGACCATTGCGTCGAGCATCGCGATGTCGACGTACTGGCCGAGACCGGTGTGCTCGCGGTGGCGGAGCGCGGCCAGCACGCCGATGACTGCGAACAGGGCCGATGAGATGTCGCCGAGCGCGCCGACCGGAATCGTCACCGGCGGCGCGTCGGGCCCGCTCTTGTACTCGTAGATGCCCGACATGGCTTCGACAATCGACGCGTACGCGGGCCAGTCGCGGTACGGCGAGTCGGACGTGTTGCCGAACCCCGAGATCGAGACGTAGATCGCGCGCGGGTAGCGCTCCGAGATGACGTCGTAGCCGAGGCCCATGCGGTCCATCGTCCCGGCCTTGAAGTTCTCGGCGACGACATCGAAGTTCGCCGCGAGCGCGAGGAAGAGCTCGCGGCCCTCGGGCGTCTTGAGGTCGACGCCGAGGCTGCGCTTGCCGAGGTTGTTGCGCAGGTAGGTGGCACCGACGTTGCGGCCCTGTGGATCGGTGATCGCGGGTGTCGACGCCCGCCCCGACTCGCCGTGCACCGGATGCTCGACCTTCACCACGTCGGCGCCGAGGCGGGCGAGCATCTGGGTCGCGTAGGGGAGCGCCTGCATCTGCTCCGCGGCCAGCACGCGCACGCCGTCGAGCGGCTTGCCGTTGCCTTGCGCGTCGCCGTTGGCGATGTCCCCGAGCCGCACGGCCCGTCACACTAGGGGCCGACCACTCACCGCAACTGATCGATCTCGGTGACGCGACGCGTCACCCAACTCGATCAGTTCGTGGGAATGGCGGCGTACGGTGGCGGCTGTGACCGCACGGTTCAAGGATCTGTGTCTCGACGCTTCCGACCATCAGATGCTCGCGAGCTGGTGGTGCGAGGTGCTCGGGTACGAACGCCGGGTCGGGCCCGACGCGCCGCGGCCGCCGGGGTGGCCGGTGCCGATCATCGACCCGACCGCGGCCGGTCCTCTGATCTGGATCGTCCCGGTGCCGGAGGCGAAGACGGTGAAGAACCGGATGCATATCGACGTGTTCGGTGACGTCGACGAGCTCGTCGCCCGCGGCGCCCGCGTCGTGCTGGCCCGCGGCGACGACCGCGAGTGGAACGTGCTCGTCGACCCCGAGGGCAACGAGTTCTGCGTCTTCGACCCGCCCGCACCCGCCTGACCATGGGCCGGGCGCGGCGCTGAGAAGTCCGCGCGGCGGGGGCCGAACGCACGCCTACGCTCGCGCCCCATGGAACCGGTGCAGGGGGACGGCGAGCCGCATTCGCCGTACCTCGACTTCAGCCGGCAGGAGTGGAGCCGGCTGCGCTCGGCCACCCCCCTCACCCTCGACGACAACGACCTCGCCGAGCTCCGGGGTGTCGGCGAGTACATGGCGCTCGCCGAGGTCACCGATGTCTACCTCCCGCTCTCGCGCCTGCTGAACATCTCCGTCGCCGCTTCGCGCGACCGGTTCGCCGTCACGCACCGCTTCCTCGGACGCGACCCCGAGCGGGTGCCGTACATCATCGGCATCGCGGGCAGTGTCGCCGTCGGCAAGAGCACGATTGCGCGGGTGCTGCAAGCGCTCCTCGCGCGCTGGCCCGATCACCCGAGAGTCGATCTCGTCACCACCGACGGATTCCTCCTGCCCAACTCGGTGCTCGACGCGCGCGGTCTCGGTGCGCGCAAGGGCTTCCCCGAGAGCTACGACGTCCGCGCGCTCCTCCGGTTCCTCTCCGACCTCAAGACGGGTGAGCCGCGTGTGACCGCGCCCGTCTACTCGCACCTCGTCTATGACGTCGTGGAAGGCGAGGAGATCGTCGTCACGTCTCCCGACATCGTGATCGTCGAGGGCGTGAACGTGTTGCAGGTACCGCCCGCGCGGGCGGGACGCGAGGAGCGGTTCGTCTCCGACTTCTTCGACTTCTCGATCTACGTCGACGCCGACGAGGACGACATCCACCGCTGGTTCACGGAGCGGTTCATGACGCTGCGGGAGTCGGCGTTCCTCGATTCCGATTCGTTCTTCCACCACTTCACGAAGCTCGCCGACACGGAGGCCGTCGCCGTAGCCGACGCCATCTGGCGCGAGATCAACGCCGTGAACCTCCACGAGAACGTCGCCCCCACCCGTTCCCGTGCGCACCTCGTGCTCGAGAAGGGCACCGATCACGCCGTGCGACGCGTCCGCCTCCGCAAGAACTAGCGCGGGCCGGGCATTGATGTGGCGACGTCGTCGCCCGCGCGGACGCCGCGGAGGCCGAACCATGCGAACTCGGCGATCCAGGCGGCGAGCCGGGTTGCGTCCACGCCTTCGCCGCGAGTGAGGGAGCGGCGACTCGTCGCCTCCGCGATCCCGACGAGCGCGTTCGCGAGCATGAGCCGGTGCTCTTCGGGCACGGGGATCTCGATCAGGGTCGAGACGACGACGGTCGCGTGGTCGATGAAGCGATCGGCGACCTCGGCGAACTCCGGGTCGTTGCGCACCGACGCGCCGAAGAGGAGCCGGAACGCGCTGCGGTTCTCGTCGACGAAGCGGAAGTACGCGCTGAAGCCGTCTTCTACGCGCTGACGCCCGGTGCTCGCGCGATCGGTCGCGCTCGTGAGCCGGGCGAGCATCTGGTTGCCGACGTCTTCGAGGAGCTCGACGTAGAGCGCGCGCTTCGAAGGGAAGTGTTGGTAGAGGACGGGCTTCGTCACGCCCGCCGCGAGCGCCACGTCGTCCATCGAAGTGCTGTGGAACCCGCGCTCGGCGAAGATGTCGAGCGCGACATCGAGCAGTTGGCGGCGGCGTTGTTCAGCCGGCAGGCGCATGAATCGGTGACACTACCCGGGCTCGTTTGCAGCGTTCGCGGCACGGCGGCGTCGGTACGAGCGGGTTTTCGTGCGGTTCCCGCACACGTCCATCGAGCACCAGCGCCGCGAACGGTTCTTCGACGAGTCGAAGAACGCCCAGAGGCAGTCCTCCGCGGGGCACAGCTTCAGGCGCTCCCACGTGCCGAGGGTGCGCGCCCTCGCGACATCGCAGACCACCCGGCCGAGCGCCGCGGTGACGCCCTCGCCCCTGGCGGCGACCCGGGGTGAGCCGGACGCGTCGATCTGCACGTCGAGGGGGAGGCGGGCGAGCACCTCGTTGACGATGTCGAGCTCCTCGCTCACGAGCGGTGTTCCGCTGTGCGCCATGAGGATGCGCCGGAGTGCGTCCCGCAGCTCGATCGCGAGGGCCAGGTCGTGGCGCGAGACCCGGGTGCCGCCGCCGATGAGGCGGTGGCCGAGGAGCCAGACCCGGAGCGACTCGGCGTTGCCCAGCTCGTCGCGGGCCTCCTCGACGTCGAGGGTGTTCGCGAACGCGAGGGGGAGCTCGAGCTCGCCCGACAGCACGTTGGCGGTCGATCTGGTCACAACACCAGTGTAGACCGATAGCCGGTTGCGGAAACCACAACACCGGTGTAAGATCATGGCTGGTGACATAGCAATATTGCGAAGGATGTGAAGAAGATGCTTTCCCTCTTGTACGCGAAGTCCCGAGGCGCCGAGTTGCGCCGCGAAGCCGACCGCTCGCGCCGGCGTTCCGAAGCCCGCGCGATCCGGCGTGGCCGCTGACGACGCGCCGGCCTCCGGCCGGCCCGTGTTGTCGACCATCGTGTTCGACTGCTCCGACCCCGAACGACTCGCCCAGTTCTGGGGCGGGCTGCTCGGGGTCGGTGTCGCGTACAGGGACCCCACGTGGGTCGCGCTCGAGCGCACTCCGCAGGGCGGACGCATCGCGTTCCAGCCGGTGCCCGAGCAGAAGGCCGTGAAGAACCGGCTGCACGTCGATCTGCTGGTCGACGACCTGCCGACCGCGACCGCGACGGCGGTCGCGTCAGGTGCCACGGCCGTCGGGTCCGTGGTCGCCGAGGACAACGGCAGCTACCAGGTGCTCCTCGATCCCGAAGGCAACGAGTTCTGCCTGGTGACCGCGGACGACTAAGCCGACGTCGAGCCCGCGGCGCGCCGTAGACGCTCCGCCGGATCCTGGCGATAGAAGTCGCGCAGCACCGCGAACACGTCGGGCTGGTGTTCCTCGAGTGCGAGTGGAGCATCGAAGAACGTCTCGGTCGCAACCGCGAAGAACTCCGCCGGTGACACACCGCCGTAGAAGTCGAGCGGCGGCCGCGGGACGCCATCGCGCAGGGCCGTATACGCGTCGGTGCACACCGCGACCCAGCGCGCCAGAGCTGCTTTCGACTCGAGCGGGGGAGTGCCGTCGGTGACGTCGTCGAGCATGTCGATCTTGTGCGCGAACTCGTGGAACACCACGTTGGAGCCTCGCCCCGGGTTGTGCGCGGCAAACAGTGCCTCGTCCCACGCGATGAGGATCGCGCCGCGCCGATCGTGCGCCTGTCCGTAGACCGGCGTGACACCGTCGGTCACGGTGCCGCGAACCGGTCCGGCGTAGACACCGCGGCTCATGATCGTCGTCGGGTACACGACGATCGCGCTGACTTCGCGGTAGTAGTCGGTGCCGAGCGCGAGCACGAGCACCGCGGCTTCGATCGAGACGACCGTGCGCATGTCGTCGTCGAGCGTGAAGCCGTGCGCGGCCTCCCAGTTCTTGTGGCGCAGCAGCCAGTCGGCGATGGCGGCCAGCTCGTCGCGCTCGTCAGCGTTGAACGCGCCCCAGCCACCGAAGTGCCGGGTCGCGACGTCGTGCCAACCGACGGGCAGTCCCTTGCGGCGGTGCAGCACTCAGCTGCCGGCGCTCGACTTCAGCGGCATCACGTAGCGGTCGGCGTGGTCGAAGTTGCGGGCGAACAGCTCGTCGGTCGTGCGGTGCTCCGCATCGGTGAGCGGCAGATCCGACGCCGCCGCGTATTCGACGATCTCCTCCACGCTCACCACCGTCGGCAGCACCGTCGTGAACGACGGGTTCGCGAGGATCCCCGCAACCGCGGCCTGACCGATCGTGCGACCGGTCTCGGGCTCCCAGAGGAACGAGAGTGTCGCGGCCTTCTCGAAGTTGTCGAGCATGTTGTCGGGGTTGCGGTGCGCCCGGTGGTCGGGAAGCTCGAACTTCGTCTCCGGTGTGACCTTGCCGGTGAGCGTGTCGGAGGCGTGCGGCACGCGCGAGATCAGACCGCATTCGCCGTCGGCGACGCGCGGACGCCCCGCGAACGTGAGCCCGGGCTCCTGCTCGAGCAGGTTGAAGACGGTCTGCAGCGAGACGATCGGCCGGCGGTCGACCGCGTTCACGCCTTCTTCGACCCAGCCGATGGCGGGACCGAGCGCGACCCCGAGCTCGCGCACCTTGCCCTCGGCGCGCAGCGCCTCGAGCTCCGCCCACAGGTCATCGTCGAGCACTGGCTCGATGCGCGCGTTGTGCAACTGGTAGAGGTCGATGTAGTCGGTTCCGAGGCGCCGCAGTGACTCTTCGAGCTGGGCGCGCACCGCGCCGGGCTTCCAGTCCTGCTTCTTCTCGTTCTGCTCACCGCCGCGGCGTTCGGCACTCAGGTCGTAGCCGCACTTCGTCGTGAGCACGAGCTCGTCGCGATGGGTTGCGAGGAGCGGCGCGAGCATGGTCTCGCCGGCGCCGTCGGACCCGTAGACCGGCGCGGTGTCGATGAACGTGACTCCCGCGTCGAGCGCCGCGTGCAGCACTTCGTCGGGGTTGTCGACGTGGCCCCACCAGTCGCTCGCGAACGTCCAGGTGCCGATCCCGACCTCCGAGACGACGAGGTCACTTCGTCCAAATCTCCGGTAGCGCATGGTTCGATCGTATGACCGTCGTTCGCCCGGAGGGGAATCAGTGGCGACTCGGCGGTTGTCCGTTGGCGGCACGCCGCTCGTCACGCTCGGCGGCGCGGACGCCGTAGCCGGCGACGATGGGGACGGGCAGGATCACGCACGCGGCGACGAGCCCGACGATCGTCGCGGTGACGGTGTACGCGGGAAAGTGGGTGAGCGCGCCCACGACAAACGCGACGATCGCGAGCAGCAGGCATGCGTAGCCGATGCGCTGGCCGATCTGCACGAGGTGCGCGACCCGCGCCCGCCGCCGCAGGATCGGGTCCTCGCTCACCACGCCCGCCACCCGTGTGCGGAGAACGCGGCGTCGATGGCCGCGGGCAGGTCGGTGATCGAGAAGTTGGCGCGGGCGCGGCGGAGGTTCGCGTCGAGCATCCGCTCGTCGGGATCGCGGAGGAACCGTGCCAGCGCGGCCGCGTCGTCGAGGTCGAAGTACCGCAGCCCGTACGCGGTGATCTCGCCGAGAACCGGGTACCGGAACACCGCGAGCGGGCGTCGGTGTGCGATCGACTCGATCGTCGGGTTGCCGAAGCCCTCCCACGTCGACGGGAACACCACCGCGTCGCAGGCCGCGTACGCGTCGGCCGCGGTGCGGGCGCGGCCGAGCGCCGTGGGCACGGCGCTGCGTTCGAGCAGCCGTGCCAGGGTCGGGCCGTAGCCGTCTTCCGCGGGCCCCGACAGCCAGTAGCGGACGCGCCGATCGGGCAACGCGCGCTGCAGCTCCGCCGCGTAGCGGATGCCGCCGGGAACGTTCTTGCGCGGGATCGCGCGCGCCGGTTGCAGGAGCACGACGTCGTCGTCGGCGAACCCGAGCTCGGCGCGGGTTGCGTCGCGTCGCGCGGCGGCCACAAGGTCGATGCCATCGTCGACTTCGAACCGGTTGTGAATCGTCGCGGCGTCTTCGTAGGCCCGCGCCTCGAGCTCGCGCCGCGACCGGTGGTTGATGGTGACGTGCAGCGCACCCGGAAGGCGCGGCGGGAACTCGGTCTCGTGCGTGCGGAAGCTCGTTCGCTGCCACGGCAGGTCGTGGTGGTGCAGCACGACGCGTCCGCGATGGGTCGCGAGTGACGCGGCGACGGCTCGCGACGCCTCCAGGTTCACGGGCAGTGAGCAGACGTTCTCGACGACGACGAGATCGCTTCCGTCGAGCGCGGCGGCGATCTCCTCGGGGCGGGGCGCCGCAACGGCGCCGTCGAGTGCGAGGCCCGGCACCACGATGTCGCCGTCGCCGGGCTCGGAGATCTCGCCCGCGAGCCGGCGGACTTCGAATCCGAGCTCACCGAGCCCTGCGCCCCACTTGCGGGCCTCGACCGCGACGCCGTCGCTGCCGCCGAGACGAAAGGAGACGAGCGTTGCCACGGGTGCCACGCCGGAGACGTTAGGCCGCTGCCTGTCCGATATTTCAGCCGATCCCTCGGCGGCTCGGGCTCAGCCGGCGACGAGGTGGGGAAGCCGCCGGTTCGTCGCGTCGAGGACGGCGCGCGCGACGGCGTCGGATTCGTGGTTCGAACGCACGATGGCGGAGCCCGACACGACCTGTTCGCTCGGCGGCGCCACGAACACGATCGTCACGACCGCGACGTCGGAAGCGCCGACCCTCACCACCTGCGCGTGCTCGACGTCGAGGCACTCCGCGGCCGGGTCGAGCCGGCGCAGCGCGTCGACGGTCGCGTTGGCGACGAGCCGGTGCCGGGCCGAGGTCGCGACCGAGCCCGATGCCGTGCCGACCGACTCGCCGGAGTCGTTGCCGAGCGTGACGCGCACGAGGCTGCGCAACCCGTTGGTCTCGGCCTGGATCGAGACGATCGACGGCCGGAACCCGCCGGCGCCGTCGTCGACCGGCAGCGCGAAATCGCCGTCACCGAGTTGGACGACCGAGACCACGCGGCGGTCGATCTCGAGCCCGAACTCGGCGAGCGCGACCGACTGCACATCGCGCACGATCTGCTTCGGGTGCTTGCCCTGGGTCGCGATGACGTGAGCCTCGACGATGCGGCCGGCGTCGTCGGCGACCAGCCGGGCGACCTGCACGTCTGGGAGCCGGCACAGCTCCCGCTCGATCGCCAGCAGGTCGGGCGCGTCGCCGAGGCCGGCGTCGATCTCCGTCGCGGGCTCGGTCGCGGTCTCGGAAGCATCGAGATTCTCGGACACCGCGGCACCGTCACTCATCGTGGCGACACTAGGACCGAATCGGGGCGGAGGCGCGGAGCCTCTCTGGCCGCCGGGCCGTCCACGGCCGCGCTCTGTGGGCGACACCGCGCGGAACATGGGCAGTGCGGCCCGCGACCCTTGCGTCGCGCTCGCGTTACACGTGAGACTCGTGTGATTGGTGTGAAGCAGACGACGGGGGCAGGGGGCGCACAGAGCGCGGAACGCGGAACTCTCCGGACGCAGACGGCAGGGTCTCGGGCCGGGCGGACATTCCTACTCACCCATCCTCAGCGAAGCGACAGCAGTCCGCCGGAACAGCGAAGCGGCGGGACGGACGCACTCGGGAGGTTTCGGTGAAGAAGACCACAGTCCGTTTGACGGTTATGGCTTCGAGTCTCATGGCATTGCTGCTGGCCGGCGGCGCGCATTGGTCGCGCCACTGAGCCAACAGGGACAAGCCCGGCCCAGACCCTGCCGCCTCCCTCCTGAGGGCCCGTTCCCAGCCGAAGAAGAACCGGAGTGTCGACCTTCCCCACGCAGTTGCGCTGGCTCACCGGAGCGGTGCTCGGGGCGGCGGTTGCGGTAGCCGTGATCTGCGGCCTCCTCCGACCGGCGCCGGCGGCCCTTCCGCTCGTCTTGTTCGGCGCGCTCATGGTCTTCAGTGAGCACCGCCGCGTGGTACTCCCCAACGGCGTCGCGGTGAGCGCCAGCCTGATGATCTGCATGGCCGCGATCGTCGTGTTCAACCGCAACGGATCGCTCCTCGGCCCGCTCCTCGTCGGCGTGGCGAGCGCGGCCTATCTCCCGCACCTGCGCGCCGGAAGCCGTGGCTGGATCGCCTTCAATGCCGGCGTGTTTGCGCTCGCGTACACGGCGGCCGCGTACGCGTACGGGGTCGTGCCGCACTGGCCGGTCGCCGAGATGCCGGAGGCGCTCGTTGCCGCGGTTCCCGCCACGCTCGCGTTCGTGCTCGTCAACTGGGTGCTGCTCGCGGCGTCGTACGTGATCGAGGACGGCCGCCCTGTGCGCGAGCTCGCGCACAATCTCGGCCCGTCGCTCGTGCAGGCGGTTCCGTTCGCGTTCGTCGGCGTGTGCCTCGGGCGGCTCTACCTCGACGTCGGTCCCGCGATCGTGTTGCTCCTCGTCGTCCCGATCCTCGTCGCGCGCGACACGTTCGCCGCGTACCTCGAGGTGAAGCGGGCCAACGAAGAGACGGTGCAGATGCTCGTGCGCGCGCTCGAGGCGAAGGACCGCTACACCGCGGGTCACGCAGAACGGGTGGCGAACTACGCGCGGCTCATCGGCGAAGAGCTTCGTTTCAGCCCCGCCCGGCTCGAACGGCTTCGTTTCGCCGCGCTGATGCACGACATCGGCAAGCTCGTCGTGCCCAACCACCTGCTCAACAAGCCGGGCAAGCTCACGGCCGAGGAGTTCGCGCGGGTGCGCATGCACGAGGCCGTGTCGGCGCAGATGCTCTCGCACATCGACTTCCTCGCCCCGGTCGCGCAGTCGTCACTGAGCGAGCACACCGTGTACCAACCCGACGACGCCAAGCATCCGATCGAGCCCTACATCGTGATGGTGGCCGACGCCTACGACGCGATGACGTCGACCCGCTCGTACCGGCAGGCGCTTCCGTTCGACGTTGCGATCGCCGAGCTCCGCGAGAAGGCGGGCTCGCAGTTCCACCCCGAGTGCACCGCGGCGTTGATCCGCGCGCTCGCACGCGAGGGGCACGAGGCCGCGCCCGAGGACGCGACCGTCGACGATCACTGGGCGATCACACCGCCGGAGGTCGGCGTGGGCTCGGCCGGGCTCGGCGACCTGATCACCGACACCGGCCCGCTCGGTTTCGAGACCGACACCAACGCCACGGACGCCGACCGATCGGAGCACAGCCGGTGAGGCTTCGAGCAGACGCCACCGGCGCAATCAGTGCAGCAGGTGACGGCGAAGCGCATGCGGACGCGACCAGACAGGTCCGACTGCGGGTCGCGTGGGTCGTGGTGGGCAGCCTCGTCGCGGCTGTGACCGTGCACGTCGCGCAGCCGCACTCGACCGCCGGCGGCGCGGTGCTCCTCGCCGCGGGCGCGGTGCTCGGCGAGCTCCTCGTGCTCCGCCTCGACGACGGCACCGGCCTGCCGCTGTCGTACGCCGTGCTCATCGTGCTCATCACCTTCTCGCCGGCCGCCGCGATCGCGCTTGTGCTTGGCGCCGAGCTCGTGGCCTTCGTCGTGCGCGTCGAGCCCCGGAGGCTCGTGGCGCGCGCGCGGATCGGCATCCAGCGGATCCTCGTCGCCGCGGGTGCGCTCGGTACCTATCGCGTCGCCCGGCACACCTTCGGTGGGCACGAGCACCTCGGTGCGGTGCTCGGCGTGCTCGCGGTCACGGTTGTCGGCGCGCTCGTCGTCGACGAGCTGCTGCGGCTCGCGACGCGCAAGCGGAGCGGGTTGGCGGGGCGCGGCAGTGTCGCGTGGACCGCACTGGGATCGTGTGCCGTGCTCATGAGCGTGGGCTACAGCGGTGTCAACGGACGGGGCGCGCTCGGCGTCTGGGGCCCGCTGCTCTTCTCGATCCCGCTGCTCGCGACCTGGTACTCGTTCGAACGCCTCGACTCGATCAGCCGCACCTACCGGCAGACGATCGAGGCGCTGGCGATGGCGCCCGAGCTCGGTGGCGTCGTGAGGATGGGCCACGCCGAACGGGTGGCCGCGCTCGCCGGCGACATCGGGCGTGAGCTCGGGCTCGACGACACCAACATCGACGACCTCGAGACGGCGGCCCTCCTGCACCATCTCGGACAGGTCACGCTCGACGAACCCGCGCCGGGGACGCGCGTCGACCTCCGTGAGGTCGCGGAGGTCACGGCCGCGCTGCTGCGCGACATCGAGCCGTTGCGTGCGGCGGCCGAGATCGTCGCGGGGGAGCCGCTCGGTGCGCGCGACTCGATGCGGCACCCGTCGTCGCGCATCACGGCCGCGGTCGGAGCGTCGAGTCAGGCGCTGAAGGTTGCGAGCGCCTTCGACGACTTCACCGAGGGCGAGGACGCCCGGTCGGCGGCCGCGTTGGAGGCGCTGTATTCGAGCCCCGGTTACGTCTACAACTCACGGGCGCTCGAGGCGCTCGAGCGCATCTTGGATCGCGACGGTCGGGTGCGCCGGGCCTGATCGGCCGCGTCCACGACCGGAACCGACCCGCACCGGCTCGGGTGCAGGTCGCGGCCGCGTGCGCGTCCGGCGGCGGTTGGTGCGGCCCGTCGGTGCGAGCCCCGCGGTGACGCGCGTGTCGTCGCGGTCGTCGGAAGCGTCGGAATCGTCGGGTCCGGTCGTCGGCGGCTCGTCGTCGTCACGGTGCGGGGTTGCACGCGGTGTGCGACGGGCGCGACGGCTGGCCCAGAACGACACGTCGACCAAACCGAAGGCGATGATGAGATCGCCGAACGACACGATCGCGTCGAGGCGCCGCAGCACGATGATGTCGGTCAGTGAGAGCAGGTGATCGCCGCTCACGCGCGGGTGGTGCTTCACGGTCGCGGCGACGTGATCCTGGTGCCAATCGGGAGGGAT
>JBBSEC010000100.1:0-17141 GCA_038240075.1 Acidimicrobiia bacterium
ATCAGCGCCGGCCTCGACTATCCCGGTGTCGGTCCCGAGCACGCGATGCTCGCATCGAGCGGCCGCGCGCGGTACGAGGTCGCGACCGATGTCGAGGCGCTCGCGGGATTCAAGCTGCTCTCGGCGACCGAGGGGATCGTTCCCGCGCTCGAGCCCGCGCACGCGATCGGTTGGTTGGAGCGCGAGGCCGGCCGTTCGGTGCCCAAGGGAACAACGGTGCTCGTCACGCTCTCCGGGCGGGGCGACAAGGACGCGGCCCAAGTGGCCGAGATGCTCGGAGAGCTGGGGTGACCATGCCCCTCGTGAGCAGTTCTCGAATGAACATGGAGGATCGGCTGCGCGAATCGCGCGGACGCGGGCGCAAGCTCCTCGTGCCCTACGTCACCGGCGGGCTCGGTGGCGCGTGGTGCGACGTCGTGCGGGCCGTCGCCGCGGCCGGCGCCGACGCCATCGAGATCGGGATCCCGTTCTCCGACCCGATCATGGACGGCAAGACGATCCAGGAAGCGAGCCAGCGCGCGCTCGACCTCGGTGCGACGCCGGCGAGCGTCCTCGCGCAGGCCGCGAACCTCGACATCGACATTCCGATCGCGGTCATGACCTATTACAACCTCGTTGCGCACGCCGGCCACGAACGGTTCGCGCACATGCTCGTCGAGTCGGGCGTCGCGGCCGCGATCGTTCCCGACCTCCCGCTCGACGAGCTCGACGGCTGGGGCGACGCGGCCGACGCAGCCGGCGTCGAGACCGTGCTGCTCGCGTCGCCGACGACGACCGACGAACGGCTCCGCGCCATCTGCGAGCATTCGCACGGTTTCGTGTACGGCGTCTCGTTGCTCGGTGTGACGGGGGAGCGGCACGCGCTTCCCGAGTCGGCGCACCGGATGGGACGGCGGCTCAAGGCCACGACCGACAAGCCGGCGCTGCTCGGAGTGGGCATCTCGACTCCGGAGCAGGCCGCCGAGGCTGCCGACGCGGCCGACGGTGTGATCGTCGGCAGCGCGCTCGTGCGCCGCCTGCTTCAAGGCGGCGGCCCCGAGGAAGCACACCAGTTCGTCAGTGAGCTCCGCGCCGCACTCGATTCTTGATGGTCGCGCTCGCTCGGCTCGTCACGGCGCTTCGGCCGAGTTCTGGTCGTGGCGCTCGCCGCTCCTGACGCCTCAGTCCCCAGGTCGTTCCGGCGGGAACCGTCGCCAGTAAAGTCCAAAACCATGGCTGACAAGATCACCACCACCAAAGCCGGCGTCCTGACGGTGTCGGACGAGCCGATCATTCCGTTCATCGAAGGCGACGGCACCGGCGTCGACATCTGGCCCGCCGCGCAGCTCGTGATGGACGCCGCCGCCAAGAAGTACGGCAAGACGATCGCCTGGCGGGAGGTGCTGGCGGGGGAGAAGGCGTTCAAGGCGACCGGAGACTGGTTGCCGCAGGAGACCGTCGACACCTTCCGCGAGTACCTCATCGGGATCAAGGGCCCGCTGACCACGCCGGTCGGCGGTGGGATCCGCTCGCTCAATGTCGCGCTGCGCCAGATCCTCGACCTCTACGTGTGCCTCCGCCCGGTGCGCTGGTTCCAGGGCGTGCCCTCGCCGGTGAAGCGGCCCGATCTCGTCGACATGGTGATCTTCCGTGAGAACACCGAGGACATCTACGCGGGCCTCGAGGTCGAGGAAGGCACACCCGAGGCGAAGCGCCTCATCGAGCTGCTCAAGCAGGAGCTCGGCTGGGACATCCGCTCCGACTCGGGTGTCGGCATCAAGCCCATCTCCGAGACCGGTTCGAAGCGCCTCATTCGCGCGTCGATCGAGTACGCGATCCGCCGCGGCCGCAAGTCGGTGACGATGGTGCACAAGGGCAACATCCAGAAGTTCACCGAGGGCGCGTTCCGCAACTGGGGTTACGAGCTCGTGCGCGAGGAATTCGCCGACACGGCCGTCGGATGGGACGACTGCGGCGGCGACCCCGGCGACAAGGTCCTCGTGAAGGACAACATCGCCGACATCACGTTGCAGCAGGTGCTCACGCGCCCCACCGACTTCGACGTGATCGCCACCACGAACCTCAACGGCGACTACCTCTCCGACGCGCTGGCCGCGCAGGTCGGCGGCATCGGCATCGCTCCGGGCGCCAACATCAACTACGTCACCGGGCACGGCATCTTCGAGGCCACGCACGGCACCGCGCCCAAGTACGCGGGTCAGGACAAGGTCAACCCGGGCTCACTGCTGCTCTCGGGCGTGCTGATGTTCGAGCACCTCGGCTGGCAGGACGCGGCCGACGACATCGTGCGTGCGCTCGAGGCCACCATCGCCGACAAGGTCGTCACCTACGACTTCGCACGCCTGATGGACGGCGCCACCGAGGTCAAGACCTCAGAGTTCGCGAAGGCCATCGTCGACCGCCTCTAGCGGCACTCAGCGCCCGGCCTCCCCACCTCACCCGGCCTGGCATTCGAACGCATCGCATATGACGCAAACGAATGCCAGGGACGGTGTCGGGCTCAGGTGAACGGGTAGTAGGTGACGGTCGTGCCGCCGCCGATGGTGCTGCCCATGACCGCGAGGCCGTCGTTGTTGATCACGAACGCGGGCCCGTTGACGAGGTAGCCCGTCGTCGCGCTGACGGTCTGGTAGCGCGCGTGACCCTCGGCATCGATCCGCCCGACGACGTACCTGGTCGGAACCGGATCGGTGCCGACGCCGGAGTCGAGCGTGAGCACGAACACGAGCGTGCCGTCGGAGAGCAGTCGCTCCGACTGCACGTTGCGGATCGCATCCGCGCTCGCGATCTGGTACTGCGCGTCGTTCCCCAAGACGCTCATCGTCACGACGTGGCGGTCGGGCGTGACGATCACCTGCATCGGCTCGACGTCGCGGTGCGCGCGCACGTACCCGGTTCCGTCGTCGGAGAGCAGCAACGTGTAGCGATTCGACTCCGACACCGAAAACACGAGGTTTCCCACGATCTGCAGCCGCATGATCGCGGCCGTGCTCAATGTGCCGAAGTCTTTTTGGAGCGCGCGGCTCGGGAGGTAGACGGCGACGTCGCCGACGGTCGCGACGATGATGTTGCCGCGGCTGTCAAAGACGGCCGCGGTGACGGCGGGAGACACCGCGATCGGGTCGCTGGAGTCGGCGCCGTTCTGCAGGCGCACGAGCCGACCGGTCGAGTGGTCGAGCATCGCGATCGTGCCCGCCGCGTCGGCGCTGAATGCGACCGGCCCGCCGCTCGCGCCTTCACCCTGCGGTGTGTGGAACGCGACCTGGCCGGGTCCGGTGCCCCACGGGAACGTCCTCGAGTAGCTCGACGGCATCGCGGTGAGGTCACCGATCGGCGGCACGCTGGCGAGCACCGGTGATCCTGGCGTCGGTCGGCCGGGCGGCGCGGTCGTCGGGGCCGTCGACGTCACCACCACGTTCGACGGGGCCGATCCGGTGTCGCCGGGGGTGGTCCCCAGCGGCCGCAGCGCCGTACTCGGATCGCGATCGACCGCGATCACCGCCACGGCGGCGATGACGACGACGGCTGCGCCCGACGCCAATGCGGCGCGCCGGTTGCGGGAGTGGCGTGCGATGTTTCGGCGCGCCCGGTCGCGTGCACCGGAATCGGAAGGGGAGAGGTCGGCGGCGAGATCGTGCAGCTCGTCGCCGAGCGTCTTCACGTTGTGCTCATTCGTCATCGTTGGTTCGTTCCAGTTGGGCGCGCATTGCCAGCAATGCGCGCGCGGTCGTGCTCTTGACGGTTCCCACCGAGCAGCCCATCGCGCGGGCGCTGTCGGCTTCCGAGAGGTCTTCGTAGTAGCGAAGGACGACGGCGGTGCGCTGACGGGTGGGCAGCGCGCGCAGGGCCGCGGCGAGTACCTCGCGGTTGACGACGGTCACTTCGAAGTCGTCGGGTGCACCGTCGGTCGACGTGCTCGCGCGCCGCTGCGCGATCGCGAACCGCCGGCCTCGGCCGTGCACCTGATTGACGACCGCGACGCGCAGGTAGGGCCAGAAGTCGTCGACGCGACCTTTTGCCCACTTCGGCCAGACGCGTGCGATCGCGTCGGCGGCGGCGTCTTCGGCGGCCGACGGGTCGCCCGGCGCGAGCAGCCACGCGAGGCGGACCGCACGGTCGAAGTACGTGTCGAAGAGCGTGTCGAAACCGGTCGGAGAGCTGCTGTGCAGCTCCGCGGCCGCGGGTGCGGTCGCCGCCACCGCTTCGGTTCCCTCACCGCTTCCCATCATCGCCACCATCAATCTTCCAGACGCGGCCCTCGCCGAGAAGGTTGCTTGCCGCCGCCAAAACCGCCGTCACCCATTCCTTGGTCATGCACCTATGACGCATACGACATCGGTGCAGCACCAAGGAGCCGCGGCGGGGCGCGGCGGCCGGCCGGGCGCGGCGGCCGGCGGCAGGGCGCGGCGGCCCGGTCAGGCCGTGAGGGTGCGGACCAGGCGGGCGAGCGGGTCGTGGAAGTCGGGGAGCAGGTCGATGCCGCCGAGGCGCAGGGCCGCGTTGTCGAGCACCGAGTTGGTGGGCCGCGGCGCCGGACGCGGTGGCTGCAGATCAGCCGTGCTGATCGGCTTCACCCGGGCGGCGTCGAGGCCCGCGGCGGCGAGCACCGCGCCCGCGAACTCGTACCAGCTCACGGTGCCTTGGTTCGTGACGTGGAACGTGCCCGGCCGGCGGTCGACGACGAGGCGGTACAGCATCGTGGCGAGATCGTCGGCGAACGTGGGGTGGCCGCACTGGTCGTCGACGAAGCTGAGCGTGTCGTGCTCCGCCGCGAGCCGCAGGATCGTCTTCACCATGTTGGAGCCGTGCTCGCCGCACACCCACGAGATGCGCACGAGCGTGGCACCGCCTGCGTGTGCCTCGATCTCTCCGCCGAGCTTCGAATGGCCGTATACCGACCGCGGCGCCGGTGCGTCCCACTCCACGTAGGGCTCCGGCTTCTCCCCGTCGAACACGTAATCGGTCGACAGGCACAGCAGGTGCGCGCCCACGCGCTCGGCCGCCTCGACGACGTTGCGGGTTCCGAGCGCGTTCACGCGAAAGGCGCGGTCGGGATCGCTCTCGCACGCGTCGACCGCGGTCCACGCCGCGCAGTGCACGATCGCGTCGGGCTGCGACGACGTGATCGCCTGCATCACGGTGTCGCGATCGCCGACGTCGAGCTCGCCGTGGTCGGCCGCGACGACCGAGTGCTGCGCGGACGCGTCGAAGCGCGCGCAGACCTCGTGACCGACCTGACCGCCGGCACCGGTGACGAAGATCTTCACGCGCCGCCCTTCGAGGCCTTGAGCGGTTCCCACCACCAGCGGTTCGCCCGGTACCACTCGACCGTCTCGATGAGCGCTTCGTCGAGGGTGCGCTGCTTGACCCACCCGAGCGCGGTGATCTTCGCGATGTCGACCGAGTAGCGGCGATCGTGACCGAGCCGATCGGCGACGTATTCGACGAGCTCCTCACCTGCGCCGAGCAGAGCGAGCAGCTTGTCGACGAGCACGCGGTTGGGCGTCTCGTTGCCGGCGCCGATGTTGTAGATCTCGCCCGCGTTGCCCGAGTGCAGCGCGAGGTGCACGCCCGCACAGTGGTCGTCGACGTGGATCCAGTCGCGCTCGTTGAGACCGTCGCCGTAGAGCGGAACGGGCCGCCCGTCGAGCAGGTTCGTGGTGAAGAGCGGGATGACCTTCTCGGGATACTGGAACGGCCCGAAGTTGTTGGTGCAGCGCGTGACGACCACCGGCAGGCCGTAGGTGTGGTGGTACGACAACGCGATCAGGTCGGAGCCGGCCTTCGATGCCGAGTACGGCGAGCGGGGCTCGAGCGGGTCGGTCTCCTTCGACGAGCCGACCTCGACCGAGCCGTACACCTCGTCGGTGCCGATGTGCACGACGCGCCCCATCTCGAGGCGGCGCGCGGTGTCCATCACGATGTTGGTGCCGAAGCAGTTCGTGTTGATGAAGTCGTCGGGCCCGGCGATCGAGCGGTCGACATGACTCTCGGCTGCGAAGTGCACCACCGCGTCGTGGCCGGCCATTGCCTCCTCGAGGGTTCCCGGATCGCAGATGTTGCCCTTCACGAACCGGTACCGCGGGCTGTCGTCGACGTCGCGCAGGGTCGAGAGGTTGCCCGCGTACGTCAGCGAGTCGTAGACGGTGACCTCGTCGTCGGTGTGCACGAACACGTGACGGACGTAGTTCGAACCGATGAAGCCCGCGCCGCCGGTCACGAAGATCTTCACGACGGCTACTCCAGCTCGATTCGCGAGTGGTCGCCGAGCATCAGGCGGCTGGCCTGAGGTCGGAGGTGCGAGCGCACGACTTCGACATCGCGTCCGAGCAAGGAGTCCTGGATGCGGTGCACGCCGATGATCCGGCTGCGTTCGAGCACGACCGAGTGCTCGATCTCGGCGTCGACGATCTCGCAGTCGTTCGCGATCGAGGTGAACGGGCCGACGTAGGTGTCGATGAGCCGCGTGTTCGCGCCGATGATCGCGGGCCCGCGCACGGTCGACCGTTCGAGGACCGCACCGGCTTCGATCACCACGCGTCCGTCGACCCGGCTCGCGGCGTCGACGGTGCCGTCGATGCGCGAGGTGATGGTCTCGAGGATGAGGCGGTTGCAGTCGAGCAGCGGGTCTTTCTTCCCGGTGTCGATCCACCAGCCGTCGAGCACTTCGTGCAGCACGCGCCGGCCGTCGTCGATGAGCCACTGGATCGCGTCGGTGATCTCGAGCTCGCCCCGGGCCGACGGCTTGATCGCGCGCACGGCGGCGTGGATGGTCGGGTCGAAGAGGTAGACGCCGACAAGTGCGAGATCGGACGGCGGGTCGACGGGCTTCTCGACGAGGTACAGCACGTTGCCGGCATCGTCGATCGCGGCGACGCCGAACTGGCTCGGGTTCTCGACGTGGGCGAGCAGGATCTGTGCCACCGGTGCCTTGCGGGCCTCGTCGCCCAGCTCGGGCGCCCGCTTGCGCTCCTGCTCGAACCGGGAGACGAACGGCTCGATGCCCTGCTGGAGCATGTTGTCGCCGAGGTACATGACGAAGTCGTCGGCGTCGAGGAAGTCACGGGCGATGAGGACGCAGTGCGCGAGGCCGAGGGGCTCGTCCTGTGGGATGTAGGTGATCTTCGCCCCGAAGCGGCTGCCGTCGCCGACGGCGGCTTCGATCTCGGCGTGCGTGTCGCCGACGACGATCCCGATCTCGGTGATGCCCGAGGCGATCATGTCTTCGAGCCCGTAGAACAGGATCGGCTTGTTCGCGATCGGGACCAGCTGCTTGGCGCTGGTGTGGGTGATCGGTCGCAGGCGGGTACCGGCCCCGCCGGAGAGGATCAGGCCCTTCATAGGAGTGGGCAGTTGTACCATGCCCGCCCGATGGCGCGCGAAACCGTTGACGACTGCGATCTGTGCGAGGCGGCCCGGATCACCCCGTGGTTCCACGAGGACGAGATCTGCTGGATCGCCGAGTGCGAGATCTGCGCGACGCCGATGGTGGTGTGGCGCAGCCACGGCATCGAGCCGCCCGCCGCCGAGCTCGCCCACATGCACGAGCAGCTCGCGTCGGTGGTCGCGACGCACTTCACCTTCGAGCACTACGTCGACGACAACATGCGCAACATCCCGGACCACTACCACGCCCACGCTCGTCCGAAGGGCGGCTTCTTCGGGCACGGGATGCGGCGCCCCGATGGTTCCTGACTCGCCGAGTGCCTGAGCACATCTTCACGGTCGACCTCGGGACCTCGGGCCCGAAGGTCGCCCTCTTCACTCCCGCCGGCGAGTTCGTCGACGGTGAGTTCGAGCCCGTCGACCTCCAGCTGAGCGCGGGCGGCGGCGCGCAGCAGCGGCCGGCCGACTGGTGGTCGGGCATCGTCACCGCGACCCGGCGCCTACTCGCGCGCGTCCCTGACACCGTCGCCTCCATCGTGGCGGTATCGGTGACCTCGCAGTGGTCGGGCACCGTTCCCGTCGACGCCGACGGCACGCCGCTGCACGACGCGATCATCTGGATGGACTCGCGCGGAGCGCGTCAGGTGCGCGACCTCGTCGGCGGCCGCGTCAGGGTCGCGGGGTACGACCCGCGGAAGCTGCGCACGTTCATCCGGCTGACGGGCGGCGCGCCCGCGCACTCGGGCAAGGACTCGATCGCCCACATTCTGTGGCTGCAGTCGGAACGTCCCGACATCGCGCGCGCGACCTGGAAGTACCTCGAGCCCAAGGACTGGCTCAACCTCAAGCTGACCGGACGCGCCGCGGCGACGTTCGACTCGATCGTCGTGCACTGGTTGACCGACAATCGCGATCTGTCGCGCATCGCGTATGCACCCGAGCTCCTCGCGCTCGCAGGGATCGCGCGGGCCCAGCTTCCCGACCTGATCGGGGCAACCGACGTGCTCGCGCCGCTCTCGGCCGCCGCCGCGGCCGAGCTCGGCGTGCCGGCCGGGATCCCGGTCGTGGGCGGTACACCCGATCTGCAGTCGGCCGCGGTCGGTTCGGGCGCGGTCGCCGACTTCGAAGGCCACGTCTACCTCGGCACGTCGTCGTGGCTCACGTGCCACGTGCCGTTCAAGAAGACCGATCTCCTGCGGGGCGTGGCCTCGTTGCCGTCGCCGATCCCCGGCAAGTACTACGTCGCCGACGAGCAGGAGACCGCGGGCGCGTGCCTCAACTACCTGCGCGACCGGGTCTTCTACCCCGACGACGAGCTCGGCTCGGGGCCCGCGCCTTCTGACGTTTACCGCCGGTTCGACGCGCTGGCCGCGACCGCGCCGGCCGGGAGCCACAAGGTGATCTTCACGCCCTGGCTCAACGGCGAACGCACACCCGTCGACGACCACACCGTGCGGGCCGCGTGGATGAACCAGTCACTGTCGACGACCCGCGCCGATCTCGTGCGTTCGACCCTCGAAGGCGTCGCCTACAACTCGCGTTGGTTGCTCAAGGCGGTCGAGCGCTTCACCAAGCGCCCGTTCGCGTGGCTGAACGCGATCGGCGGGGGAGCGGCGTCCGACCTGTGGTGCCAGATCCACGCCGACGTGCTCGACCGCCAGATCCGTCAGGTCGAGCACCCGATCCGCGCGAACGCGCGCGGCGCGGCCTTGATCGGCGGCCTCGCGATGAAGCGGATCACGGTCGACGACATCGGCCGCCGGGTTGCGATCGCGCAGACCTTCGAGCCGCAGTCGTCGAACCGCGGTGTGTACGACGAGCTCTACAAGGAGTTCCGCGCCACCTACAAGCAGAACAAGGCGATGTACCGCCGCCTCAACGGCGACGAGAAGTGAGCTTCGTCGGTTATGAGTGCGCCGGGAGCAGGGCGACCGCGCCGGGGGCACGGGCGCTGCCGTAGTTCGCGGCGTCACCGAAGACGCGCACGGTGCCGTCGGCCGCCAGGATCCAGTACCCGTGGCCCGACGCCGTCCGCCGCAGCACGCGCGCCGGTGCCGGGATCGCGCCGGCCGCGGCGCCGTGGAAGCCGGCGTCGCCGAAGCAGAAGATGCCGCCGTCGGATGCGACGAGCCAGTAGCCGTGGCCCGAGGGTGTCGACGCCATGCCGACGATGGCCTTGTTGATGTGGATCCCGCCGGTGGAGCCCTGGAACTTGGCGTCGCCGAACGAGAAGATGCCGCCGTCGGATGCGACGAGCCAGTAGCCGTGGCCCGAGGGTGTCGACGCCATGCCGACGATCGCTCGATGGAGGTGCATGGCGCCCGTGGAACCGTGGTACGCGGCGTCGCCGAACGCGACGATGCCGCCGTCGGATGCGACGAGCCAGTAGCCGTGGCCCGAGGGTGTCGACGCCATGCCGACGATCGCTCGATTGAGGTGCATGGCGCCCGTGGAACCGTGGAACGCGGCGTCGCCGAACGAGAAGACGCCCCCGTCGGATGCGACGAGCCAGTAGCCGTGGCCCGACGGTGTGGAGGCCATGCCGACGATGGCCTTGTTGAGGTGGATCGCGCCGGTGGAGCCGTGGAACTTGGCGTCGCCGAACGAGAAGATGCCGCCGTCGGAGGCAACCAGCCAGAACCCGCGGTCGGTCGGAGTGACGTCGCCGCCGACGATCGGTGCCGCGAGCGAGTGCAGACCCGACTTCGCGGGCGCGCTGCCGACGTTCGAGATCGCACCGCTCGTCGTCGCGATCCAGTAGCCGTTGCCCGAGACGTGCGTGGGTGACGCGGGCGGGGCGGCCGTGCCCGGTCCGGCGCGGAACAGATCGAGCGACGAATAGTTCTTGCCGACCACTTCGACCTCGTCGGCGCCGAACCACTTCGACGCGATGTCGGCGTAGATGTTGCGGAAGTCGACGTGCTCGATGAGGTTGCCGTACTGGTCGAGTCCGTTCGTCGCGAGCGACGGCTGCTGCCCGTGGAGGCCGCCCTTCACGCGTGAGCCGACGACGAACACCACGCTCGCGGTGCCGTGGTCGGTCCCGCTGTCGTTGGCTTCGGGTCGGCGCCCGAACTCGGAGAACGTGAGCAGCGTCACCCGGTCGGCCCAACCCGGATGCAGGTTGGTGAAGAACGCGTTGATCCCGGCGTCGAGGTCGGCGAACAGGTCGGCCTGGGTGGTGGCCTGATCGGTGTGCGTGTCGAAGCTGCCGAACTCGGTGTTCAACACCCGGATCCCGAGGTTGGCGTTGATCAGCCGCGCGCACAGCGTCAGCTGCTTCTCGAGGTTCCCCGGCGGCATCGTGCCCTGATACGCAGGCTGGATCTCCTGGGTGAGGCCCATCAGCCGCGAGTCGGTCGTGCCGACGAGGTCGCCCCACGGACCGAGGCCCGTGCTCCCGGAGCCGTAGGACGCAACCGCGTCGAACATGCGGCGGTCGTTCGCATCGGAACGGTCGATGCCGAACGCGCCACCGATGTCGAGTGGGAGACCGCTCGCGCGCGACACCTGGCCCACGAGGTGCGGCGGGACCGACGAGCCGATCGTGACCGAATAGAGGCCCTCGTTGGCCGCGTTCGGGAAGTTGTCGACGATGCGTCCGGCCCAGCCGGTCGTCTGCGACTGTGGCGCGCCGGTCCATCCCTGCATCCAGGTGCCCATCGACGTGAAGTGCGAGAGATCGGGAGGCGTGTAGCCGACACCGCGCACGATCGCGACCTGACCGAGGTCGTAGAGGTGCTTCATGTGCGTGAGGGACGGGTGCAGACCGAGGCCCGAGCCGACGCTCAGCGCGTTCTGCGGCGCAATCGCCAACCCGCCGCGCAGGTCGTAGTAGCGACCGTCGCCGATCGGGCACAACGTGTTCAGGCCGTCGTTGCCGCCCGACATCTGGATGAGCACGAGGATGCCGTCGCGCGGTCCGACGGGCGGCGCCGCGAACGCCTGCAGGCGCCCGAAGAGCGGCCCGAACGATGCCGCGCCCGCGCCGGCGGCGGCCCACTTGAGCAACGAGCGGCGGCTCATTTCGGGCGACGCCTCCTTCATCCGGGTCATGAGGTCGCGATCAGGCACGGTGCGCTCCAGTTTGATCTGAACGAAGGACGTTCAGGCGAGGTTGAAGTCGGGGCTGAGCATCGTCAGCGTGATCAGGTTGATGAACTGCCAGTCGGCCCATTGGCCCGGCGCGGCGCGTTGACCCGTCAGCCACGACTGCAGGTGCGTACGCGTCGCCGTCGCCGGCGAGTCGATGTCGAACGCGTCGAACGCGGCCTGGACGCCGTCGGTTACCGACAGGCCGGGAACCTGGTTGAGGAACCCGGCGTCGTTGGCGAGCCACGTGAGGTACCGGGCGAAGTTCGCGCGCGCCCACAGGGCCGTGGTGGAGATCCAGTACGCGTTGTTCTTCCACCCGGCGACGTTCGGCGGCTCGAAGAGCTGCTGGCCCATGTCGCTCATCCACCACTGCGGGTTCGTGTCCTCCGCAGTCATACCGAGCGATCGCAGCAGTGCGACGATCCATTCCACCGGGCTGCGCACGAGCCCTTGGTTCGCGGTGGACGAATAGAACTCCGACCGCAGGAAGATCGTGCGCAGCAGCGTCGTGATGTCGAGATCCGAGTCGTAGAACGCCTGCGTGATCGCGTCGAGCAGCGTCGAATCGGGGCTCGAGTAGGCGAAGAACGTCCACACCTTCTTGGCGATGAAGCGGGCCGCCGTCATCTTCTTCACGGTGTTCTCGGAGAGGATGTAGTCGATGATCGCGGGACCGTCGAAGTTCCGGGTCACGCCCATGAACGTCTTCATGCCGCTGTCGTGGCGCGTCGCGTAGAAGTGGTACTGCTCGCGATCACTGTCGAGCGTGTTGAAGCCCGTCCACGCGCGGGCCGACGCCTCGACGTCGAACTGCGTGTACTGGTTCACGCCGAGGGTGAAGAGCTCCATGAGCTCACGCGCGAAGTTCTCGTTCGGCTCGCCAACGACGTTGGGATCGTTGTCGAGGTAGATCAACATCGCGGGTTGCAGCGACATCGAGTGGACGAGATCGCGGAAGTTGCCCGCACCGGAATGACGGAACAGCGAGTTCTGCCGGTACATCAGCATCATGTCGCCGACCTTCTCGTTCTGGGTCGCGAAGTGGCCGTGCCAGAACAGCGCGAGCTTCTCCTGCAGCGGGCACGAGCTCGTCGCCATCCGGTCGAGCCACCATTGCTGCAGCATGTACTCCCGCTCCCAGTCGCCGAGCGAGTCGTCGGTCAGGAACGCGGGTTGCGGATCGTCGGGCGCGCCCGAGAAGTCGAGGAGCTGGTCGACGGTCTGACTGAGCGGCTGGGCGGCGAGTGTCGTGATCTCGGCCGCCGTGCCGCCAAAGCCTGCACGCCTGAGCAGGTGTGCGATTTCCGCTGGCGTCGGCACTGATCCCCCGTTTCGTGCCCCGTGGGGGATGCATCGGCGAACGGCCGCGCGTTACTTGAACGCGAAATGAGAGAAGTGTGAGCGCGGGCTACGGAAGTCCGGCTCCGGCGACGTCGACGGTGCGCGTCCGGATGCGTCCCGGACGCTTCGAAACCGTCTCCGCGGCGGTGGCCATCTCCGACGTGCAGATGTAGAGCGTGCGGCGGTCGTCGCCACCGAGCATGCACGCAAAGGCCGCTTGCTCGGTCGGGATCTCCTCGAGCACCTCGCCGCCCTCGGCCACCCGCAGGCAGCGGCGGCTGAGCGGGCACGCCAGCCAGATCGCACCCTCGGCGTCGAGGCAGATGCCGTCGGGCAGCGCACCCTCGAGCTGCGCCCACACCCTTCGGTTCGTGAGCCGGCCGTCGGGCTCGATCGTGAAGGCCGTGAGGCAGCCCGCAACCGTCTCGCCGACGATCAGCGTCCGGCCGTCGGGCGTGATCACGGTGCCGTTCGGGAATCGCATGTCGTCGGCGGCCGTGGTCGCGGTCCCGTCGGGATCCACCGCGATGACCGTGGCGGGGCGCGGGCGCTCGCCGGCGTCGAGGTCGAAGCCGAAGTTGCCGATGTAGGCGCGGCCGTCGGCGGTGACGACCATGTCGTTGCAGTGGAACGTGGCCAGCGCGGAGAGATCGGCGACCTCGACGAGGCTGTTGCCCCCACCGTTCGTGCCCGAATCGAGGCGGAGCAGGCGCCGGTCGATCATCGAGACGATGAGGAGCCGGCCGTCGGGCGTCCATCCGAGGCCGGAGGGCTGCTGCTCGACGCGGACGATCTCCTCCACCGACCCGTCGGGAGCGAGCGCGAGCACCTGGTGTGCGTGCTGATCGGAGAAGAAGAGCCGGCCGTCGTGCCACCGCGGTCCCTCGGGGAACGCCAGACCCTCGAGCACGGTCACCGGCTCAGCCATCGTCGTCCTCCTCGGTCGCAGTCTGCCGCGACTCGGGTTCACCCGGCTCGGGTGGTGGAGCCGGCGGTTCGGAGTCACGGCCGAGAGGCTCCTCCGCGGCCGACGGGCTGACATCGTCGAGTGTGCGTCCGAACGTCTCGGGGAGCGCGGGCACGACGAACGCGGCGAGCAACGACGCGATGCCGCAGAACGCGATCGCGCGGCCGATGCCGCCGAACGGATCGGAGAGCTGCCCCGCGAGCACGAGACCGCCGGCGGAGCCGACCACGCTGATCCCCACGAGGAACGCGTTCGCGGTGCCGCGCACCTCCGTCGCGAACAGCTCGGCTCCGAGGGTCGCCAACACGATGCCGGCGACCGCGCCGGTCACCGTCGCGAACGCCGATGTGACCCACAGCGACGGGCCACCGGTGAGGAAGAACACCATCTGCGTCCCGGTCGCCACGAACAACGAGACGCTCGCGAGCGGTCTTCGGCGTCCGCGTTCGGCGAGCCGGCTCGCGATCACGACGCCGACGATCCCGGGCACCACCGTGGTCACGGCCAGGAGCATCACGATGCCCGCGCCCGAGAAGTGCCGCACGTCTTGCAGGTAGCGGTTGCTCAATTGCGACGACGGCGCGTTGAAGACATTGGTGAGCAGCGCGATGGCCGCGAGCACCATGAATCTTCGCCCGTAGGTGGGGCCGAGCACCTCGCGGAGCTGGCCGCGCGAGATCCGAGTGGAGACGATCGCGTGGTACCGACGGGTCTCGGTGAGCTCGCGCGCGAGACGGGGGATCATGAGCAGCACGAGCGCGCTGAGCGCGAACGACACCCGCCACGCCTGGCGTCCCTGATCGGCGATCGGCAGGGTGAGGACCGCGAACGAGAAGCCGAACCCGCCCGCGAGCCCAAGCATCGCGGTCGAGAACGCGCGCGCGCCCTCCGGCGCCTCCTCCACGGCCGCGATCGCGGCGACGGTGAACGTGGAGTTCACGAACGCGCGCGTGAGGATCTGCAAGCTCGTGAACGACGCGAGGCTGGGTGCGAATGCCGAAGCCGCGTTGGTGACGCAGACGCCGATCACGCAGATGAGCAGCATGCGTCGGCGCCCGACGCGGTCCGACATCGCGGTGGCGACGAGCGACACGATCACGCCCGCACGTGAGATCGCGAGCGCGTTGCCGAGCCGCGCGTCCGACGCGTGGAACGCCGTCGCGATGAAGTCGGAGTTCTGACCGAACAGGCCGCCGCCAAAGCCGGCGATGGCGGTCGCGAACGCCGTCGCCGAGAGCAGCGCCGCCTGGCCGGGATCGAAGCCGACGTCGGGCAGCGCGGCGACTCCCTTCGGTGCGGGTGGCAGCTCGCGACCGGCGACGACGGCCTCGACGGATTCCGCGGCGTGGCGCACGCTGCGACGCAACGCGGTCGCGATGAGCGGACCGATGGCCCACCAGAAGAACGGGACCGAGAAGTCGGTGGCGGCTTCGACGGTCATGATCGATCCGGGCGCGCCGTTCGTCGACGAGTCGGCGGCCTCCACCGAGACGGTGAGCTGCGCGTCGGCGGATCCGGTCTCCAACGAGGCGGTGAGCACTCCGCCCGCGTCGCCGGTGACACCGAGTGCTGTGCGGGCCGCCTGCTCGACGGTCGCTACCGGTGCGTCGAGGCGGACGAGCATCCGGCGGCGCACGTTTGGCATGCTACGGCCGGTGCGTCGGACCAGCCCGGCGCCGGATGGAGGACGACATGGCCCTTGCGGTCGGAGACAAGGCCCCCAACTTCGCTCTGGTCGACCAGCATGGGAAGAAGGTGAAGCTGTCTGACTTCAAGGGTCAGAAGCTGATCGTGTACTTCTACCCGAAGGCCGACACTCCCGGTTGCACGACGCAGTCGTGCGAGTTGCGCGACGCCCACCCGCAGTTGAAGCGCCTCGGTGTGTCGATCGTCGGCATCAGTCCCGATGCGCCGGCGAAGCAGCTCAAGTTCGACGACAAGTACTCGCTGGGCTTCCCGCTCCTGGCCGACACCGATCACGCGGTGGCCGAGGCGTGGGACGCGTGGGGCGAGAAGTCGCTCTACGGCAAGAAGTACTTCGGCATCATCCGCTCGGCCTTCGTCGTCGACGAGAAGGGCAAGCTCGCGGGCGTCTTCCCGAAGGTCAGCCCCAAAGACACCGTCAAGAAGGTGAAGAGCGCGCTGTAGACGCGGACGGGCGCGTCACGATCCGGCCTCTCCCGTCACCGACCACGACTCGATGGCGTTCTCGAGAATCCATTCGGGCTTCTCGGTATTGCGAGCGACGAAGTAGCGCGTGTGATCGCCCTCGAGATGCTGCGCCTGGACGACGAGGAACAGGTCTTCCCCGCGGTCTCTCACCTTGACCCAGGCCGCCGCGGCCTGCGCCGCCCCGCCGTTCGCCGCCGCGCCGTTCGCGGCGCCCCCGTTCGCGGCCGCAGCGTTGTCGGCTTTGGCCGCGGCAGCCGTGCCGACGGCGGTCCCCGCGGGCGCCACCCCGCGGGCCTGCACGTCGGCGGCCGCGATCCACGCCGTCGCAATGAGCCCGACCGCGATGATGATCGCCGCGGCCGCGATCTTCGCGACCTTCACCGACTGCGGGTCGCTGTCGGTGATCGTGAAGAGCGCGATCGCCGCGCCCCCAAGTGACGTGATGGTCGCGGCTCCACCGCTGACCTTCGTCAGTGCGAGCGACGTTCCCTGAATCGGTCCGTCATCTGCCGATGCCATGAGGACCTCCCACGAGAGCCGGATACCGAGCCGTTCTTATCGACCGTTCGTTAACCGGCTGCAAACGCACCGATGCCGGAGCGCGCACGTTCAGGTGCTGCCGATATGTCGGCGGTCGGGGTTGGTGACGGTGAAGGTGGTGCCGTCGAAGGTCGCGTGCCAGCCCGGTTTGTGGAGCACGTGGTGGTGGTAGTCACAGAAGAAGGCGAGGTTGGCGACGATGGTGGGGCCGGCGGGCCAGGCGATGACGTGGTGGACTTGGCCGTGGGTGCGGTCGCAGCCGGGATATCGGCACCGGCCTTGGTCTCGGAAGATCACCGCTCTTCGTAACTTGCGTGAGGGTCGGTAGATAGTGGCGCCGACGTCGAGCGGCTTGCCGTCCGCACCCGTGACGATGATCTGGAGTTTCGAGTCGCAGAGCAGCTCACTGATCTGGCTCGAAACCAGTGACAGGTCGCCGGTCGTCTCGAACTCGCCGGATCGGAGCGACTCGAGGGGCACGGTGATCGCAATATGGGGTCGTTCGCCGTCCTCGGTCGGGCTTTCACCGCGGTCGAGGAACGACTGGCAGATCCGCGCGGCCGCGGCGGCGCGTGATTTCGTGGCGCTCGACGCGATGATCCGCCGGTACCAGACGCTCTGCGATGAGCTCGATGACAAG
>JBBSEC010000101.1:0-17116 GCA_038240075.1 Acidimicrobiia bacterium
GCGAGTGTGCCGGGCGTGGTGGGGGCCCCCAACGCCCCCCCCCCGCTACTGTGCGTCCCTTCGTTTCGAGGGAGGTGACGCATGAACGAGACGTCGTATCTCGCGCCGGTCGCGGAGCATCGCAACGCGGGCCGGAAGGGCGACGGTGTGTTCGCGACCGCGCCGATCGAAGCAGGCACGACGGTCGCCGCGTTCGGCGGCCGCGCGGTGCACCGCGACGAGTTCCGACGTCTCGACGCGCACCAGCGCACCCACGCGATCCAAATCGACGAGGACCTCTTCCTCGTCAGCCCACCCGGCCTCGATCCCGCCGACTACGTGAACCACTCGTGTGAGCCGAACGCGGGCCTGCTCGGCAACGTGCTCGTCGTCGCAATGCGCGACATCGAACCCGGCGAGGAGATCTGCTTCGACTACGCGATGTGTGATGCCGACGACTACGACGAGTTCGTCTGCGAATGCGGCACGCCGAGTTGCCGGAGGCTCGTCACCGGCGCCGACTGGATGCGTCCCGAGCTGCAGATGCGCTACGCCGGCTACTTCTCCGCGTACATCGAGCGGCGCATCACGACATCCGCGACACCGCGGACCGACGCGGGCGAGTAGCGGCCGGGGGAGCGGTGAGCGGAAGCCGCGCTTCGTAGTCGCCACCGCCGTAGTGCACGCGGGCGTCGGGCGCGAGATCGTGCAAGAGACCGAGGGCCGCACGGTTGTCGGGCAGGATCCGGGCGACGAACGTGTCGTACCCGCGCTCGCGGGCGAGGACGCCGAGGCGGCGCGAGAGCCGGCGACCGATCCCGCGGTGCTGCCACGTGTCCTCGACCGTGACCGCAAGCTCCGCGGTTCGCTCTTCAGTCTCGTGCTCTTGTGACTCGTCGGTGTCCGCGAACCCGGTGTACCGCGCCACCGCGACGATCTCGTCGCGGTACAGCGCGACGAGCGCGTCGTGGCGGCAGTGGTCGACGTCGGTCAACCGCACGAGCTCCGACGGCCGGATCCGTGGGATTGGCGCGAAGAAGCGGAAGCGGACGCTCTCGGGGGAGAGGCGTCCGAACATCCGCTCCAGCCGATCGATGTCGGTCACCTCGATCGGCCTGACGGTGAGCACGGTGCCGGCGACGGTGATGGTTTCGCTCATGGTTTCGTTCATGTCTCTGAGCTTGGGGGGACGTGGTTGTGGCGCGCCGCCGGCACGCGTGTGAACGACTGGATCAGGCGGGCGGTGCGAAGAGCTCGAGCGCGATGCCATCGGGATCGCGGAAGCTCAGGCCCGAGCCGTAGGAGGCGTCCTTGATGCCACCGTGCTCGATCCCGAGCTCGTCGAGCCGGCTCGCCCACTTCTCGAGCTCGGCCCGGTTCGCGCACCCGAACGAGATGTGGTCGAGGCCGATGCGGTATTCACTGAACCGCTCGGCCGACGCCGGCTTCTGGTGCTGGTGCAGGCCGACGAGCGTGCCGTTGGGGAACGCGTAGACGGTGTGATGCATGTTCGGGTCGGTGTCCTCGTCGATCACCGGGCTCGCATCGAACAGCGCGTCGTACCAGGGGGCGCTGACGGAGAGATCGCGTACGGTGAGTGCAACGTGGGTGAGGCCGGGAAAGGTCATCGGTGCTTCCTTCTGTGTGGGGCTACTTGCTCATCGGTACGGGGCGTACGCACAACCGGTTCGGTGACTGGTGTCACATCGACGATCTGCAGCTTCGAGGAGCGCGGAGGATGCGTCAGTCGTCGAAGTACGCGAGGTCGAGCTCGCGAAGCCGCTTCGGATCGGAGAGCGAGTCGATCGCGACGATCTTCCCCCGCGCGACGGTGAAGCCGATGACCGAGACGGTTCGTCCACGCGGCGCGACGACAACGCCTGCGACCCCGTTGACGAGCGCGGGTCGCACGAAGGGCGTGACATCGGTGTCGGGAACTACGTCCGCACCCTGCCGGCGCCGGCGCGCGGCTCGCGAGCTGCCGGGCCGCGTCAGGACTGCGGCCGACGATCGGCGCGATCTCGTCGAACGGCACGGCGAACATGTCGTGCAGCACGATCGACCCCGCTCGCCGGGCTCACGATCGGCTCCGGCATGTGCACGTCGAGAGGCGTCTCGCGTCGCGACGCGCGCGAGCGCATCATGTTGAGGCAGACCCGCGCGACCACCGTTGTGAGCCAACCGCCGAGGTTCTCGACCGCGCTCGTGTCGGAGCGGCTGAGGCGGAGCCACGCTTCCTGCACGGCGTCGTCGGCTTCGCTCAGGGAGCCGAGCATCCGGTAGGCCACCGCGCAGATGGCTGCGGTGCTCCTCGAAGCGGTCGGTCAGCCAGTCGCGCTCGTCCATCGTTCCCAGTCTCCCGTGCCGTGCGTCACCCGTGATGACCCGTGAGACGGTGGGGATGTGACGGCCGACCCGCGGTGTCAGGCGGCTTGGAACGCGCGCAGCTCGTCGAGCGTGCTCGCGCGCCGGACGAAACGCAGGCCGCGGAAGAGCCCGCACTCCTGGCACACGAGCCGGCGGTAGGTGACACCACAACGGGTCGGCTCGAGAAGCTCGGCTTCGATGGACGTTGACTCGTGGTACTGACACGGTTTCATCGACATTGCGATTCTCCTGGGTTGGAGCACGCGTACTGCACACTTGCGTTCCTCGCGATCGTGCATGTGACGTCGACGCGCCGCGACGAGCGCCTGAGCGGTATCGCGAACGGTGAGGTGCGCGCAATCGTCACCTGCACTGCGCGCGCGGAATGGCCCGCCCAGTTGGTGCCTCGCGGCTTCTGGTACGGTTTCGTTCATGCGCATGTATTGGTGGTTTGGCGAGCCGGTCCCGGATGGGGCTCGGAGCATCACCACGCGCTGAGCACACGCCATCAGGACCGGCTTTTCGAGGCAGAGGCTCCCCGCCTCTGCCTTTTGCTTTGCCCGAACAAGGCGAGCCGGTCGGCCCGAGGATCGAACGGCTTGCGGAAGGAACCAACGCCGTGGCCATCACCGATTCCGTCCACAACCTCCGGATCGCGGGCACGCGCCCGCTCATCTCGCCGAAGCAGCTGCGCGATGAGCTCCCGCTGACCGCCGCGAACACGGCCACCGTCGTGCGGGGCCGCGAGTCGGTCGCCGCGATCCTCGACGGTGTCGACGATCGACTCCTGGTCGTCGTCGGTCCGTGCTCGATCCATGACCCGGTCGCGGCGCTCGACTACGCACAACGGCTCGCAGAGCTCGCGGAACGCCTCGCCGATCGGCTCAAGATCGTGATGCGCGTGTACTTCGAGAAGCCGCGCACCACCGTCGGGTGGAAGGGTCTCATCAACGACCCGGGCCTCGACGGAACGTTCCGCGTGAACGACGGTCTGTTGGTCGCGCGCGCCTTTGTCCTCGACGTGCTCTCGCTTGGACTCCCGGTCGGCTGCGAGTTCCTCGATCCGATCACACCGCAGTACCTCGCCGACGCCGTGAGCTGGGGTGCGATCGGCGCGCGCACCTCGCAGAGTCAGATCCACCGGCAGCTCGCGAGCGGCTTGTCGATGCCGATCGGGTTCAAGAACTCGACCGAGGGAGACGTGCAGGGAGCCGTCGACGCAGTCGCCGCGGCCGCCGGTGCGCAGGTGTTCCCGGGTATCAGCGACGACGGGCGCGCCGCGATCTTCGAGACGAGTGGGAATCCCGACGGTCATGTCGTACTGCGCGGCAGCCTCGCCGGACCGAACTACGACGAAGCCAGCGTCGCCGACGCGCTCGACCGTCTGGCCGCGGCCGGCCTCGCGCAACGCATCGTCATCGACGCCAGCCACGGCAACAGCCGGAAGGATCACGGGCGGCAGTGCCTGGTCGTCGACGACATCGCGACGCGGCTCGCGGCGGGGGAGCGTGGCGTCGTCGGTCTGATGCTCGAGAGCTTCCTGGTCGCGGGTCGCCAGGACCTCGGCTCCGACCGTGCACTGGCGCTCGTCTACGGCCAGAGCGTCACCGACTCGTGCATCGGTTGGGACACCACCGCCGCAGTGCTCGAGCAGCTGACCGAGGCCATCGGGCACCGCAGGGGGCTCGCCGACACGTTGGCGTAACCCGAACGTCCGCGCGTTCCCGACCCGGTAGCCAGACTGTTACCGTAACGGTCTCGTTACGGATACGTCTGCCGATACCGGAGGCCACATGGCTGTCACCGTCGTGCGTTACAAGACCAAGCCCGATCGGGCCGATGAGAACCAGGAGCTCGTCGAGAAGGTGTTCGCGGAGTTGGCCGCCGACGGTCCCGACGGTCTCCGCTACATGACCCTGCGCCTCGCCGACGGCGTGAGCTTTGTGCACGTGGCGTCGGTCGAGACGGCCGACGGCACGAACCCGCTCGGCGCACAGCCGGCGTTCGCCGAGTTCCAACGCGACATCGCCGACCGTTTGGACGACGGGCCGCACGTGACTCCCGCGACCGTCGTCGGCTCGTACCGGTTCCCGAGCGACGGGAGCGTCCGCTGATGGCGGCCGACGGAACGAGCAGCCGGCCGTGGGTGCTCGAGACGCCGAGCGGCGGCTCGGAGTTCACGGCCTACCGGGACGACGCGGCGGATCCGCCGGCTCTCATCGTGCAGGTGGGCAAGACCGAGCTGCGTTATCACCTCCGCTGCATCGACGACCTCGCGGCGATGTTGCGCGAGCGCGGCGACTGGGTTCCGCTCGGGAGCGCCGACGAGCAGAAGCCTGCGGCCGCCGGAACGGTCGAAGCGTGGGCGCGCGCCGACGACAACCCCGTCGGCGGTTGGTACGGGCTCAAGAAGGGACTTCGCGGCCGCTTCGCCAACTACGTGCCGCCGGTCGTGGAGAAGCTCGGTCTCGCCGAGGTCGAGCACAACGCACGCAACAACCGCATGCGCGCGGCTGCATCAGGCCCGCGGAACGGGTGACGGACCGTGGCTGCGAGCGCACCGGCAGGCGACCCGTTCGAAGCACTCGGTGACCCGAACCGACGGTCGATCGTCGAGCTCTTGAGCACCCGGAGCCGATCGGTCCAAGAGCTCGCCGACGCGCTTCCCATCAGTCGGCCCGCGGTGTCGCGTCACCTTCGGTTGCTGAAGGAAGCCGGCCTCGTCGTCGAGGAGCCGCAGGGCACACGTCGGATCTACCGGCTGCAGGACGACGGTATCGAGGCCGTGCAGGAGTACCTCGTGCACGTCTGGGGTGATGTCGTCGCGCGCTTCCGGTTGACGGCCGAGAACACGACGGCGAAGCCTGGAACACGAAAGGCCGTCACGCGAAAGGCAGGAGGACGCGCGTGATCGAGCCGCTCCGCTTGAGCTACGAGATCGCGTGCCCACCGGAACACGCGTTCGCGGTGTGGACGACGCGCCTGTCGGCGTGGTGGCCGAAAGGCCACTCGGCTTCGGGCGATCCCGACACCGTGGTCACGCTCGAACCGCGCCTCGGCGGCCGCATCTTCGAACGGACGCCCGACGGGGTCGAGATCGACTGGGGCGAGATCACGTTGTGGAGTCCGCCGTCACGGCTGCGGTACCTGTGGCACATCACCCGCGACCGCAGCGACGCGACCGATGTCGACCTGCGCTTCGTCGACATCGGCGGCGGCCGGACCCGGCTCGACATCGTGCACGCGGGCTGGGACCGCCTCGGCGCCGAGGGGACGGCCTGGCGGAACGCCAACACCAACGGCTGGAACTCCCTGATCCCTCGCTACCTCGAGGCCGCGGCCCGTCCGTAGGCGCGCGGCGCGATGACCTCCAGGCGCGGGCACGCCCGACCTCGGGCGCCGGCAGTGCCGCGACGGGTGCGTCGCTGCGACTGCCAACGCCGAGGTCGGGCGCTGGAAGGTGGTGCGGCTACCCGTTCCCGCAGGTGAAGGCGGCCGTGCCGGGGTACGTCTCGACACAGGCGGTCGATCCCGTGAACAGGTTGGTCGCCGGGGTCTTGATGACGTGCACGTAGGCGAGCGTCGACTTCGACGCCGTGCCGGCGGGGAAGTCCTTCAGGTCGCGAAGGCTGCCGACGCCGGTCTTGCCCTGGTTGACGGTGGTGGCGTCGAACCGGAAGACCGAGGCAATACCGACGGTGCTCGGTGCCGGGCAGACGACCGCAGAGGTGAGCAGCGACGGGAGCACGATGTCGTAGTGCGCGAGCGCCTGCGACTCACCGGCGGTGGCCGCCTTGACCTGGGTCACGTAGCCGCCGAACGAAAGCACCGATGTCGGGTAGACGATCTGACCGACCGTCGGGCCCTTGACCTTCGCGTCGGTGGCCGAACCGGCAACCGACGCGTAGGAGCCGGGGTTGTTCCAGTAGCCCGAGATGCTCGACGCGTTGATCACGTTCGCCGAGCACGGAGGCACGCCATCGACCGCGCCGGCGAACGCCGTCGGGTCGAGCGACAGCTTCGAGCTGAGCTGCGCCATCGCCTCACCGTTGAGGGCGGCACCCGAGTTGGGAGCGCCGACCGTGAGCACCGCGGTGGTGCTCGTGACCGTTGCCGCGGCGTGCAGCGTGATCGTCGTCGCGTTCGGCGCGGTGGCGACGTAGTCGCCGGCCGGGATGCCGGTGCCGGTGACCGACAATCCGACGTCGGACGCAGCGAACACCGCGGTGGCCGAGGTGACGGTGAGCGACGCCGTCGTGGTGTGCGCGTCCTTCAGCTGGCGGGCCGAGGTCATCGTCGCCGCGTCGGCGATCGAGATCTTCTTGTTGGCCGCCGTGGCGCTGGCCGCAACCGCGAGCACGACCGTGGTGCTGTTCGTGAAGGTCGCGATCGTGTCGCCGTGCGGGATCGATGTCGCACTGATGCCACGACCGACGTCGGCGGCCGTGAAGTTCGCCGTTGTGGAGGTCACGGTCTTCGACGCGGCCGTCGTGGTGCCCGTTGCCGAGCGCCCGGTGCCGTTCTCGATCGTCAGGACGGCGGTCGTCGTGGTCGAGCCGACCGGAGCGACGGCGTTGATCTGAACCGTCGTGGCGTTGGTGAACGTCTTGATGAACGTGCCGGTCGGCAGCAGGCCACCGGCGATGATGTGGTTCACGTCACCGGCGACGAACCGTGCGGTCGCCGAGGTGACCGTGGCCGATCCCGCCGTGATGTTGCCGTCGGCGGCACTCAGGCGCGCCGCGCCCTTGTGCCAGACCGCTTCGGGAAAGTCCTCGATGGTGTACGCGTTGCCCGCGCCGCCGGTGGCGGTCGTGAGGGTGCACGCGATCGAGAGCTCGCTGTTGCCCCCCGGTTGATTCGGGAACATGCCGTTCGTGCAGGCATTGGTGGGAGCGGCGGTGGCTCTGAGAGCCAGCGGTCCCATCAGCGTGGCGGCAGCCACGATCGCGACGAACGAGTACTTGATCCGCCCGGCCATTGACGTCCCCCCGGAAGCTCGGCCTACCTTGGTCTGGCGCAGCCTGACGCATCCGTCAGGTTTGGTCAAGCACAAACGACCCAATCTTTGACAAGGATCAGGTTCATGCGCAGCGGCAGGCCACCGTCTGGTCGAGCACCTGCCAGCGGAACTGGACCGGCGCCGATGCCTCGCCGCATCCGGTGCAGCTGATGCGCCACGCGGAGCCGATGCGCGCGATCTCGAGCGGCGCCTGTCCGGTCGACAGGCGCCGCGGCTCGACCCGCGGCTTCGCGATGCCCGGAAGGGCCGTCAGCACGACCTCGAGATAGGGCGACGCGTCCGGGGCCGGCGCGGGCAGACGCGCGCCGAGGACGCGGATTGCGGTCTCGCGTCGCTCGTACGACTCGTCGGCGCGGGCGAAGCTCAAGAACGCGTACGCGGTCTCGACACCGACTTCGGCCGCGAGCTTCTCGACGACGAGGTCGGTGACCGGAACACCCGGCTGCACGCCCGCCACCGACGCGGCGCGCTCGTAGCCGTCGAGTCGTTCGGGCTCGGGCACGACGGCCGGTCCCGGACGCGCGAGGAACGCGTCGAGGTCGTCGAAGCGGTCGGCGTCGAACACTCCTGTCGCCTCGGAGATGCGTTCGATCTCGTCGAGGAAGCCGTCGCGCTCGACGCGGTTGGCGGGGTCCTCCAACGTGTTCTTCGCGAACATGATGACGAAGCGCGCGGCGACACCCGGGCGCTTCCTGCGCAGGATGCGGCCCATGCGCTGGATCATCTGGCGACGGGTCCGGCTCGCGCTCATGACGATTCCGAGGTTGGCGTCGGGCACGTCGATTCCCTCGTCGAGCACGCGCGGAGCCGCAACCGCGTCGAGTCGGCGGACCCGCAGGTCGTCGAGGATCTCGCGGCGTTGACGCCGCGCCGTCGACCCGGTGATCAGGTCGATCGAGACCAGGGGATCGAGACGGTTGATCGCATGGTTCGCCGCCCGCACGGTCTCGGTGAACACGAGGGCCCCGTCGGCGCCTTTGATCGCGGGCGCGAGCCCCCCGAGCAACTCGTACTTTCCGCTCGTCGCCGCGACGATCTGGCGCCGCTTCGAGAACGCGTCGAGATACTCGCGTGCGGCGCGGCCGTCGGCGCCTGCGTCGCGTTCCGCGAGGTGCGCCACCGCAGCGAGAAAGTCCCCGAACGGCTCGAGCGGCATCCCCGGAACCTGGCGGAGGTGCAGGCGCGCGCTCACGAGCCGTTGCTCGGTCGCGTTGTATTCGGTGCGTTCTTCGACCGAGAGCGCGACACCGACGAAGGCGACGGCGGGACGCGCGCACACGCCGTCGGCGATCGCCTGCTCGAAGCCGTAGCGGTAGCAGATGCCTCCGAAAAAGGGGAGGAGAAGATCGGTCACCGCGTCGTCGCTGCGCTCCAACGTCGCCGTGAGGCCGAGTCGCTCCTCGTACTCCGGCAGCAGCGCGCGGCGCAGGATGCCGCCGCCGAGACCGTGACACTCGTCGGCGATGAGCAGTCCGCCCCGCTCGGACGGCGGCACGGGCTTGTACGCCGCGGCCGAGTGGCGCGTCGCGATCAACACGTCGTGCGACAGGGGAGTGTCACGGCCGTTGTCACCCAGCCTGCCGATCCGCGCGCCGGGCAGTGCTGCCGTCAGTCGGCCGTGCCACTGCTCCATGAGCACACGCGACGGAACGATCACCAGCACCGAGAGGCCGCGATCGACGGCGTCGGCGGCGGCGGCGATCGCGACGTCGGTCTTCCCCGACCCGGTGACCGCCTCGATCACGCCCCGGCGACCGCACCGCAACCAGCTGATCAGCGCGTCGAGCTGCCATCGGTAGAGCTCACGCGGTGCAGACATGGGACGACAACGCTACCGGCCGCCGGGGGGTCGAGTGTCAGGCGTCGGGAGGAATGGCGTCCCACCACTGGCACCACCACTCTGCCCCGACGAGGATGCGGAGCTTGGGGTGCCAGCAGTACGAGACCTCGGCCGTGGGCTCGAGGTAGTACCGGCAGTTCTCGCACTTCTCGTCGCCCGACGGCTTGCCGATGAGCACCGCGTTCGCCGCGAGATGGCGTAGTTCCATCGACAGCTTCTCGTCGATCTCCTTCGGTTCCGGCTCGGGGATCACGTAGTCGACCATCACTCGAAGGTAGCAAGGCCCCAATTGTCAGCCCGCATCGCGAGCTCACCCCCGGTTGCGGTGTGCAACCGGGGGTGAGGCCGACATTTCCTGCGACTCGAGCGGGTTACGGCTCGAAGTCGAAGATGGCGGGTGTGGCGGTGCTGTCGAGGCCGACCGTGAGCGTGTCGACGTTGCCGTCGAAGCCGCCCCAGTTACCGCCGGCCTTGAGCCACAAACGACCGTCGTTCGCCTGACCCGAGACCTGGCCGACGACCGGCCGGACGCTCAGGTTGGGGTACGCCGCGAGCAACGCGGTCAACGAGCACGGAGCACCCTGCGTGCAGGCCTTCGTTCCGGTGGGCACGCCACCGACGATCGGGTTGCCGGTCTGCCACCAGCCGGATGCGGCGGTGAGCGGGTCCCAGGTCTGCCACGTGAGCGGCGTCACCGCGGCCCCGGCCGATTCGCTCGGCTCGAACACGATGCGGCCCTGGAAGTTCGTGCTCGCGTCGCTCGAGTCGTAGTCGGCGTCGAGCTGCAGCGTCGGAGCGTTCGCGCCGGCCTGCACATAGGTCTTGTACGACAGGGTCGTGAAGCGGGGCAGGGCCACGCCGGCGAACACACCGGTCGAGAGGGCCTCGCCGCCGGTCGCGTCGGTCGTGATGTGCGCGCTTCCCGTGCCGTCGGCACCGGTCGGTCCACTGACGAAGGCGCCGGTGCCGCTCGCGGTCTCCTGCGAGAACCCGAAGTCGAGGCTGGCCGCCTTGGCCGTGTTGACGGTGATCGTTCCGTCACCGGGCTCGAAGTCGTAGCTGACGTTGTTGCCCATCACGCCGCCGAGGGTGATGTTGTCGACCGCACCCGACCAGCCGCCCGTGATCGGGCCGCCGATGCGCGCCATCAAGAGACCCGAGCCCGAACGGATCTGCGCGTCCGGGTAGTTGGTCTGGATCTGGGCCCAGGTGCAGTAGTGCGCCTGCGTGCAGGGCGGGTCGGCCTGCACAGCGTTGCCGACGATCGGCCGGTTGGCCGAGCCGTCGCTCGCACTCGAGTACCACGCGCCGCCGGGAGTGCCGTTGATGGTGTCCCACGTCTGCCACTGGTTCGGCAGGACCGAGCCGGTGGCGCCGGGAACGAAGACGAGTCGACCCTGATAGGTGTTGTTCCCGTCGGTCGAGTCGTAGTCGGTGTCGAACTCGAGCGTCGGCGTCTCCTGCGCCGAGCCGGAGAACGACTGGTAGGTCGAGTACGTCATGTTCTTGATGGTCGAGAGCGCGGTGCCCTTGTAGAGCGCGGTTGCGATCGCCTCGCGACCGGTGGCGTCGACCGTGAGCAGCGCGCTGCCACGACCGTTGGGCGGCGTTGCCGGCCCGTTGGTGTAATGCCCGGTGCCGGTGGATCCTTCATTGAGGAAGAACCAACCGTTGGCCTTGTTCGGCGAAACCGGAACCCGGCAGCCGACCGTTGCCACGACGAGGGCGACGAGGACGCCGCCCAATACCCACTTACGAACCATGAAGTTTCCCCCCATACGCAAAGAAGACCGCCCGACTCCCGAGCGAAGAACTACTACCACCCGACACGGTGAGCCCGCAAGGTCGCAAGCGATGGCCTTCGCCCGACGGTGAGAGTTGCGCGCTAGCCGTCGGCGCGCGCGGAGTCGGAGGCTTCGAGGCCGTGGCCGGCTTCCGCGCTCAACATCAACATCGCCGCGCCGGCCGCGATTGCGGCGGCCCCGACTCCGAGCTCGACGATCTCGTTGTCGCCCGTGAACGGCAACTGCTCGGGATCGTGGTGCCTGCCGCTGATTTCCTTCGGCGGTGGCTTCTCCACACTGCCGGGCGGCTTCGGAGGTGCGCTGTGACGATCGGCCGCGCCGGCAGGCTCGATCGAGACGATCGTTGGTACCGTCCACACGATCGCGCCGGCAACCGCGGCCTTCCGCATGAACTGTCGGCGCCCGAGGTCGGCCGCGGCCGTCGACGGGTTCCGATGTGGCGAATCCTCCACGGTCGTCCCTCCGCCGAGTAATATACCCTGTTTTTTCCCAGATACTCACGTAGGGTGGTCGGGCCTGGGCGGAGGTCCGGTCGCCGTACGCTGGGACCGTGACCGACCCGGTGCTCCAGACCGTCCCGCTCGGGTTCCAGTGGGCGACCGCCGATCCCTTTCTCTTCTGTGTGCACCACCTCGACGCGTACCCGAAGGGCAACGACGAGATGGGCCCCGCGGCGTCGCTTGCAGGCCGTGACCTGGGCATGGATTTCGCCGGCATCGACGGCTGGCGCATGTATCACGGCAGCACGGTGCCCGGGTTCCCGCAGCATCCGCACCGGGGCTTCGAGACCGTGACCTTCGTGCGCCGCGGGTTGATCGACCACTCCGACTCGCTCGGTGCGACCGCGCGTTTCGGTCGCGGTGACGTGCAGTGGTTGACCGCGGGACGCGGCATCGTGCACAGCGAGATGTTCCCGTTGGTCGACCGCGACGATCCGAACCCGTGTGAGCTCTTCCAGATCTGGTTGAACCTTCCGGCCGCCGACAAGATGGTCGAGCCGTACTTCACGATGTTGTGGGGCGACGACCTTCCGCATCACGTCGCGACCGACGACGCGGGTCGCCGCACGGAGATCACCGTGATCGCAGGCGAGCTCGCGGGGATACGGCCTCCGGCACCGCCTCCGGACTCATGGGCGTCGCGACCCGAGGCCGATCTCGCGATCTGGCACGTCGTCATCGAACCGGGCGCGGAGTGGGACATGCCGAGCGCCGCGAGTGCCGCTACCGTGCGCACGCTGTATGTCTTCGAGGGCGCCGCGTGCGTCGGCGCGCACGATCTCGCCGCGTCGACCGCGGCCGTGGTGCGCGCGGATGAAGTCGTTCGGATCGCGGGTGGTGCGCGCGGCGCGGAGATCCTCGTGCTACAGGGCCGCCCGATCGGCGAGCCGGTCGCGCAGCAGGGGCCATTCGTGATGAACGACCGGGCCGGAATCGAGCAGGCCTTCGCCGACTTCCGCGCGACCGGGTTCGGAGGCTGGCCGTGGAGTGTCGACGACCCCGTGCACGCGCGCGACGACGGCCGCTTCGCGCGACGCGCCGACGGTCAGGTGGAGGTCCCCGGCACGCCGGTGCGGCAGGGAGCCTGACCGTCTCCGGTCCACCGTTTCACTGTGATGCCTGGGTCAACCTGCAGGCGCGCGGGCGCGGGCGTCAGTCGCGGGCGGCGCCGGGCGAGCCGCCCGCGACCTCGTACGACCAGAGCTCCGACGAGACCGAGACCGGTCCGCCGTGGGGCGCGGGCCGGTCGGCGCCGGCGTGCCCGTGGGCGAAGGCGGGGGAGCTGACCCAGCCGTTGAAGGACTTCTCGTCCCGCCACCGGGTCACGACGAGCCATTGCCGGCGGTCGTCGGTAGGCCGGAGCAGCTCGAAACCTTCGAACCCGTCGGCTCCGTCGACGGCTCCGGCGCGGGCGGCAAAGCGCGCCGCGAGCTCGTCCCCGGCGGTCTCGGGCACGGTGATGGCGTTGATCTTGATGACGGTCATGGCCTGATCAGAGCAGATGCGGGCCCTCCCGCGGCACCCGGCACCGGAAATCGACCGGATTTGTTGCGTGGTGACTTGACCACGCTCCGTGTGCAGGCGATGCTTGTGGCCGGAGTGGCGCGTCTCAATGGGTGAGGCGAGGGAGACGGGGATCGTGCGACGGGTGTTTCGCGGGCGGAGCCCGTGGCTCATGGTGTCACTGAGCGTGATGATGCTCGGGGGCCTCGTGATGCCCGCGTTCGCCGGAGCCGGGACGACCCTGCCGGCCGCCCGCCGCAGCGCCGAGCCCGCGACGGGCACGATCGAGATCTGCGCCTCCGACGTCCACGACATGGCCGCGAAGATCTTCCACTTCTCGGTCAACGGCCGCGCGCCGATCAAGCTTGTCGGCGGCGCGTGCAGCGCGCCGATCGTCACGCCGGTGGGCAACGCCACCATCACCGAGGCGCCGATGGCCAAGATCGAGGTCAGCGCGATCCGGGCGAATCACCTCGTGACCAAGGACGTGACGACCGGCAGCGTCACGGTCACCGTGAAGGCGGGCTCGACGCCCGACACGCCGACGGTCGCAACCTTCTTCAATACGGACAAGGCCCACACGAACACGAAGCCCACGACGGGCACGATCGAGATCTGCAAGTCGGCGCTGCACGGCATGGCCGGCAAGTCGTTCCTCTTCTCCGTCAATGGCGCCGCGCCGATCACGGTGGTCGGCGGCGGCTGTAGCGCGTCGATCACAACGGCCGCCGGCAACACCATCGTCACCGAGGCGCCGAACGCCGGTACCCAGGTCGCGGCGGTCAAGGCGAACCACATCGTGAGCAAGGACCTCGCGACAGGGACGGTCACGGTCAACGTGAAGGCCGGCTCGACCCCGGCCAACGAGGAGCTCGTCACCTTCATCAACAAGGTCCCGCCCGCATTGGGCCTGAAGATCTGCAAGGCCGCCGATCCGGGGTCGCTCGCCCTGGTCGGCGATCTGTTCAGCTTCTCCGAGAACAACGGGCCCGCGTTCAGCGTCGCGGCGGGCACGGCTGCGGCGCCGGTGTGCGGAGCGATCACGAAGTACTCGGCGGGCACCGTCGTCAACGTGACGGAGCTGCCGACCGCGTTCACGCACGCGTCGGCGATCTCCGTGTCCGACGACCGCGGCAGCAACATCAACCCGGCCGCGGGCACGGCGACCGCCACCATCGGCAGTGGCGTCACCGTCGTGACGTACACGAACGCGGTGAACCCGCTGCCGCAATCGGGCTTCATCGAGGTCTGCAAGGCCGCGTCCGATCCGTTCGTGACCGGAACCTTCGCCTTCACCATCACGGCTCCGGGCTTCACGTCGAGCCAGAGCATCGACGTGGGTCAGTGCAGCCCCGCCATCCAGGTGCCGGCGGGCTCCGTATCGATCGCGGAGACCGCGCAGTTCCCGTACGCGACGAAGAACGTCAAGGTGGCTCCGGCGAACCGCCTCGTCAGCAAGAACGTCGCGAACGGCACTGCGGTCGTGACGGTGCCGGTAGGGGACAGCTCGACCGAATCGCAGGTGACCTTCACCAACGAGACGCTCACGGGCCAGGTGAAGGTGTGCAAGACGCTCACGGCCAACAGCGCAGCGCTTGCGGGATCGTCGTTCACATTCACCGTGACCAGCGCGACCGGTTCTCCGGAGACCGACACCGTCGTCGCCGGCGCGGCAGGCTCGACGGCGTGTGTCATGCACCCGACGGCGCTGCCGCTCGGGTCGCACGTCTCGATCACCGAGAACGGGACGACGAACGTGACGAACGTCGGCGTGAACGTTGCGCCCGCGGGCCAGGACGCCGGCAGCGCGACACCGACCGCCAACCTGACCGTCGGGAGCGGCATCACCACGGCGACGTTCACGAACGAAGCGTTCGGGACGCTCGAGGTGTGCAAGATCGCCGCCGATCAGTCGACGACATCGCAGACCTTCCAGTACAGCGTCAACGGCGGCGCGCCGTTCTCGGTTCACGCCGGCCAGTGCTCACTTCCGATCGTCGTGCCCGCGGGGACGGCGGTCGTCAACGAGGTCGGCAAGGCGAACTTCCACCTCGTGGGCATCACCGCCGTCGGCCCGACCCTCGACAACCGGCTCACGACCGGGTCGACCGACAACCCCGCGACGGTCTCGGTTCCGTTCGGCGGAGTCGCGAACGAGACGGTCGTGACCTTCACGAACGCCGTCAACTCCGGCCAGCTGAAGATCTGCAAGGTGAGCACCGAGCCGACGCTGCAGGGTGTCACGTTCGGGTTCACGTACGGCTACACGCTCAATGGCATCAACGTGAACGGCACGGCCGCGCTGACGCCGGGCTCGTGCTCGAGCCTGTCCGGCACGATCCCCGTCGTCGACGCCAACGGGCTGCCGATCCCGGTCAACGTCGCCGAAGTGCTGCAGCCGACGGCGCTCGTCTCCAACATCGCGGTGGCGAACGGAACGCTGGTGACGTCGAACCTGCCCGCGGGCACCTCCACGGTCAACGTCGCGACCGGCGTCACCTTGGTCATGTACACCAACGTGCGCACGCCGCTCGGCACGGTGCAGGTGTGCAAGATCGCGGCCGACGCGTCGACCGCGAGCCAGACATTCCAGTTCTCGGTCGACGGCGGGGCGGCGATCTCGGTGCCGGCCGGTCAGTGCTCACCGACGATGTCGGTCCTGTCGGGCACGGCCACGGTGCAGGAGCTCGGGTCGAGCAACTTCCATCTCGTCAGCGTCGCCGCCACGGGGCCGCTGAACGTCAACCGGCTCACGACCGGATCGACCGTCAACCCCGCGACCGTGACCGTGCCTCCCGGTGACGCGACGAACACGACGGTCGTCACCTTCACCGACGCCGTCAACACCGGTCAGCTCAGGATCTGCAAGGCCAGCTCCGAGCCGACGCTGCAGAGCACGGCGTTCGCCTTCTCGTACCAATACACGCTGCCCGGCGGACCCGTGTCCGGGAGCGCGTCGCTCGCGCCGGGCGCGTGCTCGACGCCGTCGGCCGCGATCCCGGTGGTCGGCGCCAACGGCAGCGCGATCCCGATCGCGATCTCCGAGACCGCGACACTCGGTGTCGACGTCGCCAATATCGCGGTCTCGAACGGCGCGCTGACCGCCACCAGCACCGCCGCCGGCACCGCGACCGCGACCGTGAACTCGGGTCTCACGACGGTGACCTTCACGAACGTCTTGAAGCCGGCGCGGACGCTGCAGATCTGCAAGACCGCGGCCGACGCGTCGACGGCGGGCAAGACGTTCCAGTTCTCGGTCAACGGCAGCGGCACCCCGGTCGCGGTGACGGCCGGGTCGTGCTCGGCGACGATCGCGCTTCCGACGGTCGGTGAGACCGCGACCGTGCAGGAGCTGAGCTCCGCGAACTTCCACGTCGCGGGGATTGCCGCGGCCGGTCCCACTCACGACAACCGGCTCACCAGCGGGGCGACCGACAACCCGGCGACGGTGTCGGTTCCGTTCGGCGGTGCCGCCAACGTGACGACGGTGACGTTCACCGACGCCGTCAACACCGGGCAGCTCCAACTCTGCAAGGCCAGCAGTGACCAGGCGTTGCAAAGCACCGCCTTCCAGTTCAGCTGGAGCTACACGGTGAACGGCACCCCGGCGACGGGCTCGACCGCGCTGAAGCCGGGGGAGTGCTCGACGGTTCCGGCTGCGATCCCCGTCGTCGACGCGGGCGGCAACCCGATCCCCGTGGCAATCTCCGAGACGGCCACGGTGGGGGTCGACGTCCGCAACATCGCGATCAGCGGTGGAACCCTCTCGGGTACGAACCTCGCCGCGGGAACCACGACGGCGACCGTGCCGCAGGGGCTGGCAACGGTCACCTACACGAACGCGATGAAGCCGGCGCGCACGCTCGAGGTGTGCAAGATCGCGGCCGACGACTCGACCGCGAGCCGCAGCTTCTCCTTCTCCGTCAACGGCGGCGCGGCCTTCTCGGTCGCGGCCGGTCAGTGCTCGGGAGCCATCGTGCTCCCGACCTCCGGCGACACCGCGAGTGTCAAGGAGCTCGACACCACCGACTTCCATCTCGTCGGCGTCACGGCGACCGGTCCTGCTCTCGACAACCGGTTGACCAGCAGCGCGAGCGAC
>JBBSEC010000102.1:0-17085 GCA_038240075.1 Acidimicrobiia bacterium
AGACGCGATCGTCGCCTTCAATCCAGAACCCGCGGCCGTCACGGCGATGATCGAGAAGCAGAAGTACTCGTTCGCGGCGAGGGAATTGATCGTCAGACTCGTCTGTGTGCTCGCAGCAGAGGCCGTCTTCGGAGTCGAGCCGCTGGCGGGCGCCCACCCCTTGCCGCACGCATTCCCCGCAGTGTTTGCGACCATCTGCTGATAGGTCACGTCGTAGCGAGACACCGGGTCGCCTCCGTTGTCGGCCGGAGCGGACCATTTCACCGTCACCGCACCCGACCTGGCGGGCACTGCTGAGAAGTCCTGCGGTGCACCGGCCGTGTAGCCGGTCCGCGGCGTCGCCTCGGCGCCGGCAGCGTCGGACACACCGATCGCGTTCACCGCCTGCAACCCGACGATGTACTTGGCGCCGTTCGTCAGTCCCGTCATCGTCGCCTGCGTGGACGACGCCGACGCGTTCGTGGTCAAGACCGTGCTGGCGCCGATCGCTCGCAGCACATAACCAGTCAGGGCGCTCCCACCGTTGTCGTCGGGCGGCGACCAGCTCACAACTGCCGACTTACTGCGGTTCAAGACCGACGTGATCAAAGGCGCCGACGGCGTGTGTGCGCGCAGCGGCGCGACCGGGCTCGAGGGCGTGCTGGGCGGGCTGGTGCCCGCCGCGTTCTTCGCTGTCACCGTGATCCTGTACGCGACGCCGACGCACAGACCTTCCACGATGACCGCGGTGTCGGTCGCAGGCGCCGGCGCCACCGGCGGCGAGCTACATCCGTTCGGTACCGGCGTCGAGTCGGTCTTCGCGGTCGCCGCGTAGCCGGTCACCTGATCACCCGTCGGGTTCGGCGCCCATGCCACCAGTGCCGCGAGACCTCGCGGACTGACGCGCGTGATGAAGGGCGCAGCCGGAACGCGCGCCGCGGCCGGGACGGTCATCGCAGTAGCGCGCGCGATCGGCGCCGAACTACCAGCCGCGGATGCGGCATCGATGGTCGGTACCAGCCCGGACACACAGATCGCGAGCACGAACACAACCAGCATTCGGATACGTGAATCCATCGTGATGGTCTCCCAGTTCGAGTTGATTGCTGACCGCCGCGGCCGACGTCAAGCTGCAACACCGGCGCGCGCACGGCGCTTCTCGATCCTCTTGCCCGCGGAAGCCTGTCACGACAGGACCGATATGGCCCTCGACGGACAGGCCGGCGCGGCCGGCGAGGCCCGGTACCTTCGTCAGTTGCGAGTCGGGTCGACGTTGGAGTCCGGCGACGGGATCGCATCGAGAACCTGCAGCCGACCTCCCGCCCACTGGAAGCGAACTGTCTGCGCGCCGGCGCTCGGGCAGCAGAGGGGATCGCTGGGGTGGTACAGGTTGTAGTTGACGGCGACGATCGTGCCGGTTGAGTAGTCGAACTCGAGGTTCGCCCTCCCATTGGTCGTATCCGTCCCGACGAAGCGGCCCGAGACGAAGAAGAACACCCGGTGGCCCTGGTTGCCGATGGCGGTTCCCCCGGGGACAGCAGCGATGGCCTCGAGGAGCGGACCGGGCACCGAGTCGGGGTACCAGTCGTCCGCTACCGGCGTGTAGTGCATGGCGCGGACCGCGGCTTCGGCACGGAGCAGGCTCGCAATCGGAGCATCCGCGGGGTCGGGCGACGCGGCCGGCGGTCTCTGCACCGGCGGAGCCGCGGTGACGACGGTGGTCGGCTCGATCGTCGACGTCGTCGCGGGCGCGATCGTGGTGGTCGACCCGGTCGTCGCTCGCGCGACGGTCGGAAGCTTCTGGAAGCTTTGCGCAGCGCGATGAGCCGGAGCGGCGGCCGTCGCCGCGCACGCACACGCGACCACGACGCCCGACACGGTGCATGCCACCACCGCGAACAGGCGTCGGCGGTGCGTTGCGTTCGCAGCCCTCACGTTCTCCTTCATGGGAGCCTCCTCACGTCGAACGGCTTCGGCTGACCGTTGGAACGATGCGCCCGGGTGCTCGAGCGCGGCTGGAGCACCGCTGGAGCGGCCCGGCGCGGCTCGGACTACCGGGAGGCGAAGGGCGGGATCGGGTCGAGCGCCTCGACCGCGTTCCCGTCCAACGCGAACCGCACGGGAACCGGCGTTTGCGCGGGTGCATTCGGGTTCGAATACAGCACCTCGATGACCGAACCTGAACGCGTCAGCGATACCGGAGACTCGTGAGCGCGCGGGGTGTCGGTGCCGACGAACCGGTCACCCACGAAGAAGTACACGCGGTATCCGGGACCGGCAAGACCGCACCAGACGGCGTTGAGCTGGGGGCTGAAATCCGTGCTCTGGATGAGCTCGCAGCCCTGCTGATGTACGAACGTCTTCGCCGCATAGAACGCGCCCGCGGCGTCGAACGTCGTCGTCGACGCGGGTATCGACGCTGTCGTCGTGGCCCGCGTCGTGGTGATGGTGGTGGCGCGCGTGCCGGCGGCCGCCGATTGGCGCGGGCCGCGATGTCCGTGCGTCGGGTTTCCCGCTATCGCGAACGCTCCCGCGACCATCGCGGCCAGCCCGACGAGCGCGATGAGCGAGACGGTCATGGCGCGACGACGCCGGTTGCTGCCACGCGGCTGCGCCCCATCGTTCACGACGGCGACGGTCCAGGCTCGATCGAACATCGCGCGTACGAGTGGGCGCAGAGATTCGACGGGGGCATCCGGTTCGGCGTCGACGAGCTCGCGCAGGAGCGAGCCCATCGACGGCCGATCGCCGGGCGACGCGGCAAGGGCTCGTCGCACGGGCCGGGCGAGCGCGGGGTCGAGCCCATCGACTGACGGGCTCCCGTGCAGGATGCGGTATTGCACGGCGTCCGGATCGCCGGTCCCGAACGGCGGCGAGCCGGTTCCCGCGAATGCGACGAGTGCGCCCCAGCCGAAGACGTCGGTTGCGGGGGTGACGGGCTCGCCGCTCACCTGCTCCGGGGCCATCCACGTCGGCGTCCCGACGCGCTCGCCCGTCTCCGTGAGCGCCGTCGTGTCATCGGCGAACGCGACACCAAAGTCGATCACCTTGGGTCCACTGGGAGTGATGAGGACATTGGCCGGCTTCACGTCGCGATGGACAAGGCCCACGAGACCAATCGTCGCGAGTGCCTCCGCGACGCCGGCGGCGAACGCTCGGAGCGTCTCTCCGCGAAGAGGCCCCTCGCGCGCCACGTACGCCGCGAGTGTCGGGCCGGGCATGTATTCGCTCGCAAACCACGGCGGATCCGCGTCGATGTCGCAGGAGACGAGCCGCGCCGCGTACGCGGAGTCGATCATGCGGGCCGCATCGATCTCCCGCCCGAACCGAGCGGCGAAGAGCGGTGAGCCCGCGAGCTCGGAACGCAGAACCTTGACGGCGACGACGCGACCGTGTCGGTCGGCGGCGAGATAGACGACACCCATCCCGCCTGAGCCGAGCCGGGCCCGTACCCGGTATTCACCGATGCGGTGCGGCAGAGCCTGCGCCATGGCTAGAGACCGTTGTTTCGTGCATTCGACGCCGGGATCGGATCGAGGTTGACGACCTTCGTGCCGTTCCATCGGAAGCGAACCTTGGCGACCCCACCGCTGGGACAGCAGTTCGCATCGTCGTGCCGGTACAGGTCATAGGCGAGCGTGACGGTGTTGCCATCTCGACCGATCAGGCTGACCCCCTTGCTGGAGTCCCAAGGCGGAACATCGGTACCAACGAACACACCGCGCACGAAGAAGAAGGCTTCAGCCGGATGTTCGTTCCCCGCGACGACCCCGACGATCACGCTGAGCCCCGCACTCGTGTCGAACGACGCACCGATGGGCGAGTACCCGTCCTGGCGAAGGACCCCATCCGCGGTCTTCCTCGCCACGACCGGGTCGAGCGTGGTCGTCGTCGTCGTGGACGGGGCGGTCGTCGCGCGATTGGTCGTGACTCCAGCCGCACGAGTCGTCGAGGTCGGCACTGGGGCCGTGGTGGCAGTCCGAGTGTCGCGGTGCGCGTTCCCCGCCGCGGGCGCGAGCGCAAGCGCGGTCGCAACGCCGCCCGCAACGACGACGACCCCGGCACCGATCAAAGCCCGTCGCGCCCGTAGCCGCCGCATCCGTGGCGCGTCGGTGACCGGTACGTCGTCGGGCCATTCCTGCTCGACCAGCGTTCGAACGCTGCGAGCGAGCTCGGCGCGATCAGCCCCGTCGGACGCGCGCACGATCGTTTGCAGGAGCGCGTCGATCGATGGACGCTCGCCCTGCGCCTTCGCGAGCGCCGCGCGTACACATTCCGCCAGCTCGGGTTCGAGACCGTCGAGGTTCGGCGTTGCGTGGGCGACGCGCGACAGCACTGCGTCGGAGTCGCCGGTCCCGAACGGCGGCGCGCCCGTCCCCGCGAACGCAACCAGTGCGCCCCAACCGAAGACGTCGGTTGCCGCGCTGACGGGTTCGCCCCGCACCTGCTCCGGTGCCATCCATCTCCGGGTCCCGACCCGTTGGCCGGTACGCGTGAGCGCCGTGTGGTCCGCGGCGAACGCGATGCCGAAGTCGATCACCTTGGGGCCGCGTCGCCCGAGCAGCACGTTGTTCGGCTTCAGATCGCGATGGACAAGACCGGCGTCCTTGATCGCGACCAACGCCTGAGCGATTGCCGACGCGAATGAGCGGAGCTCGTCTCCCCGCAGCGGGCCCCGCTGCGCGACGAACGCTTCGAGCGTAAGACCAGCGATGTACTCCGTCGCGAACCAGGTTTGATCCGCTTCGGGACGCGCGGCCACGAAGCGAGCAACGTACGAGCTGTCGAGACGGCGCGCCGCTGCGATTTCGCGCGTGAAGCGCTCACGGAACGCTGGCGAGTCGACGAGGTCGCCCCGCAGCACCTTCACCGCGACCGGCCTACCGCGCCGGTCGCGTGCGAGATAGACGACTCCCATCCCACCGACCCCCAACCGGCCCTGAACCCGGTACGGTCCGACCCGCCGGGGGTCGCTGTCGATAAGTGCGCCGAGCGCGTTCACGCTCTGTCCGGTCGCGCTCACCCGAGCTCGGTGACGCCCGACTCGGAGTCGTCGCCTCGGAACACGGCGCGCCATCCCCCGATCGCGAGGGTGTCGCCGTCGCGAAGGGGACGTTGCGCGTCGAGAGGTTCGCCGTTGAGGAGCGTGCCGTTGCGGCTCCCGAGGTCGCGCAGGCACCAGCCCGACGCGACGCGCTCGATGATCGCGTGGATGCGAGACACGGCGCGGTCGTTCGCGAGCGCGACGTCGTTCGCGCGGCTCCGCCCGATCGTGAGCCGGTCGCGGAGCAGGGCCACGAGCTCGACGTTCCCGTCCTGCGTGACCTCGAGCACCGGCCCGCGGCGCGTCGCGTCGTCGTCCCGCCCCGCGGATCCGACGTCGGCTTCCGCGCGCTGAGGTTCGCGCCAGTCGAGCTCGGGTTCTTGGCGCAGGATCGCCGCCTCGAGGCGCACGAGCGCGGCGCTCGGTTCGATGCCGAGCTCCTCGCCGAGACGTTCGCGCAGCTTCCGGTAGGCGCGCAGTGCTTCGGCCTGACGGCCTGAGCGGTAGAGCGCGAGCATGAGCTGCGCACAGAACTGCTCACGGAACGGCTCCGCCTCCACGAGCATCTTGAGGTCCGAGATGAGCTCGTGATGCTGCCCGAGCGCCAGCCGCGCGTCGGCACGGCGAGCGAGCGCGTCGAGGCGCAGACCGTCGAGCCGCGTCGTCTCGAGTCGGGCCCACGGCTCGTCGGCGAAGTCGGCGAGCGCCGGGCCGCGCCACCATCCCAGTGCCTCCTCGAGGCGCCGGGCAACCTGGTCGGGCGCGTCGCGGCCCGCGTTCGTCGTCGTCAGGGCGCGCTCGAAGCGTGCCGCGTCCACATCATCAGGTCCGACTTCGAGGAGGTACCCCGGAGGACGCGTGCGCAGCGAAGCGACGCCCAGCCTTCGGAGCTGTGAGACATACGTCTGCAGGGTCGTCACGGCCGACGGCGGCGGGTTCCGGTCCCAGAGCTCGTCGATCAGACGCTCGGCCGGAACCATGTGGTTCGCGTTGACGACCAACAGCGCAAGGACCGCCCGCGGCTTGCGCGCACGGATCTCGATCGAGCCCGCCTCCGCGATGACGTCAAGGGGTCCGAGGATTCGAAACTCCACGGCGCAGCACCTCCACCGAGCCGAATCGCGCCAACGCTACGGCCTCGTCCCGCCCGCCGCACGCAATGCAACGTGGCGAGAGATCCAGCAGATCTTCCCGATGGTCCGCAGTACAGAGAAGGGTTTCCGTAAACGCCGGTGATCAACTGACGCCTGCCTATCTGCAGGGGGGGTCTCCTCGTCGCCGGTCTCGCCATGGCCACCAAAAGGCGATACGCGGTCGCCGTCGTGCTGTGCGCGCTCGCAGCGACCGTGAAGAACCCCGCGGCCCTCGGAATAGCGTTCGTTGCCGCCCAGGCCGTGCGTGACGCTCCGGCAGAACGCCGCTTGGGCGTCGCTGCAAAACTAGGTGGAATTGCCGTCGCGACACTTGGGCTGATCTCCGTGCTCACGGCAATCGGATTCGGATGGGTCGGCGCACTCGGCGTCCCCGGGAAGAATCTGTCGTACCTCACGCCGACCACGTTCGCGGCGCATTTCGTCTCCGATCTCGTCGGTCACGACACCGGGGTGCTCACGGCAGTGCGTGCGCTCGGCGTGGTCATCGCCGCGATCGGTATCACCGCGCTCATCTGGCGAGCGCCTCGACTCGGCACGGCCCGTGCCTGCGGTCTCGCGCCCGCGCTCGTCGTCGCGTGTGGGCCGATCGTGTTGCCCTGGTACCCCCTCTGGGCAATCGTCGTGCTGGCAGCGGTCGGTCGCCGTATCGAGCGCGGATTCGCGATCTTCGCGTCCGTACTCCTCGCGATCACCGTGGAACCTTCAGGGTCGGTCATGCCCGACATCGTCCTCATGTCCGTAGTCGTGATCGTGGCACTCGTCGTCACCGCGATCGTTTATCAACCGACTCGGCGCTGGATCCGCCGAGACCTCGCGACCGCGATCGACCACTACCGAAGTCTCGGCAAGCTCGCGGGCATTCCCGCTCTACTGCGCCAAGCGCTACCAAGTCGAGTGGATCTGCGCAGAGCCGAAGCACACCCCGCGCGCTCGCCCGCCTAGCGCGACCTGCAGCTACCCGGCGCGCCAAGTGTCAGCACAACACGGACGACCGACTCGCCGGCGAAGAAAGCGAAATCGAGTTCATTCGCCGCTGCGACCCGTGAAACCGCGGCAAGGTCACTTGGGTTTGAAAGCCTTGCAATCACCTGCCTCCCCTCGACGGACGTTTGCCGTTCGGTTCACGCAGATCGCCCCACGCAGAGGAACGCCGATTGGAGTGAAGAACCGCGGAGGGCACTCCCGATTCGGGATGAATCCTGCGCGCCTCTTTCGAGCGACGCTACGGCCGGAAAACCCGACCAGCAGCTCGTTCGCACGCCAACCCGCAGGCGACAGGCCATCATCGAACCAACCCGCCGGGCGCACCGCGACGAAACGGACGCCCGCAACGCCACCCCATTCTCGATCAGGCAGATCCGGGCGGTCGCGCTCGAGCTGTTCAATGACTCGGCGGGCGCGAAGCCGAGAAGGTGCCCTGCTCGACGCCGCGATCCGCTCGGCGGCTAAACGTTTCGGACTGCCGTAGCGTTTCTTTCGCGATGGGCGCGTTGGAGTTCGACGAGTTCTACGAGTCCTTTTTCGATCGCGTTGCCCGCGCGCTCACGTTGGTGGGAGCCGACCGGGACCTTGCACGCGACGCGACCCAGGAGGCGTTCGCCCGTGCATTGCGGCAATGGCGCAAGGTCCGTGAGATGGACCGGCCCGACGGATGGGTCTACGTCGTCGCTATGAACCAGCTGCGCGACCAGCGGCGCCGCAGCGAGCGTCGGCGGGAGCGATCTCCGACAAGCGGCGACGGCGCAGTCGACAACACGAGTGCGGTGGCAACCCGCGTATCGGTGCGCGACGCGATCGCCCTGCTGCCCGCGCGTCAACGCCAAGCGGTCGTGTTGCGCTACCTGGCGGATCTGCCGATCGCCGACATCGCCGACGCAATGGGCTGCGCGGCCGGAACCGTGAAGGCGACCTTGCACCAGGCCATGAGGAGCATGCGAGTGGAACTCGACGATACGGAGGCCGACGATGCAGATCGATGAGCTGCGCAGCGTACTCACAAGGCTCGCCGACGAGATCGAACCGTTCGACGGCGACGCGCGCACCCTCCACCGCCACGAGCGACGGCGCCGCGTCGTCACTTCGTCACTCGTCGCTGTGGTTATCGTCGTCGTCGTCGTCGGTGCGTCGGCGATCGCGCTCGTGCGACAGCGTGACGAAGGCACAGCCACAGTGACAGCTTCCGGCTCGAAAGAAGTGTCCTCAGCTGAGATCTCTCACGTCGACATCATCGTCATCCCCGCCAGTCCGGCCGTCGCGCATGTGCTCGATTCGGCGCCGCTCGTCGCCCACTACGCACCGGTACCACGCGCCGTTCGCCTCGGCGCGCCTCTGACTCCTTCCGGAGCAGCCTTCTGCGCTCTGGAAAGAAATGATGGTTTCGCGGTGCAGGCTTCGACCCCTGGACCCGAGATCGCACAGGTCCTGTCGCGCGACCTCGCCGGCCGCGCGACGGTCTACGACGTCTCGGACACACTCGCGCACGGCGACATCGAGCTGTTCCTGCGGGTCGGCGCGTCGAGCCGACAGGTAGAATTAGTGCGCGCCGCGCTCAAGTCCGACCCCGCTGTCAGTTCGTTCCGGTACCTCACCCAGGCGGACGAATACAGGATCTTCAAGCGGATCGAAGCCGGCAACCCCGCCCTCCTGCGGAGCGTGAAACCGTCGGACCTTCCAGCGTCGTTCCGAATCATCCTCAAACGGGGCACGTCCGTAGAGACCACGGCCCGGCGATACGGGCATCTCGAAGGCGTCGCCAGCTTCGTTACTCCCCGCGCAACCTTTCGGGCATCACTTTTCTCCCCGACGTCACAGCCCAACCTGTCGCTCTCGGCGTGCACAAAGCCGTAGCCGCATGGAGCAATTGCGGTAGGTCGACCAGCACCACGAACGGCGAGAGATAACGCTCGTGTGCGAGATCGCGATCGATCGCCCACGCAATCGGGCACGAGTGCTCAGTGGGCACGCGTGAGCGATTTGGAGTTGCCCCGTCTTGCTGGACACGCTGTTCTGATGACCGCTGGCATACGTCGCTCTACGGCCTGTCGTCGGGCCGCGGCCTCGTCTCGTGCATGACCAGCTCTTCGGGCTGACCGTGGTTTGAGGTGTCGAACGCTCCTGTGGCGTCGAGGAGCGCGAAACGACTCCGGGCGTGGGCTTTGCATCACGTAGCGCGCCTCTGACCTGGAACTTCGCCCTTCGTCGTCGTAGGCGACGTTCCAACTCGGATCCGCGGGGTTGGTGCGCGGTCAGCGAGGATTCGCTGTCGTCCCTGAGCCTCTCGCGGGGCTGGCGCGGGGTTGGGCGATCCACACCAGAACGGTAAGAGTCGAAAACCTCAATGAAACCAGGCCTTTTCCCGAGAGCGGGTGACGGGAATCGAACCCGCATGACCAGCTTGGAAGAACGGCAGGTTCACTCCAAGGCGAACGGCCCTGAACCATCGTGGCCGGTCAGGCGGCGCTCGGGACTGGTGGCGAACTGTCGTGAATGGATGCGGTCGCGCGGTTGGCGCGGGGTTGGCGACTTTCGCGTTCAGATCCGGGGATGCGCGATCCCTGAACGATCGACGGGTGCTTCGGTTCGGTTCAGTTTCTCCTGGGTGGAGGTTGCCGGCGTCGAGGAGTCGAGCCGATGGTAATGGTGATCTTGCCGCGCGCCTGGCCGTCCGTCAGTTGCTGCATCGCGTCAGCCGCTTGATCGAGTGGGTAGCTGCGGTCGATGCTTGGCGTGACGGTACCGGCCTCGATGTACGCGGTCAGTTGCTCCAGATCGGAGTAGCGCTCTTTCGGAACGAGCAGCGTCAGTCGTTGGCGCAGGAACGGCGAGAGCGCGAGGGCACGGAGTTGGCGGCCCATTCCCGTCAGTGTCCCGCCGCCCTCACCCCCGACGATGACCAGGGTCCCTTTCGGGTTGAGCGCTCGACGCAGCCGTGACAGTGACGAGCTTCCACCGATGTCGAGGATCAGGTCGTAGCGTTCGGTGCCGTTGGCGAAGTCGTCGTGGGTGTAGTCGATCACCTGGTCGGCACCGAGCGCGCGGACCAGATCGATCTTGGCGGTGCTGCACACCCCGGTCGCGTGGGCTCCGAGCGCCTTCGCCAACTGCACCGCATAGGTTCCGACGCCGCCGGATGCGCCGATGATGAGGACGCGCTGGCCCTGCTCAAGTCGCCCGGCATCGCGCAGGGCACGCATCGCGGTCATTCCAGAGATGGGTACCGCGGCAGCCTGGCTACTCGTGAGGTTCGCGGGTGCACGGGCGAGCTTGTCTTCGCGGGCGACGGCGTATTCGGCGAAGGAGCCGCTCCCGATGCCGAACACCGCATCGCCGACCTCAAACCTCGTCACCGCTGCACCGACGGCCACGACCGTGCCGGCGAGGTCGCGGCCGGGCACCGGGTTCTTCGGCCTGCGGAGCCCGAAGGCGACGCGGCCGAGGTAGGGCAGGCCTGTCATGAGGTGCCAGGTCCCGCGGTCCAGGCCCGCGGCCTCGACCTTCACGAGGACTTCCTTGTCGGCGACCGGCGGAACGGCGATCTCTCCGACGCGCCAAACGCCTTCGGTGCCGTAGGCGTCCTGCAGGATTGCCCGCATTGTCGTCACTGATGTCGTTGTCATTTGCTGACTCCTTCGATTTCGCGTCGGGCTCGGGTGCGAGCAGTGTCGTTCGGGCCTGGGCCTATCGAATCCCGGTCAAGCCGCGGGTCAACGTGGCCGCGGTTGGCGTCAGCATGCCTTCCTCGAGGACGGTGTCGAGGAAGCGGAGAACGACGGCGTTTGTGGTGGTCGTGCCGGCACAGCCGATGCTCCCCAGGTGGAGCAAACCCGCTGCGGCGCCGAGGGCGGGTACGAGGCAGGGGAGGTCGGTGACGTCGAGATGTGTTGCACCGGCGAGTTTCACGGTCACCGCGGTCGCAGTGCGCGCGATGACCGCTCGCGATACCGGCTCGAGTCCGGACGCGTCGATCATGAGCGCGGGGACGACCACTGGCGTTGCCAGAGCGGGTCCGTGCAGCCATCCGTCGAGGTCGAACACTGCGTGAACGCGTCGATCGGCGAGACTCACCTGGAACGCGATCGCGCCGGCGATCGAGTGACCTCCGACGGCGATCTTGTTCGGATCGACGGGTCCCGCGAACGTCGCGATTCTCGGTCCGGCCGCAAAGTCGAGCGCCGCCGAGATCTGGTCGAGCCTCCGACCTGGACGGGCCGCGTCGGCGGGCATCGTGTTCTGGTCTTCGCTGCCGAACGTCGGGTCGACGGTCACGACGACGTAGTCGTTGCTCGCGAGGTCTTGCGCGAGCGCGGTGGTCAAGGCCATCGGTAGGCCCCAGCCCGGCATGAGCACGACGGCGGCGCGTGCCTTCGTGGTGGGTGCGGGCTCAGCGTTCACCGACGCTCGTGGCACCACGGCGGTCAACTGCTTGGCCGGCAACCCGTACGCGGCGGCAGTCTTGTCGGCGAGGTAGATCGCCGCGCCGGTGCCTGTCCCGCTGCGGGCGGGATACCAAACGCGGGTGGTGGCCGCGGGGCTTACTGAAGCGACGATGCGGACTCCGACCGAGAGTGCGCCGGTCGGTTCGGGCAGCAGGGACGGCCGTAGGACCGCGGTCGGTTGCGGACTCGAAGCCGCGACCGCCGGTGAGCGGGTCGAACCCGAACTCGCGTCGTGGCCGGCCGTCGTCCTGCCGCACGCCGACAGCATGATCGCCATGGCGACGCCAACGACGGCCGCGGTGGTGAGGGTCTTGTTCTTCATCTCAGGCTCCCTGTCCGGTGAGGGCGGTCTTAGTACGTGCCGCAGTGACGACTTCGTCGATGGCTCGGCTCGATCGAGCAGCAGTGTCTTTGTCTTCGGTGACCATCGAGTGCGTCGCGTGCGGAAGAAATTCGTGGATGCTGTTGGTCGAGAGCGCGGCGAGCTCGTTCTGCGCGCCCATCCAGCCGCCTTCCGCGTCCTTCTCGGCGGTCAGGACGACGAGGGGTCGGTCGCCGAGCGTGGTGAGGGACCGAGCCTCGGCCATCGCGGTGCGGAGCTCGGAGAACTCGTCTCTGACGCTGCGACTGTGGCGCGGCGTCGCCCAGAACACGCGCTGCTCGTCACGAGCTCGAGCGGGCAGGTCGCTGTACGCGGATCCGTACGCGACGCGTCCGATACCGAGGCGGGACAGCGATGGGAGCACTGCCGATGCCCGACGGAACATCTCGTAGAACGTCGGCCAAGAAGCGATCTTCGTGTATTGCTCCGGGTGCATCGAGTCGAGGAGGACGACTCCCGCGACCTGCTGGGGGTAGAGGTGAGCGAAGTTGAGGACGTAGATGCCGCCGGCGGAGTGACCGGCCAGCACGAACGGTCCGCGCTCCCCGGCTTGCTCCAGGAGTGTGTGCAGATCGGTTGCGACTTCGACGCCGTCTTGCGGTCGGCCGGCGGACTGGCTCCACCCGCGACCGGCCCGGTCGTAGACGCAGACCCTGGTGGTGGTCGCGACGTCGGAGGCGATCCATGCCATCGCAGGGGAAGGCTCGCCCAGACCGGGTTCGAGGATGACCGTCGGGCTGCCGGTGCCGGTGCAGTCGATGTGCAGCTTGTGGCCGCCGACATCGATCAACCGGCCCGCCATCGGGAGGTGGTCTGTCGCTTCACGGTACGTCTCGTACGTGCCACCGAGGGACGCGAGCGCCAGCGCCGCGCACACCGGGTACACGATCCACTTCCGCGTGCGACTGTGGAGATCCCGCCGGGCGCGCACGACCATCCATCCGACGAGCGCGACAACGACCGGTGGCCACATCCACCCCAACTCGTTGCCGGTCGGTGCGAGCGCCAGTACCGCTGCGCCCGCGATCGCCATGAAGGCGGCGGGCACGAGGGCCCAGCGTTGGGGCTGGTCCGTCCAGCGCTGAGACAGCGTCGCCAGCGCGAACCAGGAGGCGGCGAACGTGAGGAGCACCCAGCCGGTGATGACGGCTTCGGTCCTGCCCGCCAAGGGGACGGCGACGAGGAAGAGCGCGGCGGCGAGGCCGCCGATCAGCGAGCCAGTGACGATGCGACCGATGTGGCCCCTGGCCGGAGTCGTTTCGACGGCATCTCCGCTCGGATTGGTGCCGGCGGTCGCTTCCGGGGCTGGGGTGTTGGCGTTCATGAGTGGGCTCCCTCGTGTGGGGTTGTCGAGCCCGTCTCGGGCTCAGTTGTCAGGCTCGCCCTAAGGCCTTGGCCGCCACATCGGGCACGACCCCTCAGATTGCGAGCGAGGGTCGGCGATACTTGGCGTCCCGTGCCTCAGCCGTCGTCAACCGCAGAGTTCGTCGGCCGCAACGATGAACTGGCCGTGTTCGAGCGCGCAGTCGCAGCCGCCCGTCACGGAACGCCGTCGGTTCTGCTCGTCGGGGGCGAAGCGGGAATCGGCAAGTCGACGCTCGTCACGGAAGGAACGCGGCGCGCCGGCGCCGAGTTGATCGTCGGTCGCTGCGTACCGATGGGCGGCGAGGTGATCCCGCTGGCGCCACTCGCGGACTTGCTGCGCAACGTGCGGCGAACGAATCCCGAGGCACTCACGTTCCGGCCGGCGCTCGCGCCGCTCGCCGACTGGATCGCGCAAGGCCCGGCAGCGCAAGGAACCGCGGCCGGCGCGCTCTTCGCGCCGTTGCTCGAGCTTGTCTCCGCCCTCGGCAGCGAGGGTGCGGTCGTCGTCGCGTTCGAGGATCTGCACTGGGCCGACCCGTTGACCTGGGACCTGTTCGATTTCCTGGCCCGGAATCTCGTCGACGAGCACGTGGTGTTGGTCGGCACCTACCGGGCCAACGAGGTCGGTGGGAACCCGCTTCCACGTCGGCGTCTCGGCGAGATCTCGCGCCTTCCGCCCGCACGGCGGCTCCTCCTTGCAGGCCTCAGCCGTGAGGACATCGCCGCGAAGATCCAGATCCAGATTGGAAAGGTGGCCCGCGCCGATTTCGTCGACGTGGTTCTCGCTCGCGGACAAGGAAACCCTTTTTTCACCGCCGAATTGGTGGCCGCCCACCTCGGCGGTCAGACGATTCCGGCCGTCCTGTCCGACCTCATCGCCTCCGACCTCGAAGATCTCGATGTCATCAGCCGGTCCGTCGTCGGCGTCATCGCCGTTGTAGGGCGCGATACCGCGCACGAGCTCCTCGTTCGAGTCGTCGAAGTGGAGACCGACAGGATCGAAGTTGCTCTGCGAGCCGCGATCGACGCGCAACTCGTCGTGGTCGAGCGCGGCACAGATGCGTACCGGTTCCGGCACGCGCTCATCGGTGAGGTCGTCTACGACGAGCTGCTGCCACCCGAGCGCAAACGGTTGCACCGCCGCGTCGCCGACGCGCTGGCCGAACAGGCACCCGACGTCCTTTCGCGCGCCGATCGCGCGAGCGAACTCGCGTTTCATCTCGACAAGGCCGGAGATCACGCGGCGGCGTTCGTCGCGTTGTTGCGCGCCGCGGATGCCGCCGAGACTTTGGCGCCCGCGGCCGCGCTACGTCATCTCGAACGAGCGCTGGAGCTTTGGGAAGCGGCCGGCGAGTCGAGCGCGACTGCAGATCGCGGGGGTCGTCTCTGGCAGGTCGCCGAGCTGGCGAGCGGCGCGGCCGGTAACCAGCGAGCCGCGGACATTGCGCGAGAAGCGTTTCGCTACGGAGATCCGCCGCGCGGCGCGGCGTGGGGACACGAGCGGCTCGGCCGCTACCTGTGGGCTGCCGGTGAGCTCGAGGAAAGCGCCGCAGAGTTCGCGACGGCCGCGCATCTGCTATCCGCCGCCGGAGCCGAAGCGGCGCCGGTATTCGCCGGGTTGGCACAAGCAGACCTCATGCTCGGCCGTTACGACACCGCCGAAGCAGGAGCGCAGCGTGTATTCGAGCTGCTCGACGCACCCGAGGCGGACCCGCTGGCATGGTCGATGGCGCGGCGGGTGCTCGGCATCGTCGTGGACCATCGGGGGGACCCCGCCCGAGGCGTGGCGCTCTGCCGAGAGGCGGTCGCCACCGCGCCGAGCGCTCAGACCAAAGCGTTCGCCGTGGTCTACCTCGGGGTTGCACTCCTCGACTCCGGCCGGAATCAGGAGGCCGTCAACCTGATGTTCGATGCTGCCGCCGAAGCTCGCCTCACGGGCCTCGACCGCAGCTTCGGTGGCTACCTCGACGCGCTCACCGCGGAGGGCCTCCGACGACTCGGGCGGTGGCCGGAGGCCGAGACGGTGCTCCGCAACAGCGAAGGTTCCGAGGTCTTTCCGCTCGGAGAAGTCCGTCTCGCGCTCGCCGGTGCCTTACTTGCGTCGGGCCGTGGTGAGGGCGAGCGCGCCCGCGCGCTGCTCGCGGAGGCCGAGGCGGGACCGGTCGATCCGTTTCACAAGTGGTTTGTCGATCAAGCAGCGGCGGAGGTGTGTCTCGCACTCGGGGACTGGGCCAAGGCCGCGGCGATCGCCGAGCGGGCCCTGGCGAGCGGGCCCACCGCGCTGTGGCAGGCACGGTTCGTCATGTACGGCATCGTTGCCGAGGTCGAGCTCGCGCTCGATGCACGCGCGCGACGCGAACCGTTCGATGCAGACGTCATCTCGGCGCGCCTTCGCGCCCGAATCGAAGATGCGCGCAACGTCGCACGGCCTCCGGCGGGCGGCGAGCAGCCGTTGGATACTTCGGCGCACCTGGCGCACGCGGCGGCGGCGATCACTCGTCTCCGCGACTCCGATCCCGAAGCCTGGGCCGACGCGGCGCGCCAATGGGAGCGCTTGGCTGACCCGTATCGTCTTGCGTCGGCTCGCGTTCGGGAGGCCGAAGCCGCGGCCGGCGCCGGGGCGGCGGCGCGCGCGGCCGAGGCGCTGCGAGAGGCATACCAGCTCGCGGACTCCCTCGGCGCGGTCACTCTGCTGGCGGACATCGGAGCCGTGTCGCGACGGACCCGACTCAGCGTTGACGCGCCGGTTGCTGCCGCGTTGGGCGTCGCCGCGATCGATCAGCTCGGTCTTACTCCGAGGGAGGCCGAAGTCCTCTCCCTGGTCGCGACCGGCCGGACGAACCGACAGATCGGTGAGGCCCTGTTCGTGTCGGAGAAGACCGCGAGCGTCCACGTCTCGAACATCCTTCGCAAGCTCGGTGTCAGCAGCAGAGTCGACGCCGCCGCCGTTGCCCAACGCCTCGGCGTCACCTGACACACGACGTTCGCGCGATCTGAGGGGTCGCGCCCGATGCGGCCCCTCAGCCCTTAGTCCGACGATGAGGGCATGCCGAGCGACGCGACAATCCTCACCGACCTTCTCGTGATCGGCGCGTTGCCAGAGGCGTTGTCCGGGCAATACCTCGTCGCCGGCGAAGGGATGGTCCATGCCGTCCGCATTGGCGCCGGACAAGCCGTCTCGTACAGGGACCGCTGGATCACCATGGGCGCGAGCAACGTCGTCTCGTTCGGCAGCTCGATCCTTGCCGTCGGGGACGGGGCACTTGCGCGCGAGGTGGATGCCGGTCTCGAAACCGTCCGGCGCGTCGACCTTGCCGGTGCCCGCCGCCGCCTCACCGCCCATCCCAAGGTCGACCCGATCACGGGCGAGCTGCATCTCCTCACCTACGTTGCCGACCCATCGCAGATGCACGTCACGGTGTCGCCGGGTGGTCTGACGCGGACGATCCGGTCGATCGACAACGCGCCGAGCACGATCCGCCAACTCGAGCTCACCCGCGACGACGTCGTGCTCCTTGCCGACGGTTTCGTCGGCGTGACCGGCCGAACCGGAGTGAACGCAAACCCCACCTGGTTCGAAATGGATCGCGACGCGCGCCACCTCGCGACTGCCCATGCGCAGGGCGAAACCGTCGTCGCCTACGCCACCGGACCGTCCCTGATGCGATGGACGTTGCACCGCCGGGCGAAGACCGTTGACCACCAGGTGCTCGACGCGACGCCTCA
>JBBSEC010000103.1:0-16834 GCA_038240075.1 Acidimicrobiia bacterium
CGTGAACGTCGCCCGTGTTGCTCGGGCCTGACGAGGGCCGATAGGGTAACTAGTCCGCCGCGGGGTGGAGCAGTCTGGTAGCTCGTCGGGCTCATAACCCGAAGGTCGTAGGTTCAAATCCTACCCCCGCCACCATTTGAAACCGCAGGTCAGGCCCGGTGCACAAGCACCGGGCCTTCCGCATGGGTGCTGCAGAAGGAAGGCCGAGATGACCGGCGACTACCGCAAGGACCCGGAGACGATCGCCAAGCTCGACCAGCGCCAGTACGCGGTGACGCAGAAAGCCGCCACCGAACCGGCCTTCGACAACGAGTTCTGGGACAAGAAGGAAGCGGGCATCTACGTCGACATCGTCTCGGGGGAACCGCTCTTCGCGTCCGTCAAGAAGTTCGACAGCGGTTGCGGGTGGCCCAGCTTTACGGTTCCGCTCGAGCCGGCCAACGTGGTCGAGAAGGTCGACAAGAGCTTCGGCACGGTGCGCACCGAAGTCCGTTCGAGCCACGGTGACAGCCACCTCGGTCATGTCTTCGACGACGGGCCGGCCGAGGAGGGAGGCTTGCGGTACTGCATCAACTCGGCTGCGCTGCGGTTCGTGCCGTACGAAGATCTCGACGCTGAGGGCTATGGGCAGTACAAGAAGGTCTTCGACAGGCCGAATGACGCGGAGGTCGTGCAATGAGCGAACGTACGGAAACGGCGATCCTGGCCGGAGGTTGCTTCTGGGGCATGCAGGACCTGATTCGCAAGCGCCCGGGAGTGCTCTCCACCCGAGTCGGTTACACCGGCGGCGACGTTGCCAACGCGACGTATCGCAATCACGCAGGGCACGCCGAGGCGATCGAGATCGCGTTCGACCCCGATCAGACGTCGTATCGCGACCTGCTCGAGTTCTTCTTCCAGGTCCACGACCCCACGACGCGCGACCGCCAGGGCAACGACGTGGGCAGCAGCTACCGGTCGGCGATCTTCTACCTCGACGACACGCAGCGCCGGGTTGCCGAGGACACGATCGCCGACGTCGAAGCGTCGGGGCTGTGGCCGGGCAACGTGGTCACCGAGGTCAGCCCGGCCGGCCCGTTCTGGGAGGCCGAAGCCGAGCACCAGGACTACCTGGAGCACTATCCCAACGGCTACACGTGCCACTTCCCGCGCCCGGGCTGGGTGTTGCCGAAGCGCAGCGACGCCGTCGCGTAGGACGTCGCGTCTCGCGAGGGAGCGGCGTCACGTTGTGATCGCGCGGAGGATCGCCTGCTCGACCGCGGAGCGTTCGGGCGCGGGACGCGACGGATCGAGCGGGCCGGTGCCGTGAAGCGGGGGCTGCGCCATGAACTTCACGCGCGTCCGCGGTGCGGCCGCGCGGCGTGCACGAGGTAGGGATGGCACAGCCACACGTCGCCCGCGTCGCCGGTAGCGACCGACTCGGGTAACGAGGCAGTCTGGTTGGCGAGCCGCCAAGAGACGTCGAAGAAGTCGAACGGGCCGTCGTCGCCCGGGTCCTCCGAGTGCGGGAAGCGGATCGGGAATGTCCCGAGACCCACCAGCGGCGACCATCGCCCGACGCCGGCCAGCCGGTCGAACGCCGCGACGAGACGTGACGTGTTCGCCGCCGCGCGAAACGGCGGGTCGACCCGGCCATCGAGCCGCACCACCGGGCGGGTCCACGACGTCGGGTCGTGCGCGTCACACCCGGTCGCGCGCGCCGGTCCTGGCCCGTCCCGTGTCTACCGCAGCGTCGAGGGTCAGGCCGGGTGGGCGGCACGCATCAGTCGGCCGATGTTCTCCGGCGCGAAGAACTCGATCGGTGAGACGGTTCCCGCGGTCAGGCTCACGAACATGTCCATCGCGTCCTGGTTGCCGCACACCGCGCCCAGGAGCTGCTGCATCTCGGGAGGGGGACCTTCCATCGTCGCGAGTTGCGTCGTGAACTCATAGATCGGGAGCGCGAGCGTGTCACGGGTCTGTTGGTAGTCGGCCATCGCTTCGGCGTACGCACGCTCACCGGTGAATGCGGCGTCAAGGGCCGTGGTGCACAGCTCCGCGTCGTGGAACGCATCGCTGATGCCTTGCGCGGTGATGGGATCCTTGATGTACCCGGCGTCGCCGACGAGCGCCCATCCCGGCCCGTACGGCTTGCGGAAGTAGTTGGGCACTGCACCGCCGGCAAACCGCTCCTCGCGCTTTGCGCCGCGCATCTGTTCCGCGAACTCGGGCGCCAGCTCGAGGGTCTTGAGGTAGTTCGCCTCGACGTCGGACTTGTAGGCCGTCGACTCCGCGTTCGGCCAGCCGACGACAACGAGCGTCAACCCGTCGTTCGTCGGGAAGGCGCCCCAACCGCGGTCGGGCCGGACCGTGGTCGAGAAGGTGTCGATCGGCAGACCGCTCCAATAGGTGTAGTAGGCCCACAGCAGCATCGGCTTCTCGTTGTACTGCGCGGCGCCCACCGCCTTGGCGACGTTAGAGCTGCGACCGTCGGCGCCGATCACGACGCGTGCGCGTTCGACGACCGACTGGCCGCCTTCGCCGTGCCCGCGGATGCCGACAACCGTCCCGTCCTCGATCACGATCTCCTCGACGGTGAAGTGCTCACGCACTTCGGCGCCGGCGCGAGCGGCTTCGTCGACGAGGATCGTGTCGAGAATGGTGCGACGCGGCGCGTACGCGGTCGCGATGCCGTCGCTGGGCCGCGGAGTTCCGCTGATCGTGACGGGCCCGAAGTCGAACGAATACGTGTCGACGGGCTGGCAGTTCGACGCGATCACCTGATCGAGGAGTCCCCATCGGTGCAGCGCGGCGACGCCCGGAGCATGAATGAAGTGCGTCGATACCGTGTCGCTCGGGAACGACGCGCGATCGACCACCAGCACCCGGTACCCCTTGCGGGCGAGCAGCATCGCGGTCGGCGATCCTGCGCAGCGTGCCCCTACGACGATTGCGTCATACGTGTTGCTCATGATGCGTCCTCCGGCTCGGTCTGTGCTCATCATGAGCCGGGCGGGTCACGGACGCATCGGTGAGGTCCCCTATTCGGCGCCTGGTTTGTTGCGGGTGGCGTAGGCGGCGGCCTCGGCCCGGCCGCGCAGTCCGAGCTTTGCGAGCACATTGCTGACGTGGTGCTCGACCGTCTTCCGGCTGATGAACAGGCGATCCGAGATCTCGGGGTTCGAGAGACCGTGCCCGAGGAGCTCGAGCACCTCGGATTCACGCTTGGTCAGGAGACCGTCGCCGCTTCCTCCGCTCGTCGGCCGGGCGCCCAGGGATCGCAATACCGCCGCGGCCTCGTCGGCGTGGCGAGCCGCTTGCAGCTTTTCGAATGCCGCCAGCGCGGCCCGAGCTTCGGCCATCGCCACCTCCGGCTGCGTGTCGACCAGTGCGTTCGCCAGCTCGAGGCGCGAGTGCGCGACCTCCATGGGCAACTGCGCGCGGTCGAAGCCCGCAAGTGCCTCTCGGAGACACGCGCGCGGATCGCCCTCACCGGTCGCCAGACAGAGCCGGCCGCGAGCGAGCGCCGCGCACGCGTGCAGATAGTCGCTTGGGTGCAGATCCGCGCACGCGACAAGGAGCTGCACGACGCTCTCTGCGGAGCCGGATGCTCCCGCCGCGATGTGCACGTCGACGAGCAGCATCAGGAGCGGAACCGCAGCCGAGCTCGTGAGGTCGGTCCGGTCGAGGGCGCGTTCGAGCGTCTCCTTCGCGCGCGACGGCTCTCCTTTCGCGAGTTGGATCACCGCGAGGGGACGCGCCGCGTCTGCATGCCCGTCGAGGCCTTCGAGAAGTTGTTCCGCCTCCTCGAAGCGACCTTGGCGGACGCGCAGGTCGGCGAGTCGAGCCAGTGCGTCGCCGCGCAGGGTTCGGTGTCCGAGGGCCCACAATCGCACCGCGTCGGAGAGCGTGGCATCGGCTTCGGGCCAGCGCCCGGCGGCGGTGAGCACGCCGCCGTAGTGCGTGCGGCAGAACGCGGACACTGCGGGAAGGTTGCGCCGCTGCGCGATTGCCTCGCCGATGCGAATCCACTGATCGGCTCGCGAGATGTCCCGAGCGCGCTCACAGGCGGCGAAGAGCTGGCAGAAGATCTCTTGGAGCACGCAGAAGTCATCGACATCGCTCCCCGAGACTGCCGCGAGCGCTTCGTCGAGGAACGCCATCCCTTCCTCGTTCTGGTCCGCGTGCACGAGGCTGGCGCCGAGGTAGGCGAGCGCGACGAACTCGAGATCGCTGTCGCCGTGACGCCGACCGAGCTCGAGTGCCGTGCCGAACCGCAGGTGCTTCTGCGTGCGATCAGCTTCGAACATGCCCAGGTTGAGCGACACCCATCCGGCTTCCGCCGACTCGGTGTCGTCGCCGAGCAGGGATTGCGCGCGTGCGATCCACCCGCTCATGACCGCGCTGTCGCCATTGATCGAGCCGTGCATGTAGGCGAGCGTGCGCGCGATGCGGACCGCTCCCTCGCGGTCGTCGCATTCGCGGAATGCCGCGTAAGCGCGTTCCCACCCGGCAATCGCCTGCTGGAAGTCGAGCTCGATATACGAGCACCGGGCCAGACCTTCGACCAACGCGCCAGACCGCGGGTCGGAGCCGGCTTCCTCGAAGGCGCTTCGCGCGGCCATCGCGTTGCCCGCCCGCAGTGCGGCCCGGCCCCTTTCAAGCCGCGCCTCATCCCGCTCGGTCACACCACGATCTTCGCACGCGCGCTCGGCGTCGACCTCGCCCGCGCCGGCGGGCCGTGAGCGGCGCTTCGTAAGCTCCGGTGATGACGAGGGCCGCCACGAAGTCGGGGATCACGGTCGTCCCCGCGAACGAGGCGAGTTGGGACGATCTCCAGACGGTGCTGGGCACGCGCGGCGATCCGTCGCGATGTCAGTGTCAGTCGTACAAGATCCGCGACATGGAGTGGCGCTCGGTTCCCGTCGAAGAGCGCGCGCACCGGCTGCGCGAGCAGACCGCATGTGGGCACCCGGACTCGGAGACGACGTCCGGCCTCGTGGCCTACCTCGACGGCGAGCCCGTGGGATGGTGCGCGGTCGAGCCGCGCACGGCGTACCTGCGCCTGCTGTTCACCCGCGTCCCGTGGACGGGCCGAACGGAGGACAAGACCGACGACGGTATCTGGGCCGTCACGTGCTTCGTCACCCGCGCGGGGTTCCGGCGCCGCGGTGTCAGCTCCGCCCTCGCGCGTGCAGCCGTCGACTTTGCCCGGAAGCGCGGCGCCCTCGCTCTCGAGGGCTACCCGATGATCACCCAGCCCGACAAGGACATCACGTGGGGAGAGCTGCACGTCGGTAGCCGCAGCATCTTCGCGGCCGCGGGGTTCACCGAGGTCACGCAGCCGACCGTCCGGCGCGTCGTGATGCGCATCGACTTCTCGAAGCCGCGCTAGTGGTCAGCGCTCCTGTTCGGTTGGGCGGATCAGGACCTCGTTGACCATGACCTCCCGTCGCCGGGTCACGATGGAGGCGATCGCGTCGGCGATGTCGTCGGCTTCCCTGCGCCGATGCCACTCGACGCGCCCGTCACCAAGGCGACGGGGCCTTCCAACTCATGCCCCGGCGTCGTCATCAGCCACCTACTTTCTGGCGCGGCCGGCGTACATCGCGCTCAAGATCTTCGGTCCCGCGATCGTGAAGGTGTCGACGCGTTCGACGTCGAAGCCCGCGGCCGCGATCAGCGCACCGGGATCGCGATCGAGGTTGCAACCGCCCGCGATGCGCTGCTGGATCGGGTTGAAACGGTGTTGGCGACGCGCGACGCGGGGGTCGTCGGAGAGTCCGTGCTCGAGGAAGACGAGATGTCCGCCGGGGCGCAGTACGCGCCGGATCTCGCGCAGGGCTTCGTCGACATCGGGGATCGTGCACAACGTCCAGGTGCTCAGCGCGTTGTCGATCGACGCGTCGGCGAGGGGGATCACCGTGCCGTCGAGGCCGACGAACTCGACCGGAATGCTCGAGGCGGCGAGTCGTTTCGCGGCGAGCTTCCGGCCCACCAGCGCCGGGTCGATCGCGTACACCCGCTCGACCGCGGAGGGGTAGTAGGGCACGTTCGTGCCGCTGCCGAAACCGATCTCGACGACGGTTCCGCTCAGGCCTTCGAGCGCGCGCCGGCGCAACTTGCCCATCCGCTTGTTGCCGAGCGTGACGTCGATGAACCTCGGCAGCACCTGGTCGTCGTAGAAGCCCACACGCGTAGTCTCGCGCCGCGGGCGCTCACACCGCGGTGCGGCCGCCGTCGATCGGAAACACGCTGCCCGTGATCGAGCGGGCTTCGTCGGTCATGAGGTGCACGGCGAGCGCCGCGACATCGCTCGCGTCCACGAGCTCACCCGTCGGCACCGACGGGAGCCCGCGCTCGATGTGGCCGGGAACTTCTGTCGTCATTGGTGTTTCGGTGAGTCCGGGCGCGATCACGTTCACGCGGATACGCAACGGTGCGAGCTCGAGTGCCAGGCTGCGCGCGACGGCGTGCACGCCGGCCTTCGCGGCCACGTAGGGCAGCAGTCCGGTGCCCGGGCGCAGCGCGGTCGACGAGCCGGTCGCAAGGTGGCGAGCGCAGCGGCGTCGAGACCGACGGCCGCGATGTCGGCCCCTTCGCTCGCGGCGCGCAGCGCGGTCGCGCGTCCGATGCCGCTCTCCGCGCCCGTGATGAGCACGACGCGACCCGCGAGCGGGGACAGAGGGCGGTCAAGCACGGGGCAATCCTTGCTGCAGTCGCGGCGACCCGACCGTAGTTAACTTGACAGTTAAGTAACTACATGGTGAAATAGCGGCCGTGCCCACCCAGGAGCTCCTCGAGCTCGACGCAACGTTCACCGCCCTCGCCGACCCGACGCGCCGCGCGATCGTGGCCCACCTCGCGCGCGGCGACGCGACCGTGAACGAGTTGGCGGCCCCGTTCGACATCACGCTGCCTGCGGTGTCGAAGCACCTCAAGGTGCTCGAAGGGTGCGGGCTCATCTCGCGCACCCGGCGGGCCCAGTTCCGTCCGTGTCATCTCGAGGTCGAGGCGCTCGACGCCGCGATGAGCTGGATCGACGAGAACCGCCGCATCTGGACCGAGCGCTTCGACCAACTCGACGCGCACCTGCGCGACATCCAACGAACGCCGCCACGCCGACAGGGAAGGAAACGTCGATGAGTGAAACCAAAGCCGACGAGCTCCACTACACGCGCGTCTTCGATGCGCCGAGGGCGCTCGTCTTTCGCTGCATGATCGACCCCGAACACCTCACGAAGTTCTGGGGGCCGGTCGGCGTGAGCACTCCGATCGAGAAGATCACGGTCGACGCGCGGCCGGGCGGGGTGTTCGAGACGGTCATGGTGAACGACGCCGACGGCAGTGAGTACCCGATGCGCGCCGTCTACCTCGAAGTCACCGAGCCCGAGCGGCTCGCGTGGAGCGACCCGGACACGGGGATGACGACGACGTCGACCTTCGTCGACCTGGGCGGCTCGCGCACCGAAGTCCGCATCCACCAGACGAAGGTGCCCGAAGCATTTCGCGGCGGCGAATCGCAGGCCGGCTTCTCGAGCGCGCTCGACCGTTTCGCCGCGTACCTCGAGCAGATCTCAGGATGACGCCGACATCGATGAACGACGCCGCGCTCCGAGCGGCGATTGCCGACGAGTTCCGGCAGCTCGCCGATCTCCTCGACGGTGCTCCGGCTTCGGCGTGGAACGCGCCAACGTTGTGCGACGGGTGGCGGGCGCGCGAAGTCGTCGCGCACCTCACGCTGCCGATGTGGTCGTCGACACCCCGGTTCGTGTTCGAGATCGTCCGGGCGCGCGGCAAGATCAATCGCGCGTTCGATCGGAGCGCGCGGCGCGACGCCAAGCTGCCGACGACCGAGCTCGTCGCCGCGCTGCGGGCCGACAAGCTGCACGCGTGGAAGCCGCCCGGCGGGGGCCACGAGGGCGCCCTTGTCCACGCGGTGGTGCATTCCCTCGACATCACCGTGCCGTCGGGGATCGATCGCCCGATCCCCGAGGAGTGTATGCGTATCGTCCTCGACAACCTGACCCAACCCAAGAGCCTCAAGTTCTTCGGTGTCGATCTCACGGGCATCGAGCTGCGGGCCGACGACATCGAGTGGTCGTTCGGCTCGGGCGACGCGTTGTCGGGAACCGCGCAAGACCTCGCGCTCGTCGTCTGCGGACGCACGTTGCCGGCGGGTCACCTGCGCGGCGCGTCGAGCGCGCGATTCACCGTCGCCTGAAGCATTCACCCACGCCGCGGCGACGCGTCCTTGTGATCGTCGATCCAGTCGTCGACCGCTTGCCACGTGTGGTCGAGCCAGCGGTCGCGCTCGGTCGGATCGGTCGGCACGACTCCTCGGGGGATCCGCCACGCGCCAACAAGCAATGGTTCGGTGACGGGTACGCGGCGGGCCAGTGATCGGAAGTCGGGATAGTCGTCGAGGCCGGTGTGCGCGATGACGACCACGTCGGCGGCGGGCGCCGCGTCGAGGAGCGCGTTGACCCCTCCTGGTCGGACGGGTAGCACGTGACGGAGCCCGTCGATGTCGCGTGCGCGGGCAGGGTCGGAAGCGGCGAGCTTCGTCTTGACGCGGTCGAGGACATCGGCGCCGTAGAGGCGACCCTCGGGGAAGATGACCGCGACGGTGGAGCGGTCGAGGGTGGTGCCGAGATCGCCGATCGCGCGGCGGGCTTCGGCACCGCTGTCGCGTGCGATGAAGATCGATCCCAGGCGCCGGTAGAGGAGGTCGAACCCGGGGTCGGCGAGGAGCTCGGCCATGATTACGCCGCGGATCTGGATGCCGATCCGTTGATAGAGGAGCGAGGGAAGCGACGCGTCGAGCACGTTGGCGTGGCGGCAGAGCACGATCGCGGGCGCGGGTTCGAGCGTTCGCAACGACTGGTCGTCGACCTCGACCCGGACGCCGAGCAGCTGCTCGGCTCGGCGGGCGAGCAGCACGACCGACCACTCTTGGATGCGTTGGTGCCGACGAATCGACGCCCGTGAGTCGAGCGCGGTTCCGAAGCCGGCGAGCAGCCAGTACCACGGCGCGATCAGTATCTCGACGCTGTCGTTGATCGCGTACTGGGTCACGAACAGATAGACGCGCAGACTCGGCAAACGCCGGCGTGCCCGTGCGAGATCGGCGACAACCAGCGCCGGAACGATGATGGGCAGCCCGATGACCGCGACGAAGGTCGCGGCGAGCATCGTCGGGATCGTGACGGCCCGCCGCTTCCAGCGAACCGAGCGAGGCTCGGCACTCATCGTCTCGGGCGTTCAGCGTTGCCGGGCGCGGCGTTCGGATTCGGCTCGGATGCCCTCGAGCGATTCGTGCACGGTGAGCTCCCATTTGCCGGCGACGACGTTGCCCCACCGGCTTCCGATCGCCCAGAAGTCGGTGCCGAGCTCGCCGCGATATTCAAAGCTCGTCCCCGATTCGATCGGCTGGAGCGCGAACGTCTCCGTCACGTGCGGCACGGGCCCGCGCAGCAACCGGAACGTCACCAGAGACGGCCGCTCGAAGCGGACGGTCTCGACGGTCGTGGTCGTGAACCAGCGGGTTCGGGTGTGATGCGCGGCGAGCACCATGTCGGTGCCCCGCTCCCACACGTCGAGCTTGGCGGCCATCGCGCGCGGCGTGCGGCGGAGATACGGCTCCGCGATGACATCGAAGACGATCTCCGGCGGGGCCGCGATGTCGAGGGTGATGGGGCCCAACGGCCGCAGGGTCCGTCCGACGCCGGTATCGACGGTGACTGCTCCCTGAGCCACGAGCCCGAACACCGCCGAGACGCCGCCGGCGACCGTTGCCCAACCCAGCGCGCGACCGGTCCTCATGACCACCAGTCCACACCACCCCGTCCAACCTCGACGATTCGCGTCAGGCTGGGGGTCGACGTACCCACGATCGAGCGCGAGTGAGACCACGCCATGGGCGAATCCGAGGAGGCGCTCCAGTTGGCGAAGCCGCGCCTTCGTGGGGTCTCCCACGAGATCGCCGCGTTCGTCTTCCCCGTCCTCGGTCTGGCGCTCTTCGCGCTCGCGAAGACCACGTCGGCGCGCTGGGCGATCGTCGTCTACGCCGTCGGACTCACGATGATGTACGCGACGAGCGCCTGCTACCACCGTGGGCACTGGTCGACGTCGACCCGCCTGCGCCTCCGCCGGCTCGACCACTCGATGATCATGGTCGCCATCGCCGCGACCTACACGCCCGTCGCGGTCGTGGGGCTCGACGTTCGCAGCGCGCGCGTGCTCCTCGCCATCGTCTGGTCGCTCACCGTCGTCGGCGTCATCGCGCAGATGGTGTGGCTGAACGCACCGCGGTGGCTGGTCGCAGCCCTCTACATCGCGATCGGGTGGACCGCCCTCGCGTTCGCGCCGACGTTGTGGCGCCAGCTCGGCGCGATCTCGTGCTTGCTGCTCGTCCTCGGCGGCATCGTCTACTCGGTCGGCGCGGTCGTCTACTCGACGCGTCGTCCCGACCCTGCGCCCGCGGTCTTCGGCTTCCACGAGGTCTTCCACGTTCTCGTGATCGCAGCCGGGCTCCTGTTCTACGCGGCCATCGTGCGTGTCGTGCTCAGAGCCTGAACGCGAACTTGGCGACCCGGGCCGTAGCGGGCCGCGACGGCGACCCGGTAAGATGCGCCCGATGTTGAGCGCAGGAGTGTCGGCGCCCGAGCTCGATGCGGTCGTCGACCACGACGGGAACCCCGTGCGGCTCGCGGATCTGCGGGGCCGGTGGGTGCTGCTGTGGTGGTACCCCATGGCCGACACTCCCGGCTGAACGATTCAAGGCAAGGGCCTGCGGGATCAGGCCCCAGAGTTCGAGAGGCTCGGGTGCGAGATCCTCGGGATCTCGTTCGACGCGCCGGAAGCGAATCGCGCGTTCCGTGACAAGTTCGATTTCCCGTTCCGGTTGCTGTCCGACGTCTCGGAGCAGGTCGGAGTCTCGTACGAGACCCGCGCGCCGGGTACCGAGAAGGTCAACTACGCGAAGCGGTACAGCTACTTGATCGATCCCGCCGGCGTCATTGTGAAGAGCTACGAGGTCGCCGACGTGAACGCGCACGCCGACACGGTGCTGAGCGACCTGCGGGAGCTTCAGGCGGGCTGATCCGGCGTTTCTGAGGTGCTGAAGCGCGGATCTAAGGCGCTCACGGCGGGGAGGCTCGCGATCTGAGGTAGCGGGCTGCCCGACGACTGGGCATTGGCCCGATGGCAGATCGGCGGCTCAGGCGCACGCTGATGAAGCACGGACTGAGAGCCAGGGAGGCCGCCATGTACCCGATGCCCACCAACGAAGCCCAACAACTGGTCGCCGAGCGGCGCGCGTCGTACGAAGCGGTCGCGTTCCGCCGTCACTTCCGGCGCCTTCTGTCGCGCGAGGTCGCGCACCCCGCGCCGAGCGGCACCGTCACGGCGCACCGCAGCGCCGTGACGGTCGTCGCTCGCCGCGATTCGTCGGCGGCCGCGCCGACCAGCAAGGTGGCGTGAGTCGCGGAGGGTCGGGGAGAATGCAGTCCTTGGCCGCGAGGGTTTCGAGTCCCGCCTTCATCGGACGGGTCGAGCCGCTCGAACGCCTTGCAGCTGCGGTCGCCCGGGCGGCGACGGGCGAGTCGAGTGCCGTGATCGTCGGCGGCGAGGCGGGAGTCGGCAAGACCCGACTCGTGCGCGAGGCCGCGGCGCGGGCTGCCGCCGGGGCGCGGGTCCTCACCGGTGCCTGCATCGATCTTGGCGAGGGCGGACCTCCGTTCGGGCCGATGGTCGAGGTGCTGCGAACCCTGGTACGGGAAGACGGTGCGGGCACGATCCGGTCGTATGCGGGCCCGGCCGCGGCCGAGCTGGGCCGCCTGGTGTCGGAGCTCGCGGGTCCCGATCAGGGGGTCGCGGTCGAGGCGCCCGGTGCGCCGCGGCTGTTCGAAGTCGTGCTCGGCCTGCTCGAGCGGCTGGCCCTCGACCGTCCCCTCCTGCTGGTCATCGAGGACCTCCACTGGGCCGACGGCTCGACGCGCGACCTGCTCACCTATCTCATCTACCAACTCGGGCCTGCTCCCGTCGCGATCGTGATGACGTTTCGCACCGACGAGCTCAGCCGGCGCCATCCGCTGCGACCGTTCCTCGCCGAGCTCGAGCGCAGCGGCCGCGCCGAGCGCGTCGACCTCGACCGGTTCGACCGGGCCGACGTCGCCGCCCAGCTGCAGGGGATTCTCGGCGAGCCCCCGACACCCAAGGTGCTCGAAGCCGTGTTCACGCGTTCCGACGGCAACGCGTTCTTCACCGAGGAGCTGGTCGCGTCCGGACGCGACCTGCAGTCGGGCGAGTTGCCGCCGTCGCTGCGCGATGTGTTGCTCGTGCGGGTCGAGATGTGCTCCCCAGAGACGCAGCAGTTGCTGCGCATCGCGGCCGCGGCCGGTCGCAGCGTGCAACACGGCCTCCTTGCGGTGGTGGCCGAGCGCGACGACGTGCAACTCAGCGAGCAGCTGCGGGAAGCAATCGCGCAGCAGCTGATCGAGCTCACCGGCGAACGCGAGTACACGTTCCGGCACGCGTTGTTACAGGAGGCGCTCTACGACGAGTTGCTGCCGGGGGAGCGCGTCGACGTGCACGCCGCGTACGCGGCCGCGCTGAGCGAGCGGCCCGAGCTGGCCGACGGCGACCGCGCGGGCGTGTCGGCGTTGCTTGCGCACCATTGGTATGCGGCGCACGAGCTGACGGCGGCGCTGGGCGCGTCGGTCGACGCGGCGATGGAGGCCGAGCGGGTCTCGGCGGTTCCGGAGGCGCGGCAGCACTACGAACGGGCGTTGAGCCTGTGGTCGCGTGCGCCCGGCGACCGCGCCGACCTGCCGCTCGACCATCTCGACGTGCTGAATCGCCTTGCGTATGCGTCGTACCTGATGGCCGACTACGACCGCGCGTTGCACCTCGGTGACCTTGCGATTGCCGAGGCGCGCGAGACGAGCGATCCGCTGCGGGTGAGCGAGCTCCTGGTCCGACGCGGCCGCTACCAGTGGTCGGAAGGCTTGCCCGCGTTGGCGCTCGCGACGTACGAAGAGGCGTTGATGACGGCGCCCGCGTCACCGCCGACCGCTCAACGGGCCAGCGCGCTCTCGGCCTACGGCCAGGCGTTGATGCTCGTGTCCCGCAACGCCGAGGCGGTGGTGGCGTGCCGGCAGGCGATCGAAGTGGCGGAGGCGACGGGTGATCGCGCGACCGCTGGCCACGCGCGCAACTCGCTGGGGACCGCGCTCGGCGCGCTCGCGCAGTTCGATGAAGGCGTGACCCTGCTGACGGAAGCGCTCGCGATCTCGCGAGAGGTCGCGAACATCGACGACACGTGTCGCGCGTACGTGAACCTGTCGGAGACGTTGTTGCAGGGCGGGCGGCTCGAGGAGGGCTTTGCCCTGGCGCGGGAAGGCGCCGCGTTCGCGCGCCGCCTCGGCTTCCACCGGGCGTACGGGAGCTACCTCCTGGCGAACTGCGCAATGATCTCGTTCCAGCGCGGCGACTGGGACGACGTCGACGCGACGACCGCGACGGCGTTGACCCTCGATGCCCAGCGCATGGCCGCACTGCGCGTGAACACCATCCGGGTCCGGATGCTGGTGGCGCGGGGTGATCTCGACGGAGCCCAAGGCAACATCGAGCCCGCGCTCGCGCTCGCGGTGCACGCCGCCGATGTGCAGCACGGAGCGTTGGCGCACGTCGCGAACGCGGAGTTGCTCGCGGCGCGGGGTGACCGGGAGGGTGCGGTGGCGGCTGCCTTGCGCGCGGTGCGGGCGACCGACGACACCGACGACGAGTTCTACGCGGAGCCGGCGACGAGGCTTGGTGTCGAGATCGCAGCCGACCTCGCGGCCGAGGCCCGGGCGCGGCACGACGACGGTGGTGTTGCCGAGGCGGTGTTGACTGCTGCACCGTTCCTCGCGCGGGCGGACTTCCTGACCGTGCGGGGCGCGACGATGGGCATCGCGCCCCGGACGCGCGGCGAGCTCGCGTCGATCGCGGCCGAGCGTCGGCGGCTCGACGGCGTCAACGACGTCCAGGCCTGGCGTGCGGCGGTCGACGTGTGGCAGCAGATTGGGGAGCCGTATCCCGAGGCCCGGGCGCGTGCGCGCCTGGCCGAGGCCCTGCTCGCGACGCAGGCGCCGAAGCCGGAGATCGAAGGCGAGCTGCGCGCCGCGGCCGTGATCGCCGAGGCGCTCCGGGCGGTTCCGTTGCGCGACGAGGTCGCTCGCATCGCGCGCTGGGCGCGCGTCGATCTCGATTCTGGGGCGGCGGTCGCGGCCGGCGTCGCCGATGCGGAGCCCGCTCCGTTCGCGTTGACCCGGCGCGAGCGTGAGGTCCTGGCGCTCGTCGCCGACGGCCGCACCAACCGTCAGATCGCCGAGACCCTGTTCATCAGCACCAAGACCGCGAGCGTGCATGTGTCGAACATCCTGTCGAAGCTCGGCGTCAGCAACCGCTCCGAAGCCGCCGCCGTCGCCCACCGCCTCGGAATTGCCAACCCCTGACAGTCGATCCGGCGCGCGCGGTGAGGCGCACCTGACGTAGCGTTCAACGCGGGGGAGAGTGGGAATCGGGCGAGCTGCGACCGCGAACTCCTCTACGAGGAGGCGTTGATGAAGATCGCCGGCAGCGTTGTGGGTCGTGTCGGAGCTGCGTTCGTTGGGGCACTGGCCCTCGTGGTGTCGGCGGCCGTTCCGTCGGGTGCGGTCGTGACGGTCAACTACGGCGGCTTCATGCACGACGTCGGGCACTCGTCGTACAGCGCGTCGGCGACGACGATCACGCCGTCGAGCAGCCTGAGCGTGAAGTGGACGTTCCAGGAGACGAAGCCGAAGCCCGGCCTGCGTCCGGCGTTCTACTCGACGCCGCTCGTGATCTCGCACGTGATGTACGCACCGTCGAACTCCGGTGAGGTCTACGCAATCGACATGGCCACCGGCCACGTGCTGTGGCAGAAGTTCGTCGGCTTCGAGGCGAAGACCAAGTGTCGGGCCCAGGGCACGTACGCGACCTCGGCGTCGGGCAACGATCCGAACACGGGTGTGCCGACGATCTACGTGGCGTCGGGCGACGGCAACATCTACGCGCTGCGCGCGTCCGACGGCGCGACGCTGTGGACGAGCCCGGTGAACGTGCCCGACGCGGGGACGAATGACCGGTTCAACTTCTCTTCGCCCACGCTCTCGAACGGCAAGATCTACATCGGCATGGCGTCGGAGTGCGACAACGACGCGTCGCCCGTCACCATCCGCGGCGGAGTCGTCGCGATCGATCAGCGGACGGGCAACCAGCTCGCGACGTGGTACTCGGTGCCGGCCGACCAGCTCGGTGGGAGCGTGTGGAGCACGCCCGCGATCGGCCCCGACGGCTCGGTCTTCGTGACCACCGGCGACTCGGTGACCTCGCTCGTCACCGGCGACAGCCAGTCGATCGTCAGGCTCGACCCGAACACGCTGACGCGTCTCGACGGCTACCAGCTCATCACCGGCAAGAGCGACACCGACTTCGGAGCGTCTCCCACGCTGTTCACCGCGACGCTCGGTGGCACGCTGACGCAGATGGTGGGTGCGTGCAACAAGAACGGCTTCTATTACGCGTGGAGGGCGAACTCGCTGTCGACGGGTTGGGTTTGGCGCTACAAGGCGACGCGACATCAGGACAACACCGGCGAGTGTGACGGTGGCGGCGTGTGGGACGGCAGCAGCCTGTATGTGCCCGGTGCGCGCACGATCATCGGCGGCAACTCGTACCGGGGCTCGATGGCGAAGCTCGACCCCGCGACTGGCACCGTGATCTGGGCCACCGGCCTGCCCGAGGCGATTCGCACCTATCCGTCGCTCGACGGCGCGGGGGCGCTGGTGGCCGCGAGCTTCGACACCTCCAGCGCGACGAACAGCGCGTTCCTGATCAACGCGAGCACCGGCACCTACCGCACCATCGACGACGGCAACATGCTCTCGGTCACGGCACCCGTGTTCGCCGACCAGTACCTCGTGATCGCCAACCTGGCCGGCACGATCGCCACGTACCAGACGCCCTGACGCGGGCGGGTGCCGCGCCCGCGGGCAACGTCGAGGTTGCGGCGGGCACCGGCAAGCACCGGTGGTGGTCAGGGCGCGGCGTAGAAGAACGGGTCGAGCACCGAGACGCGATGGATCTCGTCGACCGGCAGCTTGTTCTCGCCGGCCGCGATGCGGATGGCTTCGGGAGACGATGCGTCGTAGATGCACCAGGTCGTGTGATCGTCGTGGCTGACGTAGGAGTGAACCCACGTCACACCCTGTCCGAGGTTGGCGCCGACGATGCCTTCGATGGCCTTCCGGCCGGTTGCATCGGTCGGGAACCCGAGACCGTCGGGGAAGGTGCGGTGCACGAGGTACCTAGGCATGTTCGGCTCCTGTCGGGAACGGCCGCGTCGGCCGACTGCGACGAACATACGGAGCTGCGGCCCTCTCATCATCGGGAGCCCATCCCTAGATCGGCGCGACGACCTCCCTATTTTTCAGGTCGAGCTCGATCCCGAGACTCGCGGCGGCGTGTGCGACCTCGCGTCGCGACGGCACCGCCAGCTTCGAAAGGATCGACGACACGTGGTGGTCGACGGTCTTACGCGACACCACGATCCGCTCCGCGATCTCCGTGTTCGTCAGCCCGGCCGCGAGGAGCCCGGCGACCTCGACCTCGCGTGCCGTGAGCCCGGCCGGGTTCGAACGCCGTGCGGCGCCCGGCCCTCTCGGTACGTCGCGCGCGCCGAGGTCGCGCAGCTTGCGCGAGACCTGTCGGGCTCGCGGGTGGGCGCCCAACGCGGTCAGTCGCTCGAGCGCTTCGCGGAGGTCGGCTTCGTCGTCGCTCTCTCCGA
>JBBSEC010000104.1:0-16819 GCA_038240075.1 Acidimicrobiia bacterium
GGCTCATCAGCTCCGAGCCTGCCTGAGCGCGGCTTCGACCAGCGTGACCGCGGCGTCGCCGGCGGCATCGAGGGCGTCGGTCGTGCCGCGCGCGACAGCAGGAAGCCGCCTTCGAGCAGCTCGATGAACACGATCGCGAGGTGACACGCGGGCCCGCTGTCGATCCCCGCTTCGGTGAAGAGGGTCGCCAGGCCGTCGATCCAGCTCTCGAACACGTCGGCCGTGGCGATGCGGAGCGGCTCGTTCGAGCTTGCGACCTCGAGCGCGACCGTCGCGATCGGGCACGCGTCGACGTAGTCGGTCGCGCGGAGGACGGCGGCCGCGCCGGCGAACGCGTCGCGCACGCCGGCGACGAGGTCGGGCGCGGCCAGGAGCACACCGCCCACGAGCTCCATATACATCTGGCCCGACCGGCGCACCACCGCCTCGCCCAGCTCGGCCTTGCCGCCGGGGAAGTGGTGGTACACCGAGCCGAACGGGGCGTTGGCGGCCGCGACGATCTGCTTCAGGCGCGTGCCGGTGTAGCCGTAGCGGCGGAACAGCTCGGCCGTGGAGTCGAGGATGCGGTCCTTCGTTCCAGGGCTGGGGGTTCCGGTTGGCGCCATCAGCCCCGAGGTTGCGGTGCTCGGGAGCGCGGCCGCGGTCGGCTTCCCCGACGCGATCGGGATCGCGGCCGTGCACCTCCTGGCATTGGAGCGCGTTCAGCGACGCGTTCCCCAGAGCCCACGGCACCGGTGTCAACGCGTTCTCGTGGGCGGCGGCCGGGATCGAGATCTCGGGCGCGCTCGCGTTCGGCTTGGCCGGTGTGTACGCACTGCGCCGGAGCCATGAGGCGCTGAGCCGCTGACGGCGTCGGTACTGTGTCGACGTGGCGGTCACCGGGATGGCGAACCTGGCGGTGAAGGTGGTCGATCTCGATGCCGCGTGCGCGTTCTACGAGCGCGCGGGCGCGGAGGTGCGCGACCGGATGGAGTGGGGCGGCGGGTCGCGCGCCGACGTGTTCCTCGGTCCGGTGATGCTCACACTCTTCACGCGCGCGATCTACGAAGATGCGGTCGACCTGCCGGCCGAAGGGTTCCTGCATCCCGCGTTGTTCACCGACGATCTCGACGCGGAGCTGCAGGGCCACACCGTCGTGTGGGGACCGGCCGTCGTCGAAGGCCCGTTCGGACGGCGGCGCATCGCGTTCGTCGAGGCTCCCGGCGGTATCCGGCTCGAGTTCATGGAGCAGCTGTGAAGGTCACCCGTTTCCACCACGTGTCGGTCAACACCGCCGGCGCGCCACTGGCCGAGATGGTCGCCTTCTACGGCGACGTGTTCGGCCTCGCCGACAAGGAGCGGCCCGAGATCCCGGGTGTGCCCGGCCATTGGCACGCGGTCGGCGACCAGGAGCTGCATCTCGTGGGTGCACCGCCGTCGGCTGCCGGCATCGATCCGACCGGCAATCACTACTGCGTCGCCGTGGAAGACCTCGGCGCCGCGATCGCCGATCTCGAGGCGCTCGGCATCGAATACCGACGTGCGGTGCAGGGCGAGGGAACGGTGCAGATCTGGATCACCGACCCCGCGGGCAACACCATCGAGCTCCAACAGGAGACGCGCACGGCCTGACGCGCACGGCCTGACGCGCACGGCCTGACGCGCTCGCCGCGCGGCGCGGCCCGGCTCGCGCCCGCCGGCCCTGGTCTGCCGCTTCTTTCATATGCGCAAGATTCGACAGACCAAGGATGGCTGAGCGCGCCCGCCGCACCGATCAGAGCGACGGCAGGAACCGTCTCAAGACGTCATGCCACCCAGGCCGACCAGGCCCCGCGCGAGCTCGATCTCACCCATGTGCCGCAGGCCGTGCTGGTAGAGCCAGCACTCGAAGCCGTCGAGCACGGTGACGCCTTCGGGCCCGGCGCACATCGCGCTGTAGGTGCTGGCGACCTCGGGTGGGAACGGTCGCTCGATGAGGACGCGCGTGAAGTCGCCGGGATCGATCGTCTCGAGGTACGCCTCGGTGCGGTCGAACACGCAGCGCTGATACTCCTTGAACGCCTCGTAGTCACCGATGCGCTGGTGGACCATCTCGTCGACGGTCCGGTGCTTGCCGTGGTCGTCGATCGCCATCTTCACGCGCGCCTGCCACTCGGCGTTCCAGATCGGCGCGGCGCCGGTGATCAACATGAACGACGCGTCCTGCATGTTCGTGTAGTGGTACAGCGAGAACGCGATCGGCAGCACACCTTCACGCTCGAAGTGATTCACGTGCTCGAGGTCCATCGAGCCGACGGCCTGGTAGTACAGCGAGTGCATGGTGTGCATGCGCCGTTGCAACGAGTCGAGAAGCAGGTCCTGGGTCATGGCGCTCTCCTGCGCAGCCGCGCGGTGAATCCGGGATACGACCAGATCATGTCGTCGCCGGCACGGCGGCGGGTGACCTCCACCGGGATGCCGACCGGGCGCAGCACGTGCACGCCCGCTTCGTACGCCGCGACGACCGTGATGGGCGTCGTGAAATCGAGTTGTGCGACGTCGTGCACGCCGTGTGCTTCGGTCCCGTCGCAGCGCATGTCGTGGATCACGCCGCCGGCCGTCACGACGAGACGGTCGCCGCCCTGCTCGACTCGTTCGAAGTGTCCGTAGACGGGATGGTCACTCGGCGCCGGCGCACCACCGACCTCGACCGCGACGACGTCCCAGACGCCGCGCAGGTCGGGCGCGCCCTCGACGAGGGGCTCGGTGCAGCCCGCGAGAATCGGTGCGGGGAACGTGTCGCCGTACCCGCCCGGTGGCGTGTGCGCGACAGGGATGTCGACGGCCTGCACGGGCGCCAGAGTACCGACAGATCAGATGCCATGATCTAGCCCTCATGGGCTCCGTCCGGCGTTCCACACGAATCGCGCGCTCGGCCGACGACGTCTGGGCGGTCGTGGGCGATCCCGCGACGATCAGCGAGTGGTTCCCCGGCATCGTCGAAGCCACGGTCGACGGCACCACGCGCGTCATCACGACCGCGTCGGGGTTGCCGATGCCCGAGCAGATCGTCACCAACGACGCGATTCAACGCCGGTTCCAGTACCGGCTCACCGGGGGCTTCGTGCGTGACCACCTCGGGACGATCGACGTGTTCGATCTCGGCGACGGCACGAGCCTCGTCTCCTACGCCACCGACTGCGAGCCCGACGCGATGGCCCTCATGATCGGGGGCGCGACCGGCGCCGCCGTCGCCGAGCTGAAGCGCCAACTCGAGAACTCAGCAGGAGCGTGAGATGGGCCGCAAGATCCTGTTCGTGACGACCGACCAGCAGCGTTACGACACCCTTGGTTGCAACGGCGGAACCCTCGCGCGCACGCCGGTCGTCGACGCGCTCGCGGCCGCCGGGATCCGCTACGAGCGCGCGGTGCCGCAGTCGGTCGTGTGCATGCCGTCGCGTTCGACGATGATCACGGGCCAATACCCGAGCACGCACGGTGTCTGGATGAACGGCGTGCCGCTGCCCGTCGACGCGCCCTCGGTCGCGGCCGACCTCCTGCGCAACGGTTACCGCACCGCGCTCATCGGCAAGGCGCACTTCGAGCCGTTCATGGATCCGTTCGGCCGCTTCACGGAGAACATGGTGGCGCGCTCCGGTGAGGAGACGCTGCCCGATCTCTGGGCCGACGGCACGACCGGCCCGCATCGCGGGTTCGAGCACCTCGAGTTCGCGACGCACGGAGCCGTCGGCTCGCTGCATTACGCGCTGTGGTTGATGGCGAACCATCCCGAAGCGATCGGCATGTACTGCTCCGCGATCGACGCGTCGTTCAACGTGAGCGCGGCGGGCGGCGGCGACACCGACGCGCCGCAGACGAAGCACAACGCGATCCCGCGCGACTGGTACCACACCGATTGGGTCGCCGATCGCACGATCGCGTGGCTCGATTCGGTCGCGGTCGACGACGACTGGTTCTGCTGGATGAGCTTTCCCGACCCCCATCATCCGTGGGATCCGCCGGAGTCGGAAATGGGGCGCGTCGACTGGCGCGAGGTGCCGCTGCCCGCGGGCTACCCGACCGACCGCGCGCAGCGCGAGCGCATCCTCGACGAGAAGGCCCGGCACTGGCGCATGTGGTACGACGGCACGCTCGTGTCGAACTACGAAGCGCCGCGAGAATGGGTGCCGGCGACGCTCACCGACGATCAGGTGCGCGAGGTCAACGCGCGCAATGCGGTCGAGTGCGAGCTGATCGACGAAGCACTCGGGCGCGTGCTCGGTGCGATCGACCGACGGGGCTGGTCCGACGACGTCGACGTGATCTTCACCACCGATCACGGGGAGCTGCAGGGCGACTTCGGCCTGCTCTTCAAGGGCCCGTACCACGTCGACTCGTTGATGCGGCTGCCGCTCGTCTGGCGGCCGGCGCGCTCCGCGGGTGTCACGCCGGCGACCGTGACCCGGCCGGTCGGGCTCGTCGACCTCGCGCCGACGTTCTGCGCGATCGCCGGGATCCCGCCCGCCGCCACCATGCAGGGACACGCACTCCCCACCGACGACACCGATGCCGACGCGCGCGGCTTCGAGCGCGTGCTCACCGAATGGGACAGCGAGCTGTTCGGCGTCGCGGTGCATGTGCGCACGCTCACCCGCGACGGCTGGGTGTGCACCGCGTACAAGCCGGGCTACGTGCACGACGGAACCGAAGGCGAGCTCTACGACCTCACCACCGATCTGCTGCAGCAGCACAACCGCTGGAACGATCCCGCGGTCGCCGCGCTGCAATCCGATCTCGTTGCCGACCTCTGGGACCATCAGCCCTCATTGCACGAACCGAGGCTCGAGCTCGAAGCACCGGTCTGAACGTTCGTGAGTGACCCGACGGAGGGCTACTGGCCGTCGCGCTGGCCCGGCGAGGACGGCGGACCGCGCCGCCTGCAGCGTCCCCTCACCGGTGACGGCCCCGCGCTGGAGCAGGAACACGTCGACGTGATCTCGCGTGAGGCGATCGCGGCGACGATGGTCGTGCAGCGCGCGCCAGGGGAGCTGTTCCTCCTGCGCCACACCGCGGGGCCCGACGCGATCTCGTGGGTCGAACACGTCGATCCCGTCACGCTCGAGACCACCGCGCGTTCCGCGGATCTCCCCGGCGGTCCGACGTGGCCCGGAGGCATGGCCGCGCACGCCAACGGGTCGTTGCACGTCGTGTTCGGCAATCACGCGCACCGGCTCGCGCCCGACCTCGAGGTGCTGGCATCGCGTGAGCTGCCGCGCCGGCTGCCGTACAACAGCTTCGTCGTGGTCCCCGACGGCCACCTCGTCACGAAGGACTTCGGTGGTGTGCTCCCCGGCCACGACCCCGCGACGCACGCGCCCGAACCGGCCGAGCTCCTCGTGCTCGATCCGGGCTCGCTCGAGATCGTGGCGCGCTGCGACCTTCCCGAACCGTCGGTCGCGCGCCTGTCGGCCGACGGCGACACCGTCTACGTGGTGGGCACGACGACGCTGTGGCGCGCGCGCTGGGACTGCGCTCGCGCCACGCTCACCCTCGACGACGCGTTCGCGGGTCGGTACTGCACGATCGAGGGTCAGTCGTACGGCTGGGACGCGGTGCTCGCGCTCGGTGCCGCGTGGTTCCTCGACAACGGCGCGGGCAGCGAGCGCTACATCGGGACGTTCCGCGGTCAAGGCATCTCGCCGGCGCCGCTCCATCTCGTGCGGGTCGACCTCGAGTCCGCGGCGGTCAGCCTCACCGAGATCTGCGGGCTCCCGAACGGTCTCGTCGCGAACCCTCCGGTGGTCGACGAGGGGCGGCGCATCGTCGTCGGCTACGACAGCAGCAACGGGGTGGTGGCCGCGTTCGACATCGCGGAGGATGGCAGCACCGCGCTGCGATGGCGGCGCGAGCAGAACCACGCGTGCCATCCACTGCTGTTCGCCGACACCGGTGAGCTCATGATGAACGACCACGACGCGGCTGCGATGGCCGACGCGATCGTGGTCCTCGACATCGAGACCGGGGCCGAGCGGGTGCGCGTCGACTCCGGCAGCGCGGTGCAATCGGTGCTGTTCCCTGCGGCCGGATTCGGGCGCGACTTCTACTACTGCTCGTTCGCCGCCCTCGCGCGAGTCGCCGCGGCGGGCTAGTACCGTCCGCCGCGTGCTGCTCCGCGCGGAATGGGTGAGTCATCAGTACGGCGGCGTGGAGGTCCTCCGCGACGTCGGATGCGGCGTCAGGCCTGGGGAGTGCCTTGCGCTGGTCGGCGCGAACGGAGCCGGAAAGTCGACGCTCCTGCGGCTCCTGGCCGGGAGGGAGCAACCCTCCCAAGGAAGCGTGTACTTCCAGGACAATGTGATCAACGAGGACGACCGCTTCGTCCGGCGCAACGTGGCCGCGGTGCTGGGCGACCCGATCTTCTATCCGGATCTCACCGCGCGCGAGCACCTGGAGCTCGTGGTCGCGGCGCACGGCCAGGGGTCGCATGCGACCGAGCGTGCCAACCAGGCGTTGCACTCCTTCGGGCTGTCCGAGCGCGGTGACGAGCTCCCGGCGAAGTTCTCGGCGGGCCAGAAGCAGGCGCTGTTCCTCGCGACCGCGCTGGTCCGACCCCGCCTGCTGCTGCTGATGGACGAGCCCGAGCAGCACCTCGATCCGGAGGCGCGCACCCATCTTGCGGACCGCTTCCGTGAGCTCATGCGGGAAGGCGTCGCGATCGTGTTCTCGACGCACCAGCCCGACCTCGCGCGTGCGGCCGCGGATCAGGTGATGATCATGGAAGACGGCCGCGTGGTGAACAGCGGGCCTACGGCGATCGTGCTCCACGGCGACTCGTGACGCGCGACGACCGGCTCACACGCGACGTTCTCTCGTGGCTCCGCGCCCGCCGCGGTTCCCGGCGCGTCGTGGTGCGCCGCGTCGCGTGGGTGGCGTACGTCGCCGCGCTGTTCACCGCGATCTACGGATGGCCGGTGGTGCTGTGGGTGGTGCGGTCGCTCGAGACCGAGCACCTGCGCGGCAAGGCCGGTGACGCGCTGATCCCGTCGCTGCCGCTTGGGCTCGCGTGCGTGTTCGTGGTGGTGCTCATCGGTGCCTGCCGCAACGCGCTCTGGCACGGGCCCGTGGTGCTGTCGGGCCCCGATGTTGCGTGGTTGCTCTCGACCCCGCTCGATCGGGCCCGGCTCCTGTGGCCCCGGGCGGCAACGATGATCGCGGGAGCCGCCGTCACCGGTGCCCTCGCCGGTGCGCTCGGTGCCGTGCTCGTCAACGCCGTCCATCCGCACCCGGGTGCACGACTGGTGTTCGGCATGATCGGGTTCGGCGCCGCGACCGGTGTGATCGCGATTGCCGCCGCGACGGTGGTTGAAGCGTCGTCGACGGTCGCGCGTGCCGTGCGCCGGTACTGGTTCGCGGCGCTCCCATTGAGTGTCGTGCTCGCCGCGTTGACGGCGGTGCGCGCGTCGGGACGGCCGTGGATCTGGGCCGACCGGGTCGCGGTGTGGGTGGGACCGTGGGGTTGGGTGTCGCAACTTCCCGCCCCGGTCGATCGTGGTTCCGATGCGTCCGCCGTCGTCTCGTTGCTGCTCGTCGGGCTGCTCGGGGTCGTGATCGTGACCCTCGCACTGCGGACCGTCGCGGGCCTCACCGCGGACTCGCTGCGCTCGCGCGCCCGGCTCGAAGGTCGGGTGGTCGGCGACCTCTACGTCGGCGACGCGCGCTCGGCGCGGCTCGAGATCCAACAGGCACGCGGTGGGGCCATCGGCACGCGGCTGCACATCGGCGTGCCGCGTTCGCGGTATCTGGTCGTCGCCTGGCGCGACCTCATTGCGCTCGTCCGCGCGCCGGGCCGGATCGTGTGGTCGGCGTTCTTCATGACCGCGGGCGCGCTCATCATCGGGATCGGAGTCGCCGCGTCGGCGACGCACGATCCCGCGCCGGCGGCCATCGCGATCGGCGTGCTCTGCGGTTACTGGGCTGCCACCGCGCTGCTGGAGGTCGGGAGGATCGACAACGACCGGCCTGCCATCACCGCACAACTGCCGATGCGGTTCTCCGCGATCGCACGGCGTCACGTCGTCGTCCCGACCTTCGTTCTCGCCGGCCTCGGCGCGGTCGCCGGTGCCGTCGTCGGCGGGCGGTTCGGAGCGTCGGTCTGGGCCAGCGCGATCGGGCCGATCGCGGCCGCACCGGTGCTCGTCGGTGCCGCGTCGGTGAACGTCTATCGGCGGGCGACGCCCGTCGAGTGGGTCGGTGTCGACCCGTACGGGTTCGGCTTCGCCTTCGTGGTCCTCTGGCTGCTGATTGGTCCGATCCTCTCGCTCGTCGTCCTCGTGCCGGCGACCGCGCAGATCTTCTCCGCGGTGCGCGACGGCACGCCGCCGGCCGCGGCGCTCGGCGACTTCGCGACGGTCTGTGTTGCCGCCGCGGGCGTCGAGCTGTTCCTCGTCACCAGCCGGTCGAGCGGACGCGCCCGCGCCAACCGGTAGTTCAGATCTCGAGGGGTTCGTAGCCGAGCTGCTCGATGAAAAGCTTGAGGCCGCCGGCGGCGACCCCTTGACGCAGTCGGCGCCTGAAGAAGTACGCCATCACCGCGGCGCTGGCTGCGGCTCCCGCGATCGAGCCGAGCTCCACCCGCAGGAAGAGCCGGTGGCTCACGACCGCGGTCGTCGCGACGAAGACGGCGAGGCCGACCAACCACGAGTACATCGTCAGCGCGTGGCCCGAGAGCGCAATGAGCGCCTGCGACAACGTCAGCGAGAGGATGAAGAGGCCACTGCCGGTCGCGAGGAGCGCGACGTCGGAGCGGTCAAGGTTGAACTTGGCACCGAACAGCAGGCCACCCACGAACGGGCCCGCGATCCACCCGCCGACGACCCCGAGCCCACCGATGCCGACCACCACATAGACGAGCCGGCGCACACCGACGCGGAAGTCGTCACTGCGGTCGGCGCTGACCATTTGCGTGAGGCCCGGCAGCAGCGCGGCCTGCACGGCCTGGAACAGCACGATGGGGATCCGCGACAAGAAGAGTCCGACGATGAAGTCCCCGACTGCGGTGCGCTGCGAGGGCTTGGCGAGGACGACCGCGCCGATGAAGGGCGCGTAGCCGAGCACCTGGGCGAACAGTGACCCGCCCAGGAGGTAACCGAGGTTGGTGGAGATCTCCTTGTAGGGCGCGGGCGGGCCCGGAAGCATGAGGTCGTCGCGTCCGCGCAACGCGATCGCGGTCGCGAAGAGCGGCGGAATCGCCAGGCAGAGCCCGAACCAGACCGGGTTCTTCGAGTTGACGATTGCGAGCGGGATGCACGGCGCGAGCCGCAGCAGCGCTTCCGCCGCCATGCTGACGCCGTACGCGCCGAAGTTGCCGGTGCCCGCGAACGCGCCGCGCGCCAGGTACTCGATGCCGAAGGTGAAGAGCGCGATCACGAGACAGATCACGAGGCCGGTGTGGCCGGCGAAGAGACGGGGGACGAGGTTCGTCGTGAACGCGGCCACGGCGACCGCGAGCACCATGAACACCGCGAACCCGCCGCCGAGCACGCCGGCGCGGCGCACGATCGGGCCGCCGCCGATCCCGTGCACGCGCCGGGCGGCCATCGCCCGGCCGACCTCTTGCTCGAGCGGCAGGAAGACGCCCGGCGCCAACACGAAGACCACGACCCAGAGCGAGTTCAGCGCCGCGTAGTCGAGCTTGTTCAGCCCACGAAACGCCAGGATCTGGAAGGCGTAGGTGGCGAGCCCTGCGATGACGAGCCCGGCCCCCACCGCGAAGGTGCCTTCCGGCACCGGAGCGCGCGCCGCGAGCCGCCGGCCGCGTTCCATGCGGGAGATCGGCGGTGAGTCGCTCACAGCGGGTTGTCGCCCTCGAGGTTCAGGGGCACGACGCTACGCGATCGGTACCCGGTTCCGAGGGCTCCTCCGACGGGTTCCTTCCTCGTCGGCTTCAGTCGGGAGGCCCCGGGTGCCGAAGATCCGGGGGAGTGGAGCGCACGCAGTTCACCCGCTGTCCCTACGACGCGTCACCGATCGAGGCCGAGACCGACGGTGCCGCCGCCGGCCCGGCCCTGCTCGCGTGCCCGACCTGCGGTGCCGTCTGGGAGTGGCACAACTCCTGGCTGCGCCGGGTCCGGGAGCCCGACCGTGAGGCGGTGCGTGCGGCGCGCCGGGGCGACAAGCCGCCGACGGTCATCCGCACCGCGCCGAACCCCGCGCTCGCCGAGGCGATGTGGCGCGAGACGCGGCCGGCAGGCTTCCCGGACGACGACGACGAGTAACCCGGGCTACTACTGCGACGGAGCGATGAACCCGTCGCAGACACCATGGGTCAAGACGTTGACCACCGCGGCCGCGTTGTTGAGGAGCGAGCTGACGTCGGTCGGCCCGAACGCGTCGCGGCCGCGCGCGATCATCGCCTTCACCGCGACGCGGCCGTTGGCGAGGAGGGAGCGATCGGTGGTCGAGAAGAGATCGCGGTCGTTCCACAGCCGCTCGGTGACGCGCGCGAGCGCGAGGGCATCGTCGTAGGTCGCGAGCGTGGTGGAGCCGACGAACGTCGGCGGCGTCGATGTGTCGGCGAGGTCGCGCGTGACGTGCAGGGCGATGCCGATCTGCTGGTCGAGCTTCGCGAAGTCGACGACGCCGATCTGGTCCTGCGCGGTGTGGTAGCAGGGTCCGGTGGCGTCGCTGAAGAAGACCGTGGGCACGCCGACGTGGATGAGATTCACGTAGTCGCTGCGGTTCTCGCCGAAGATCGAGCTCAACTGCACGGCGTCGAGCGTCGAGGCGTTGATCGCCGATTGCACCGTGCTCTGCAACACGGCGCCGCCGGTCTCGGCGCCGACCGCGAACGTCGTGTTCCGAAGGCTCGGGCGCAGGTTGGCGCCCTGGATGTCGAAGTTCACGTACCCGACCGTCTGGGCGAGGGGCACGATCGGGTGCTGCGTGTAGTACGCCGAGCCGAGAAGGCCGTCTTCTTCACGATCCCAGAACGCGAGCAGGATCGAGCGCCGGGGCGGCGTCGCCTGGTGCGCGATGCTGCGCGCGATCGCGAGCACGGCGGCGTCGCCGGCCGCATTGTCGGTCGCACCGTTGCAGATGTGGTCGCTCGCATTCGCCGTCGGGCAGCTGCTGCCGAGGTGGTCGTAATGCGCGCCGACCATCACGTACTGGTCGGCGAGGTCGGTGCCGGGGATGACCGCGAGGATGTTCGTCCCGTTGGAAATGGGCTGCAGGTACGCGTCGTCGCCAGTCTTCGTCGTGTCGGCGCCGCGTGCGATGGGCTTCAACTGGTCGAGGATGTACTGCCGCGCGAGTGCGGAGCCCGGCGTGTTGTTGTCGCGGCCCGCGGTCGCGTCGCCGGCGATCCTGGCGATGTCATAGAACGAGCAGCTCGAGAGCAGGAGCGGGAGGGCGACGAACGCCATCAGGCGTGTCAACCCTCGATGCGAACCGCCGAGCACCTTCATAAGCCCACCCGTCCCGAACGACTCCCCCGAACTGACAGGCAGGTTACGCCGGGGGGAGATCGAGCGCCGGGTTGCCGTCGAAGAACCCGGCCGGGATGAGGGCGAACCCCGTGCGTTCGACCGGCATGACGGGCCACTCTTCGGGTCGGACGATGTGCGTGACCCCGAACGTGTGCCACACCACGAGATCGGTCTCCACGAGCGACCGGTCGGCCGCCGTCCAGCGCGGGAGCCCGTCGCCGCCGGCGTGCTGGTTCGGATAGTCGCCGGCCGCCCAGCGCTCGGCCGGGTCGTACGGCGTGACCCAGAGATTGCGGGTGGCGAACCCGGCTCGGCGCCCGATACTCGACTCGGGGCTCGCGAGCAGCGCCGGTGTCGGGCCGGGCACCAGCTTGTAGGCGACGGGATCGCCCGCCGCGTTCAGCACCGCGGGGTTGACGATCTTCCACACGCGGCTGTGCGCGGGGTCGGTCACCCGCTGTGCAGCCTGCTCGTGCTCGAGGGCCGTGGCGCGCGCCGCGAACGCGTTTCCCCACGGATTGTCGGCACCTGCCGGTTCGGCTTCGACGTTGATCTCGTAGATCGAGTTCGCCGTGCCGTCGATGTCGACGTCGAGTCGTGCGCAGAACAGGTGCTGATGGTTGGGCGCCGCGAGCTCGGCGGTGATGCGCGTCGCGTGCGTCGGAACCTCGCCCGGCTGCAACGCGATCGTCGTCACGATGCCCGTGAGCTTCACCTCCATCTCGATCGTTCCGTCGAGTGAGAAGTACCAGAAGAACCCGTAGTCGTAGTTGCCGGCCGTCGCGATCGAGCTGACGACGAGCCGCCGCGCGCGACGGACCTCGCTCGCGCCCGCGACGAGGTCGACGTGCTTCCAGCCGATCCCGACGTCTTCTTCGTGGATGCACACCGCGTTGTCGATCACGTAGACGTGACCGCGCTCGCCGACCATCGCCGCGTCGAGGTAGCGGATCTCGCCGACGCAGTCGCAGCCCCGCGCCAATGAGTTGGCCATCTTGCCGAGGCCCCACTCGCTTGCGTCGAACGCGTTCTTCCAACCGTGCATCGGGCCCGGATCGCCGTAGGGAACGACCATCTCGGTGATCGACGCTCGGTGCAGGATCGAGCGGGTCCGCCCGTGATCGTCGTACGTGACCGTGTGGAACACGAGCCCTTCGTGCGGTTCGAGCGTGACCCGCATCGACCACCGCTGCCAGCGCAGCACGTTGCCTTCGATCGTGAAGCTCGGGCCGTCGGGCTGCGTGATCTCGATCGGCGCGAGATCGGCGCGCCACGGTTTGGTATCGGCCGATCGGTACCGACCGCGCCCGTTGGGAACCGGGACGACGCCGTGATCGACGACGTCGAGCACCGTGCGGTTGCCGAGATCGACGAGCGCGATGACGCCCTCGATCGGTCGCGCGTGCTGGTTGTCGTGCGGTTCCTCGCGCAGGTAGGAGATGGCCCGGCCCAGGCGCCGGCCGTTCTCCTCCGGCAGGCCGAAGCGGCCGGCCGGCCAGGGGTCGACCTCGACCTTGTCGAAGTCGACGATGTCGCGCCGGCGCATCGCGGCCTGCCAACTCGGGTCGGCGCGCACGGCTTCGGCCGTCAGCCAGCTGTCCTCGACGAGCATCGTCGGGCACACGCCGTCGACCTCGGTGACCGTCACGACGGCTCCGGTGGTCAGCGAGACCAACGCCTCCGTGCAGCTCATGTCGGGGCCGGTGACGAGGCGGAAGCACACGCGTCGGTCGACCGCGGTGCCGTCGGCGTCGTACGCGGCCAGGGCCGCCTTGTCCGGCTCGTCGTGGTAGACGTCGGCGAAGCGGGGCGACGTCGCGATGCGGGGATCGGCGCGCAGGATGTCGACGGCGCGTTGCAACTCGTCGGCCGACAGGGGATCGAGCGGATGCGGGTCCATGTCGACGCGCACGCTACGCCGCGCGGCCGTGCGCCACTCGACGTCCGCCGCGGCGCGGCGTATCGTCGCCACGACTGTGGGGAGGGCGCCATGACGTCATTTCGGGTGCGGGCTCTGGTGGTCGCGATCGCCGGCGCGGTGGCGTGGGGTACGGCCGTGACCGGGTCGGCCGGTGTCGCGGGAGCGCGCCCTCGGGTCGAGAAGCTTCCGCCCGGCTTCACCGACACGGTGGTCGCAACCGTGAGTCGACCGATCGCATTGGCGGCCACGCCCGACGGGCGTATCCTCGTGGTGAACCAGTCCGGAGTCATCCGCGTCGTCAAGAACGGCAAGCTGGTGAAGGCTCCCGCGCTCGACATCTCCGCGCAGGTCTGCGCGACGAACAGCGAGCGAGGGATGCTCGGGATCGCGGTCGACCCGAGCTTCTCGGTGAACGGCTTCGTGTACGTGTACTACACGTTCAAGAAGTTCCCGAAGTGCAAGCGTGACATCGCGAACGTTCCTGTGAACCGCGTGTCGCGGTTCACGATGACGGGCGACACGATCAGCGCGGCGAGCGAGAAGATCCTGATCGACGGGATGATCTCGTTCCACGGCAATCACAACGCGGGTGATCTGGGGTTCGGCAAAGACGGGATGCTGTACGTCAGCGTCGGCGACGGTGGATGCGACTACACGGTTGGCCTGACGGCGTGCGATGCTGCGAACGGGATCGCGCAGTCGTTGAGCAATCTTCAGGGCAAGGTGTTGCGCATCACTCCCAGCGGGGGCATCCCGGCCGACAACCCCTTCACCGGTGCCGGCACGGCCCGCTGCAACGCGGGCGCGATCGCGGCCGGACAGAAGTGCCAGGAGATCTACCTCTTCGGCCTGCGCAATCCGTTCCGGTTCGCGTTCGATCCGAACGCGGCCGCGACGCGTCTGTTCGTGAACGACACGGGCGAGTCGACGTGGGAGGAGATCGATTCGGCGGTGAAGGGCGCGAACTACGGCTGGAACGTGCGCGAAGGCCCGTGCGCCGAGGGATCAACCACCGACTGCGGCACGCCGCCGGCGGGAATGACGAACCCGGTCTTCTGGTACGCGCACTCGACGGGATGCGACGCGATCACCGCCGGCGCGTTCGTTCCGAACGGCCTCTGGGGAACGAAGTACAACGGCGGATACCTGTACTCCGACTACGTGTGCAACAAGATCTTGCTCATCGTGCCGAACGGCAGCGGAGGCTGGACATCGAGTGCGTTCGCGACCGGCCTCGATGTCGGCGGCCCGATCGCCATGCGCTTCGCGGCGAACGGCACCAAGACCGCGCTCTACTACACGACGTATACGGCCAACGTGAAGAAGGGCCAGGTCCACGTCATCGCGCAGCCTTAGGAGTGGCCCGCGGCGAGTTCCCCCGGCGCGACGGAAACCACTGCGCGGTGATGGCCGCGTTCTCGGTGTCGAGCAGATGATCCTCGACGAGCGACTTGAGGTCGGCGTGCCGCGACGAGTGCTCGAAGCGCGCTTCGCCCTCGACCGGTGCGGTCGCCTTGCTTCCGTGCGCGCCTCGCCGCATCGCATCCCCTCCGTCTCGAACCCCTGAGTTGTCGGCCCGTTCCCCGCCGACCTTGAGGGTGCTGATTCGCGATGAATTGCGATGACATCGGCGCCGTTCGCCGGTCGTAAGGATCAACGTGACCGACGCCGGTGCGACGAGCAACGAGCCATGAGCGGTGCCAGGCTGAACCAGGACGCGCTCGCCCGACTGCACGACACCATGGCCGGGAACGTCGAACGCGGCGCCGTGCCCGGTCTCGTCAGCCTCGTGGCGGCGGGGGACGACGTGCACGTCGACGCGATCGGCTCGCGGACGTTCGGCGACCCCGCGCCGATGACACGCGACTCGATCTTCCGCGTCGCCTCGCTCACGAAGCCGATCACGGCCGCGGCCACGATGACGCTGGTCGACGAAGGTGTCCTGCGCCTCGACGCGACGGTCGACGACCTGCTTCCCGAGCTGGCCGACCGCCGGGTCCTCCGGGCCATCGACGCCGAGCTCGACGACACCGCGCCGGCCAACCGGCCGATCACGGTCGAGGATCTGCTCAGCTTCCGCTTCGGTTTCGGCTCACTCCCACTGATGTACCAACCCCGGTGAGCGGTTTGGCTCTACAACACCTCGCCCCACGTGCTCGGGGTCCTGCTGGCGCGTGCCTGCGGCCAGGAGCTCGAGTCGGTGCTGCGCGAGCGCATCTTCGAACCGCTCGGGATGAACGACACCGGGTTCACCGTCCCTGCCGACCAGTTGCACCGGCTCACCACGGCGTACCAGCCCGACCCCGACACGCTGTCGGTGCTCGACGGTGTCGCCGACAGCTGGTGGAGCACACCGCCGACGTTCCCCGACGCGAGCGGATGGCTCGTCTCCACCATCGACGACGACTGGTCGTTCGTCTCGATGTTGCTGTCGGGAGGTACCGGCAATTCTGGGCCGGGGTCAACGCCGCAACGACCGGCGCCGTGCTGAGATGAGCGTGCGTACAGGAGCTCGCGTTCAGGTGCTGCCGATATGTCGGCGGTCGGGGTTGGTGACGGTGAAGGTGGTGCCGTCGAAGGTCGCGTGCCAGCCGGGTTTGTGGAGGATGTGGTGGTGGTAGTCGCAGAGGAACGCGAGGTTGTCGAGGATGGTGGGGCCGGCGGGCCAGGCGATGACGTGGTGGACTTGGCCGTGGGTGCGGTCGCAGCCGGGATATCGGCACCGGCCGTGATCTCGGTGCAGCACCGCTCTGCGTAACTTCCGGGAGGGCCGGTACACGGCCGCTCCGACGTCGAGGGGCTTGCCGTCAGCGCCGGTGACGATGATCTGGAGTTTCGAGTCGCAGAGCAGCTCGCTGATCTGACTCGAGGTGAGCGAGAGATCGCCGGTCGTCTCGAACTCGCCGCTGACGAGCGACTCGAGGGGCACGGTGATCGCGATGTGGGGTCGTTCGCCGTCCTCGGTCGGGCTTTCACCGCGGTCGAGGAACGACCGGCCGAGCCGCGCGGCTGCGGCGGCGCGGCGTTGCGCGAGGGTGCGGGGGTCGTCGGGGTCGGGCTTGTCGGTCGCCGCGTCGATCGCCTCCTTGAGCGTCGCGCCGGCGAGCGCGTCGAGATCACCTTTCAGCGCCCACCGGTTCCCGACGTGTGACAGGTACAGGCCGTTCTTGTCTTCCGGGGGCTTGTCATCGAGCTCGTCGCAGAGCGTCTGGTACTTGCGGATCATCGCGTCGAGCGCCACAACATCACGCGCCGCCAGCGAAGGCGACCATCCCGTCTTCCATCGTCGCGTAGATGTCTTCATGACCGGCCCGACACCCCCGCGCAATCGTCGTCGCGGCGTTCGCGGAGATCTCCCCTTGCGCCCATGCTTTCGCGACGAGCGGCAGTGTTTCCTGTGCTTTCGCGGTGGCGAGCGACACACGCGCGTCGCGGACCCGTTGTCCGGTCTGGA
>JBBSEC010000105.1:0-16590 GCA_038240075.1 Acidimicrobiia bacterium
CACGATCGCCGCGATCGCCGCGGCCCACCGCGACGTGGTCGTGGTCACGGCCGACCGGGAGCTGGCCGAGCGGGTCCGCGCGGCCGACGCCGAGGTCGTCGGGCCAAGCTGGCTGCTCGAGCAGCTCGTGGACTGAACGAGCGGCGCGAACGGGACGGTGGCCCCAGTGGAAGCGAACGCCGCGGATCTCGAGGCCATGGTGGCCGGGCTCATGGATGCCCGCGGCGTCCCGGGCGCGGTGGTCGGAGCCGTCGATGCCGCCGGCGTCGCGCGGGTCGTGAGCATGGGAAGTCGTGGCGACGGTCGCGGGCCGGTCGACGACGACACGGTGTTCGCGGCGGCCTCCCTGAGCAAGCCCGTCTTCGCGTCCGGCGTGATGTCGTTGGTCGACGCGGGCGTGCTCGACCTCGACCGGCCGTTGACCGACTACGGCGCGGAGCCGTTCCTCGCTGCCGATGAACGGGCCGCGTCGATCACCGCCCGCATGGTCCTCAGCCACACCACCGGCTTTCCCAACTGGCGTGAAGACGAGCCGCTGTTCCTGCGATGGTCGCCGGGGACGCGTTGGGGGTACTCGGGTGAGGGATACGCGTACCTCCAACTGGTCGTCGAGCACCTGACCGGAGTCGGCCTCGATCGGTACCTGGCCGATGCCGTGCTCGGGCCACTCGGTATGGACGACTCGAGCTTCGACTGGCGTGATGAGTACGAAGCGCGCGTCGCCGTTGGCCATGACCACGACGGCAACCCTCAACCGCAACAGCGTGCGCGTGGGCGCAAGGCCGCGGCCGGTGGCCTGTACACGACCGGCCCCGACTATCTCCGGTTCCTCGTCCATTCGCTCGCGCATGATCACCGCAGGTTCGAGCCGCAGACCTGGATCGACGACGAGTTGGCATGGGGCCTCGGGTGGGGCATCGAGGACACCCAAGGCGGTCGGGCCATCTGGCAGTGGGGCAACAACCCTGGATACAAGAACTTCGTCATCGGGCGACCGGCCGACGGACAGGGTGTCGTCGTGCTCACCAACAGCGATCACGGTGCCCTCGTGTACCGCGACGCCGTACGCCGCCTGTTCCCGGGCCCGCATCCCTCGCTCGAGACGCTCCACCGGACGCGCTGGTTGCTGGCTACTGCCAAACGCCCCGTGGATCTCCGCCCTCGGCTCGCCGAGCCCGCGGTCCGCACTCTGCTCGGAGTCGTCGCGTCGCGAGGCGGCGACGGCGAGGTCGACCGGGTCGCCGACCGCTACCGCGATGCCGACACGCACCTGCTCGGCCTGGTGGTCGAGAAGTCGTGGGAGGCGCAGCACATTGCCCCCGGGACACCGGTCGCGTGCATCGGCCTGGAACCCGCGGACGACCGGGACGAGGCCGAGATCACGGCGCTGGCCGTTCTCGCCGACCGGCGCCGTCAGGGCTTCGCCCGGGCACTGATCTTCGGCGCGTGCGCGCACTTGGGCCTGCGCGCCGTCGCAGCCGAGACCGATGCCGACGCGGTCGACTTCTACCGAGCGACCGGCTTCGCCGTCGAGAGCCGGGGCGAGCGGTTCCGGTGCCGCCTCGAGCTGCCGCCGAGGTGATCAAGGTGTCGACGTCGAGGAGGCACGATGGATTTCGGAGCACATCTTCCACTGATGGATTTTGGCGGGCATCCGTACACACTCGACCACCTCGTCGCGTACACGAAGACCGCGGCACATCTCGGCTTCAGCGCGCTGTCGGCGAACGACCACATGGTCTTCTCCGTGCCGTGGCTCGACGGACCGACCGCGCTGGCCGCCGTGCTGGAGCACTCGGGAGACATGACGCTCGCAACGACGGTCGCGCTCGCAGTGGTGCGCGGACCGGTACCGGTCGCGAAGACGTTGGGCGCGCTCGATCGTCTGTCGGGGGGTCGCCTGGTCGTGGCCGTCGGTCCCGGCTCTTCGCGCGACGACTACGCCGCTGTCGGTCTCGATTTCGAAGAACGCTGGCCACGGTTCGACGAGGCGATCAGCGCGCTCCGGGCGCTGTGGCGCAGCGACGGCGCGCCCTTCGTCGGTCGTTTCTATTCGACCGAGGGTCTCTCGTTGCAACCCGGTCCCGCGCAACCGTCAGGACCTCCGATCTGGGTCGGCAGCTGGGGCTCCGACGCGGGCCTGCGTCGGGTAGCCCGCCTCTCGGACGGCTGGCTGGCGTCGGCCTACAACACGACGCCGGACGTGTTCGCGCAAGCGTTGGCATCCCTCCGATCACAGCTCCCTGATCATGGGAAGGATCCCGACACGTTCCCGAACGCACTCGCCACGATGTGGTGCTACATCACCGACGACCGCGCCGAAGCCGAGCGCGTCCTCAAGGAACGACTCGTTCCCACCGTGCACCGACCCGAAGCCATGCTCCGCGAGCGTCTCCCGATCGGTCCTCCGGAACTCTTCGCCGAGAAGTTGAGCGCGTTCGCGAAGGCAGGTGTGCAGCGCGTCTTCATCTGGCCGGTCGCCGACGAGGCGAACCAACTCGAGCGCTTCTGGAACGAGGTGCGCCCACTCGTCGCAACACCCTGAGTGGACCAACAAACCCTCGTCGGATCGCGAACCCTTCAGCCGCGCTCCTTGTGCGGTTTCGCGTTACTCAGATGAATGAAGGAGGCGGGGAAGGTCGAAGGCGCGGTTGTCGATGACGATGTTGGCTGCTCGGAGCGGGTCCACCTCGTCGAGGTACAGCATTTCGGAGGGCAGGTAGCGGCCTCGATGGAGCGCCTCGGCTGCGTCGGCGTCGCCTTCGAGCTCGGCATCTCGTTCTGTACCCCGTCGCACCGACAGCTCGGGGTCGACATCGAGCCAGATCCGCAGATCCCAGAGGTCGTCGAGCTCGGGGCGGAAGGCGAAGACGCCGTCGACGATCAGCACACCATCGCTCGACATCCGCACGACTTCTGCCGAGTGGTCGATCTGCGTGATCGGGTCGATGCTGCAGAGCGCAACGAGTCCCGATCCTTGGGGCCCGGCTGGTTCGAGGAGGAGTCGATGCACGGCGTCGTAGTCGAACGCATTGCGGTAGTAGCCCTCACCCGAGGTCCGGTCGTAGAGGTGCGCTTCGCGCCACGGACGCTTGAAGTCGTCGAGCGACGCTCGCAAGGCTTGACGGCCGAGATCGACGATGCCGCGGGCGACCTCGTGGCCGAAGCTCGTCTTGCCGGCTGCGGTGAGGCCGTCGATCGCGACCCTCAGTCGACCCGAGCCGAGCGCCTCGATCGATTCGACAACGAGCGCGATGACCGCTCGGCGCGCCGGGGTCGGTTGCGGCGGCATCGGTTGCTGCCACGTCGAAGACGAAAAGACGGTCACGATGCGGCTCCCGAACGCGAGCGGAACTTGCGGGGCGTCTTCAGAACGCCAGTCACCCTGGCGCGGCCGCCGGACTACGACGAGAGTTCAGCCCGGCGCGACCACCAGGCCTCGGCGGCGGTCATCGCGCTCTCGGCCTCGCGGATGCCGTCGCCCACGAGCCCTGCGGTGGCAGCCCAGTGCAGGGGTACAAGGGCGAGCGCCCCGGGGAGCCAACGATGCTCATCCCGAGTCAGCGGTTCCGGAGCCGTGCTTTCGTAGGCGTCGAGCAGTCGACGCGGCTCGAGCAATTCGCCGCCCGGTGCGACGTGGTGCAGGCTGGCCGCGATGTCGTACAGCCGCTCCCTGACCCTCGCAAAATCCAGGTCGAAGGTGGCCCATGAGCCGTCTGACAGCTCTCCCGCGTTGGCCAATTTGTAGTCCCCATGAATCGGGGTGCATGGCAGTTCGACCTCCTTCCGGAGCTTGGAGAGCTCGCCAGTCAGTTGGCGCATCCGATACACGACCGGCTCGCTGCGGGGTCCGAGCCTGCGGCGTGTGAAGCCGACCGAGTAACGCAGTTGGCCGAAGGTTCTGTGGTCGTCGAGGGGTTCGGGCGGACTGGGCTCCCAGACGGCTTTGAGCGCAGTGTGAACGCGTCCGAGCTCCTCGAAGAGGCGGACGTAGGAGTCCTCGTCCGCCCGTGGCTGCACGTGATCGATGAACTCCTCAAGCTCAGCCCAACGATCAGCGACCCGAAGGCAGTCGCAGCCGGAAATCGGAATCGGCCGAGCGACGCGGACTTGCGTCCGCCGGAGCCGCTCCCGCAGACGCCGCAGTCCCGCGACCCGGCCGCGGCGGACCCAGGGCCTGTGAACCCGGAGGACGACCGGCGGCTCCGCGTCGATCCGCACGTTGAGGTTGAACCCACCGCCAATGTCTGCCCATCCGACCCCACGCGCGACGCGGTCGATCAGGGCCGAGACGGCCGGATCATCTGAGCTGGCTCTCGGTCCAAACCAGCGCGGCAAGGCAGGGGGAGAGGTCGAAGCTTCGATTCCGGTCATGGCAATGGCCCACCATCGCATCCGGCGAATGGCGGAGGGAGTGGGATTCGAACCCACGGGGCTCATCACCCAACGGTTTTCAAGACCGTCCCATTCGGCCGCTCTGGCATCCCTCCGTCGGCCATTCTGACCGGTCCCGTCCCGCGTCGAGGAGGGGGAGCTTGCGACCCAGACCTATGAAGGAGGCTCGACCCGTTCGAAACCCACGTAGCGGCGCAGGGCGTCGGGCACGACGAACGCACCGTCGGCGTCTTGGTAGTGCTCGAAGAGGAACACGAGCGTGCGGCTGACCGCGCACCCCGTGCCGTTCAGCGTGTGCACGAGCGTCGTGCCGTCGGGGCCCTTCACGCGCGCGCCGAGCCGCCGCGCGGAGTAGTCGGTGTAGTTCGAGCACGACGTGAGCTCGCGGTACCGGCCTTCCGACGGGAGCCAGCCCTCGATGTCGTACTTCTTCGCTGCCGCGGGGCCGAGGTCGCCGGCCGCGACGTTCAACACGTGGTACGGGATGCCGAGCCCACCGATGATCTGCTCCTCGATCGCGAGGATCCGATCGAGCTCACCCCACGACTCGTCGGGCGCGCACCACGAGAACATCTCCACCTTGTCGAACTGGTGCACGCGGAAGATGCCGCGCGTGTCCTTGCCGTAGGTGCCCGCCTCGCGACGGAAGCACGACGAATACCCGGCGTAGCGCGTCGGCAACGAGTCGCCGGCGAACGTCTCGCCGCGGTGCAACGCGGAGAGCGGGACTTCGCTGGTGCCGACGAGGAAGAGATCACCGTCGTCGATGTCGTACACCTGCGCGCGGTCGGTCGGGAAGAAGCCGGCTTCCTCCATCGTGCGCTCCCGCACGAGCGTTGGTGTCACGACGGGAGTGAACCCGTGCTCCACCACGATCGACATCGCGTAGTTCACGAGCGCGAGCTCGAGCAGCGCGGCCTCGCGCATGATGTACGCGAACCGCGAGCCACTGGCCTCCGCTGCGTGCGCGGTGTCGACGAATCCCAGCGCCTCGGCGAGCTCGGCGTGGTCGAGTTTCGGCGCCGCACCGGAGGCGCCGACGATCTTCACGACGACGCCGTCGTCCTCACCGCCGTCGGGAACCGATTCGTCGGCCGGGTTCGGCACCTGCAACGCGAGGTTGGCCACCGCGCGGTCGAGCTCGCCCAGCGTCGACTCCAGGTCGGTGAGCTCCGCCTTCAGTCTCCCCGCGGCCTCGATGCGCTCGGCGCGCTCGGCGGCCGGCGCCGTGCCGATCGCCTTCGACGCCGCGTTCTGCTGGGCGCGTCGCGCTTCGACGTCGATCCGGAGCACGCGCGCCTGACCGTCGAGCTCGAGGAGCTCGTCGAGCAGGCCGTCACGCACCCGTTTGCGCTCGATGCCCACGCGGTACGCCGGCTCCTCGCGCAACCGCCGAAGGTCGATCACTCGAAACCCGCCATCACTCGAAGCCACCGTCGCGCACCTGGCTGCGCAGCTCGTCGACCCACACGGTCGCGGCGCGCCACTCGCGCGAAGCGGTGCGCCGCCGGTGCACCACCGCTTCGCCGGCGCCGCCGACGGGATACGAACCGAGGAACTTCACGGTTCCCTTGGCCGCGAGGTTGCGCAGCGCATCCGCGACCAGCTCGTCGGCGATGTGGCCGTCGATGTCGATGAAGAAGCAGTAGTCGCCGAGATTGCGCTTCGTCGGGCGCGACTCGAGCTTCGACAGGTTGATCGCCCGCGCCGCAAACTCCTGGAGGATCGCGAGGAGCGATCCCGGACGGTCGGCGCGTTGAAAGCAGACGACCGTGGTCTTGTCGTGACCCGTGGGTGCGGGCACGCCCCGGCCGACGACGACGAACCGGGTGACGTTGTCGGCGTGGTCCTCGATCGCGGTGGCGAGCACGTCGAGCCCGTAGATCTCGGCCGCGAGCGAGTTGCAGATGGCGGCCTGATCGGACCGGCGCGACTTCGACACCTCGCGCGCCGCGTCGGAGGTGGAGTTCGCGGCCCGGAAGTCGGCCTCCGGCAGCTTGCGGGCGAGGAACTCGCGGCACTGCGCCACCGCGTGCGGGAACGACAGCACCCGCCGCACGTCGCCGAGCCCGGTGCCGGGCCGCACACACAGACTCAACGACACCGACAGGTCGATCTCGCGCTGGATGAGCAGCTCGCTCTCGAACGCGAGCGTGTCGAGGGTGACCGGCACCGAGCCTTCGATCATGTTCTCGATCGGGACGACGCCACCCTCGAACTCATTGCGCTCGACGGCGGCGATCACCTCGGGAACGGAGCGCTGCGGCACACGCTCGCACGCCGCGAGGTCGGGCTGGGAGAGCAGTGCTTCCTCGGTGAACGTGCCGCGAGGCCCGAAATAGGTCACGCGCGTCACCCGACGATCGTAGGCGAGCCTCCCCTCTATACAGTGCCCATTGTGACGACGACCGCGAACCCGGGAGCGGGCTGGGAGCCCACGCTGACGGCCGCCGCAGCCGAGCTGCGCGACCGCAACGCCGTCGATCGGCTCCTCTCACGCGACCACACGCTCTGGCAGGACGACCCGACCGAGGTCTCCAATCGCCTGGGCTGGCTCGACGAACCGCAGCGAATGCAAGGCGAGGTCGACACCCTGCTCGCCTTCGCGCGCGACCTCGAACGCGACGACCTCGACCACGTCGTCTGGTGCGGGATGGGCGGGTCGAGCCTCTTCCCGGAGCTGCTCGCCGCAACGGTGCAAGCCGGGAAGGTGCAGCCCCGTCCGGGCCCGTCGTTCACGGTGCTCGACAGCAGTCACCCTGCTGCAATCGAGCACGTCGCGAAGTCGGTTCCGCTCGATCGCACGTTGTTCTGCTTCGCTTCGAAATCGGGAGGCACGCTCGAGACGCAGTGCCATCTCGACTTCTTCAGCACGCGCGTCGCCAGCCCGAACCAGCTCGTAGCCGTCACTGACGCGGGCTCGGCCCTCGACCGACGCGGCCGCGAGCAGGGCTTCCGTGCCGTCTTCAATGCGAACCCCGACATCGGTGGGCGCTACAGCGCGCTCTCGCACTTCGGCATGGTGCCCGCCGCGCTCCTCGGCATCGACATCGCCACGATCCTGCGCGGGGCGGTGCAGATGCTTGAGCAGTGCGGGCAGGCCGACGGCAATCCCGGAACCGCGCTCGCGGCCGCGCTCGGCGCCGGCGTCAGGGCCGGCCGCGACAAGCTCACGATCAACGCGTGGGGACCGTTCGGCGACTGGGTCGAGCAGCTCGTCGCGGAGTCGACGGGCAAGCACGACACCGGGATCCTGCCGGTGGTCCGCGAGCCCCTCGCGGCGCCCGACCACTACGGAACCGACCGCGTCTTCGTCACCTACGGGCGCGACGGCGTGCTGTCCGCGCTCGGCGATTCGGGCCGACCGGTCGTCGACCTCGGGAGCGTCGCGGTCGACGGCGGCGGCGCGGCACTCGGTGCCGAGGTCGTGCGCTGGGAGTTCGCGATCGCCCTCGCCGGCGCGCTCATCGGCATCAACCCGTTCGATCAACCCGACGTCGAAGCGGCCAAGAAGGCGGCCCGCACCGTGCTCGAGAAGGGCCTCCCCGACATCCCCGTCACCGCCGTGGCCGATGCGCTCGCGACCGTGCTGCCCGGCGACTACGTGGCCATCCAGGCCTTCGTCGATCCCGCGTCGCCCAACCTCGCCCGCTTCCAGAACGCCCGCGTCGCGGTACGCGACCGCTTCCGGGTCGCGACCACGCTCGCGGTCGGGCCGCGCTACCAGCACTCGACCGGCCAGTTCCACAAAGGCGGACCGGCGACCGGCGTCTTCCTCCAGGTCCTCGACGTGAACGATGCATCCGACGTCGCGATCCCGACCCGGGCGTTCACGTTCGGCGATCTCATCAAGGCCGAGGCCGCGGGCGACTACCTCGCGCTGCACGAACGCGGCCGCCGCGTGTTCCGCGTCGCGGCCGACGATCTCGCCTCGTACACCTAAACAGCCCGGGAGGATCCACGTGCAGATCGGAATGGTCGGTTTGGGCCGCATGGGCGCGGGGCTCACGCGCCGGTTGCAGCACGCGGGGCACCAGGTCGTGGTCTACGACGTGAACCAGAAGGCGGTCGAAGCGCTCGCAGCCGACGGCGCGATCGGCGCGACCTCGCTCGCCGACCTCGCCGCGCACCTCGACGCGCCGCGCGCGGTGTGGCTCATGATCCCGGCCGCGTTCACCGAGCAGACCGTGCACGACGTCGCAGCCGTCCTCGCGCCCGACGACGCGATCATCGACGGCGGCAACTCCGACTGGCGCGACGACATTCGCCGCGCGACCGCGCTGAAAGCGCAGAAGATCCACTACATCGACGCCGGCACGAGCGGGGGCGTGTTCGGTCTCGAGCGGGGCTTCTGCCTCATGGTCGGCGGCGACACCGCCGCCGTCGACCGCCTCGCGCCGGTGTTCGACACGCTCGCATCCGGATTCGATTCTGCGCCGCGCACGCCGGGCCGCACCGGAGAGCCGAGCCGCGAGGAACGGGGCTGGATGCACTGCGGCGCCTCGGGCGCGGGCCACTTCGTGAAGATGGTCCACAACGGGATCGAGTACGGGATCATGGCCGCGTACGCCGAGGGGCTCGCGGTGCTCCAACGCGCGAACGAAGGCAAGAACGTGGTCGACTCCGACGCCGAGACGGCGCCCCTCACCCATCCCGAGCTCTACCAGTACGACCTCGACATCCCCGCGGTCACCGAGGTCTGGCGGCGCGGCAGCGTGATCGCGTCGTGGCTGCTCGACCTCACCGCCGCCGCCTTCGTCGAGTCGCCCGCGCTCGCCGATTACAACGGGCGCGTGTCCGACTCGGGCGAGGGCCGGTGGACCGCGGAGGCGGCCATCGCGCTCGGCGTTCCCACGCCCGTGCTCACGACCGCGCTGCAGTCGCGGTTCGCGTCGCAGGGCGCCGCGTCGTTCGCGGGCAAGGTGCAGTCGGCACAGCGCAAGCAGTTCGGCGGCCACGCCGAGAAGCCGGCAGCCGGCGAGTGAGCGCCCATGGTCACCGGTCATTGCCGATCCATGTGGGCGCCGACGCCGACGAAGCCGCGGCCGAGGCGGCGCGCCTGATCGCGGCGGCGGTCCGCGACGCGATCGCCGAACGCGGCCGCGCGTCGGTCGCGTTCAGCGGGGGCACGACCCCGTGGGCGATGCTGAGGCTCCTCGCCGGTGCCAAGGTCGATTGGCAGCACCTCGATGTGTTCCAGGTCGACGAACGCGTCGCGCCGGCCGGTGATCCCGATCGGAACGCGACGCACATCGAGTCGTCGCTGGTGCGGCTCGCGCCGGTGCCGAAGACGCGATGGCACCCGATCCCCGTCGAGGAGCCCGATCCCGCAAGCGCGGCGCGGCGCTACGAGCGCACGTTCCACGACGCGACCGCCGGCGTGCTCGACGTCGTCCACCTCGGCCTCGGCGACGACGGCCACACGGCGTCGCTCGTGCCCGGCGATCCCGTGCTCGGCGTCACCGACCGGCTCGTCGCCCCGACCGGCGCGTACGAAGGCCATCGCCGGGTCACCTTGACGTATCCCGCGCTCAACGCGGCGCGGCGCATCGTGTGGCTCACCGCGGGGACCGGCAAAGGCGAGATGCTGCGCCGCCTGGTGGCCGGCGACGCCACGATCCCCTCCGGTCGGGTGCTTCAGGACCGGGCCGTGGTCGTGTGCGACGAGGCCGCGGCGGCGCCCCTCCTGAACGAGCGGTAACTTCGCCGGGCGTCGGCAACGCGTGGCGGAGTAGCTTCCTGTCACCTGTTGGCACCAGCTTTTGGCAACAGCTTTCGGGAACAAGGGAGTGGCAATGCGCGCAGCAGTGTTCGTCGGGACCGAGCAGCCCCTGTCGATCGAGAACCTCGAGCCGACGGCTCCGGGACCGCGCGACGTGATCGTCGAGATCGGCGCGAGCGGCGTCTGCCACTCCGACCTCTCCGTGGTCCACGGCTACCTGCCGGTGATGCCGGGCACCGTGCTCGGGCACGAAGGCACCGGCCGAGTCGTCGAGATCGGCAGCGAGGTCACCAAGGTCAAGAAGGGTGACCGCGTCGTCAGCACGTTCGTCCCCGCCTGCGGTATCTGCTGGTTCTGCCTCCACGACCAGTCGAACTTCTGCGAGCGCGAGTTCGAGACGATGATGGTGATGCGCGGCAAGCGTCCCGACCAGAGCGACTACATGACCTTCACCGGTCTCGGCACGTTCGCCGACGTGATGACCTCGAGCGAAGACTCCGTCGTGAAGATCGAGACCGACATCCCCGACGAGCAGCTCGCGCTCATCGGCTGTGGTGTCACCACCGGTGTCGGCGCCGCGCTCAACACCGCGCGCGTGCAGCCGGGATCCACGGTCGCCGTGGTCGGTTGCGGCGGCGTGGGCCAGTCGGTGATCCAGGGCGCCCGCATCGCGGGTGCGGCCAAGATCATCGCCGTCGACCTCGTCGACATGAAGCGCAAGACCGCCGAGCAGTTCGGCGCCACCGACATGGTCGACCCGGCCGAGGGCGACGCCATTGCGCAGGTGAAGGCGCTCACCGGGGGCCGCGGCGTCGACTACTCGTTCGAGGTCATCGGCCTTCCCGAGACGATCACCCAGGCGCACGGCATGGCCCGCAACGGCGGCACCGTCTGCGTCGTCGGCATGACCCGCATGGAGGCGCAGATCACCCTGTCGGCCTTTGCGTTGTTCTACGAGGGCAAGACGATCGTCGGCAGCAAGTACGGCTCCGCGCAGGTGCGCCGCGACTTCCAGCGCTTCGTCGACCTGATCGAAACCGGCCGGCTCGACACGTCGTCGATGGTGTCGCGCAAGATCAAGCTCGACGAGGTCAACGACGCGTTCCGCGCCATGGAGGCCGGCGAGGTCATCCGCAGCGTCATCGTCTGAGCGGCCAGGCGCATGTGGCCTGGGTTCCACGCGGCGGAGACTCCCGACAAGCCCGCCGTCATCATGGCGGCGACCGGTGAGGTCGTCACCTACCAAGAGCTGAACGACCGCTCGAACCAGTTCGCGCAACTGCTCTGGGACGCGGGCCTGCGGTTCGGCGATCACATCGCCGTGCTCATGGACAACAACCCTCGCTACCTCGAGGTGTGCTGGGCCGCGCAACGTTCCGGGCTCGTGTACACCGCGCTCAACTGGCACTTCACCGCGGACGAGGCCGCGTACATCATCGACGACTGCGACGCCCAGGCGATCGTGGTCGCGGCGGGAACGCGCGAGCTCGCGGAACAGCTCGTCGACCTGATGCCGCGCGTCACGATTCGGCTCGCGATCGCGTCGGCTCCCGGAGCGGCGCCCGTCGACGGGTACGTCGACTACGACGACGCCATCGCCGCCTTCCCGGCCGTGCCACTCGCCGAGGAGCTCGAGGGGACCCCGATGCTCTACTCGTCGGGAACGACCGGGCGGCCGAAGGGCATCGAGTACCACACCGCACGCGAACCCATCGGCCATGCGCCCGAACGCCTCGCGTCGATGACGCACGTCTTCCACTTCGACAGTGAGAGCGTCTACCTGTCGCCCGCGCCGCTGTATCACTCCGCGCCGCTCTTCTACTGCATGAGCAGCCTGCGACTCGGCGCAACCGTCGTCGTGATGGAGCAGTTCGACCCCGTGCGCGCGCTCGAGCACATCGAGCGCTACCGCATCACGCACAGCCAGTGGGTCCCCACGATGTTCGTGCGCATGTGGAAGCTCACCGACGAAGAACGCAACCGCTACGACCTCTCGTCGCACAAGGTCGCGGTGCACGCCGCGGCGCCCTGCCCGGTCGACGTGAAGCGACGCATGATCGAGTGGTGGGGCCCGATCATCATGGAGTACTACTCGGCGACCGAAGGCGCGGGCGCGACGATCATCACCAGCGACGACTGGCTCGCGCACCCCGGCTCGGTCGGCCGCAGCATGCTCGGCCCGATCCACATCGTCGACGAGACCACCGACGAGCTGCTCCCCCGCGGTGAGATCGGCGTCGTGTGGTTCGAGCCGCTCGCGGGCCGCGCGGGCTTCGAGTACCACAAGGATGCGGAGAAGACGCGCGACTCGATGAACGACCGGGGGTGGTCGACGGTCGGCGACATGGGCTACCTCTACGACGAGGGCTACCTCTACCTCACCGACCGCAAGACGTTCATGATCGTGTCGGGCGGCGTCAACATCTACCCGCAGGAAGCCGAGAATGTGCTCGTCGACCATCCGAAGGTCTTCGACGTCGCGGTGTTCGGTGTGCCGAACGAAGAGATGGGCGAAGAGGTGAAGGCGGTCGTGCAGCCGGTCAGCTGGGACGAGACCGGCCCCGACCTCGAACGCGAGCTGCTCGAGTACTGCCGCGGCCGCCTGGCGCACTACAAGTGCCCGCGCACAGTCGACTTCGAGCGGGAGCTTCCACGCCAGCCGACGGGCAAGCTCTACAAGCGGTTGCTCCGCGACCGCTATTGGGCCGAGCACGAATCGCGGATCGTCTGACGTGAGCGCCGCCCCGTTCACCGTCACCGAATTCGACGCACTGAGCGAGCTCGTGCTCTCGGCGTGGTGGTCGGGTGTCGAGCTCGACTGGACCGTCCCGGCGGGCACGCTCGAATGGAGCTGCTTCACGACCGCGGATCACACCGTCGACTGCGTGTTCTCCTACGCCTTCTTCCTCGCGTCGGGTCGACAGGACCGGTATCCCGACTTCACCGAGCTGCACGCGCTCCCGGGTGCAACACCGACCGACCTGCTGTACGGGCTGCGCGGTGCGTGCACGATGCTGTCGTCGGTGATCACGACCGCGGAGCCGAGCGTCCGCGCGATCATCCGCTACGCACCCGATCCTCAGACCGGATCACCAGCCGATTTCGCGGCGCGCGGCGCGCACGAGCTGATCCTGCACGCAGCCGACGTGTGCACCGGTCTCGATGTGCCGTTCGACCCGCCGCGCGAGCTCTGCCAACGACTGTGGGACCACACGCGCGAGTGGCCCTACACGCGCTCGGTCGAGACCACGGCCGATCCCTGGTCGGATCTCCTCGAACGCTCGGGCCGGGCGCGCGTCGGCTGACCGAGGCGGCGCGCGATTACGACGCGGCGACGGCTTCGAGCTCCAGCGGCGTTGCGACCACCGTCTGGTCGCTCGTCGGCTCGGTGCTCAGCTCGTGCGACCGCGCGACGCTCGCGGCTCGCCTCGGCATCACCGACTCGTTGCGAAAAGCGGGGAGGGCGCCTTGTGGGCGCCCTCCCCGTGTCGCAAGGCCGGACGGCGAGCCCCCCCGAGCACACCGTCGACGGCCAAGCATTCTGTTGCCCGAGCCGCACACTGTTTCTTTCGGACCAGCGCGGCTGCCCCAACTCCTGCCAGGCGCAGGGTACGACCGTGGCGCCGTCGGGTCAACGGTCTCTGTCACACGGTCGGATGCTCACTCGATCACACGGTCGCATCCTCGCTCGCCGCGGGACGCTGCAGGTAAGTACCCGGCTGAACGCTCGCCTGCTCCATGCCACGACCTAACGTCGGCGACCATGGATCGCGCCGAGCTCGCCCACCGCATCTACGCCGTCTCGCACCTCACGGGTGAGTTCACCCTGCGCTCGGGTGTCGTCAGCCACGAGTACTTCGACAAGTACCTGTTCGAGTCGGATCCGAGCCTCCTGCTCGCGATCGCGGAGGCAATGGCCCCGTCGGTCCCGGCCTCCGTCGACGCGCTCGCCGGGCTCGAGCTCGGAGGGGTCCCGCTCGCGGCCGTGCTCTCTCAGGTCACGGGCCTGCCGGCCCTGTTCGTGCGCAAAGAGGCCAAGACCTACGGCACGTGCAAGCTCGCCGAAGGCCCCGAGTTCGACGGCCGGCCGCTGCTGGTCGTCGAGGACGTCATCACCTCGGCCGGTGCGGTGCTCGATGCCGCCAGGGAGCTGCGGGCGCGCGGCGCCGTGCTCGACCGGGTCGTGTGCGTCATCGACCGGGAATCGGGCGGGCGCGAGAACCTGGCCGAGGCCGGTCTCTCCCTCGACGCCCTGTTCACGATGACGGAGCTCACCGCGGCGGCCGGATAGGGCCCGCCCGTTCTGCGATCTCCGTTCGGCTCACTGCAGGTCGCCGGGCGCGCAGCCGGCAACCGCGCGGCGGGCGAGGTCGGTCTCGGTCCCCGACGGCGCCCGGATGGCGGCGAGGGCGCCGTCGACCTCGAGCTTGAGCTGGTCGGCCGGCAGCTTCGTGAGCTTGTTGGCCTTCTGGGTCGCCTCGATCGCGGTCTCGAAGTGCTTGCGGATGACGCTGACGATGCACTCCGCCTGCGTGTGGGTCAGCTGCGACTGCCGTTCGAGATCGCGCACCGCCGAGTCGGTCGTGTACACCGGGGTGCTGCACGCCCCGACGACTACGACGGCCGCGAGCATGGCGACGGCGAAGCTGCGTTTCACAAGCATCGACGCTACTTGGAGGGTCCTCGATTCTCCCGATAGGGTGCCGCCGAGCCCTGCGGGGGAAGTTCGGTGAGATCCCGACGCTGACCCGCAACTGTGAACACCGGACCCGAGTGGTGCGGTGTGAGCCAGATCACCCGCCCGGCTCCACCGGTACCGCCGGTGATCTCATCCGAGTCGCCTGGTGCGACAGCAGATGGCCCTCGAGGTTCGGGGCCGAGGAGGCAAAACCAATGCGACGTCATCGTCGTTCGCGCGCAATCGTCGGCGCGCTGTGCGCCGTGCTCTTCCTGGGCGCATTCCGTTTCACCGGTTTCAACGACCCGCAGTCGCGGGCGACCGCGAGCACGGCAACGAAGTGGCTGCTCACCCAGCAGCAACCCGACGGTGGTTTCGACGTCGCCGGCTTCCCCGGGTTCGAGACCCCCGACGCGATCCTCGCGATCGCGGAGAACGCGCAGACCACCAACAAGTGGAGCACGGCGACCGCGCTGGCGGCCGTGTCGAAGGTGAAGAAGAACGGCCATTCCGCACTCGCGGCACTCGACACCTTCGCCGGCAGCGGTCTCGACGCCGGCCAGGCCGCGAAGCTGGTCGTGCTCGACGCCAAGCCGCTCGGTCTGTCGCCGACGCACTTCAATCCCAACGGCGACGGCGGCAGCGTGAACCTGAAGGCGCTGATCCTCGCGGGAGCGAAGCCCGACGGATCGTTCGGCGCGTTCAACGCCACGTTGTACGCGGCGATCGCACTGCGGCTCCTCACCGGTGCGGTCCCGGCGAAGACGGTTGCCAACATCCGCGCGGGCCAGGAGTCGAGCGGCGGGTGGGATTTCTCGGGCGACCCGAAGAGCACCAACCTCGACATCGACACGACCGGGCTCGCCGTCCAGGCGCTGGCGGCCGCGAACGTCGCGCTGACCGACACCGACCTGCGGGCCGGGCTCAAGTTCCTCGCGGCGGAGCAGCAGCCGTCCGGCGCGTGGCAGTCGTTCGGCAGCGTCGACCCGAACTCGACCTCGGTCGCGATCGCCGCCATCACCGCGTCGGGCTTCGACCCGACCAAGCCGTGCTGGCGCAACGTCGTCGACCCGCCCCTCGGCGTCCATGCGTACGCCTCGCCGATCGTGTGGGTGCGCGGTCAGCAACAGCCCGACGGCCACATCGCGAGCCCGAACGACTCGTTCGGTGTCAACACGTTCGCGTCGTCGCAGGCGATCCAGGCACTGCGACGCGAGTGGATCCCGGTCAAGCCGCTCGCGCGGCAAGCCTGCCCGTAACCAGCCAACGACGCTCAGCGAGCCAGCGGATGGGCCGCGAAGAACGCCCAGATGGTGTCACTCGCGTTGATCTGCGTGGTGGTCAGACCGTAGGCCGGGATCGCCAGCGATCCCGGCCAGGTGTGACCCCCACCGATGATCGAATACAGCACCACTGAGCTCGTTCCGTCGCAGCCGGTCCAGGTGCGGCGCTGCACCTGGGTGCCAAGGCTCACGTCGGCGTACCTCACGTCGCAGTGGTCGTGCGCAGCCCACTTCGCCATCGTGGTCGGCACCGCGCCGAGATCGACGCCATCGGCCTTCGCGCCGTCGTACGCGACGATCGGGTCGGCGGTTCCGTGGAACGCGACCATCGCGATGGGATACTTGCCCGCGCAACCCGGGCGGTACACCTGCACCGCGACGGGCCCGAACGCGGCGAACCGGTTCGGAGCGAGGCACGCGAGCACCGACGTCATCCCGCCACCGTCGGACATGCCGGTCGAGAAGACGCGCGCGGTGTCGACGCAGAACGTCGCTTCGATGTGGTCGAGCAG
>JBBSEC010000106.1:0-16333 GCA_038240075.1 Acidimicrobiia bacterium
ACCGGGCCACACGTACGAGAGGAGTGTGGTCGACGCTTCCGGGTCGGAGACGTCGATGGGGTCACGATCGCAACCGCGACGCGTCGCCACGACCGCGCCGGATTCGAACGGCGGACGCGCGGGCGACCAGAGGTCGACCATACGAACCTCGGTCTCAGGGTCACCCCACCCGATGCCGTCCTGCTCGTACCAGTAACGGTCGAGTCGGAGGTTGAGGCCCGCGCTCGTCCCGATCTCGAGCAGCCGCAACGGAAGCGCGGTGTCGCGCGCCACGGTCGCGAGCCCGCCGGCGAGAGCAGCCGAGCGTCCGACCTCGTTGGTCTGCGGCGGGCGCCCGAGGATGTCGAGCACGCTCGTCGGCGGCGCATCCAGCACGTCGCGGTAGAGGGGCCATGCCGCGTCGGCATCGCCGTCGCCGCCGGTCGTCGTGAAGTGCGACGCGAGGGCGGGCGCGCCACCCGAGAGCACGAGGCGATGCATCGCCCCGAGCAACCGGATCGGGTAGGCCGCGCCGAAGGACTCGTCGGCGTGCGGACCCAGCAACGACCACACCGGGCCGCCGGCTTCGACGTCGTCGATCATCCATTCGAGCAAGCGGGCGTAGAAGGGCGAGCCGAGGAGCTCGCAGCCACGCGCCTGCAGCCCCAGGTTCTCGGCGAGCTTCTGTGCCGCGTCGCTCACGAACCCGAACCCCACTCGCGCCGGACACTCGGACGCTGCTCGATCGCGCGTCCCTCGGCCTCCGCGACGAGCGTGAAGTAGAAGTCGGGCCAGTCGGCGACCGCGCCGGCGCGGACGAGCACCTGCGAGACCCATGCACGCGCGACCGCCCTGCCGGTGACCGCTTCGATCATGCGCTGCTCGATGATCGCTCCACGTCCCTCACGGCGCACGTAGCGCATCGCACCGACGTACTCCTCCGACGGCAGGCCTTCCGACTCGTAGAGCACGTGCACCTCTCGCGCAACGACGACGATCCCCTCGGTACGCAGGAAGTCGGTCCATGGTTCGCCGAGGTACCGGCGGATGTACGCGATGCGCATGTCGTTGAACAGACGCCCGATCGCCGCGTTGTTGAGGTGGCCCTGCGCGTCGAAGTCGGTGGGCTGCGGATCGACCGGCACGACGAAGCGGTACCCCTCGTCCTCGAGCGCGTCGGACGGGGTCACGGAATCACATGGTCGCGTCCGCTTGCGCTTCACCGTCGGTCCCTTCCTCGGCCCTGCTGGGGCCGCCGCTCAGGCCCACATGAACGCCCCACCGTCGGCCATGAAGGTGTGGCCGGTGAGGTAGCGGCACGCGTCGGAGCACAGGAACCAGGCCAACGGCGCGATGTCGAGCTCCGGATCACCTTGGCGACCCATGGGGCAGTTCTCGATGAAGATGCGGTACCCCTCGCTCTGCCTGCCCGCCTCGCCGTGGTGCGTCGCCGCGGCCGGCGCGATCGCGTTCACGGCGATGCCGTCGGCGCCCCACTCACGCGCGGCCGTGCGGGTCAGCGCGCGGATCGCTTCTTTCGACGCGTTGTACGCCGCGAAGCCGCGCCCACCCGTGATACCCATCGACGACGCGAAGTTGACGATGCGACCCCACTGCTGGTCCCGCATGTGCGGATACACGGCCTGCATCGCCCAGAGCGTGCCCTTGACGCCCGACCGGTAGAAGACGTCGACATCGTCCTCCTCGACCTCGGCGATCGCGGCCATCGGACGGAACGTCTGCGCGTTGTTGACCAGGCCGTCGACCCGTCCGAAGCGCTCGATCGTGGCCGCGACCATCGCGTCGATGTCGCCGCGCTGCTGGATGTCGCAGACGACACCGAGGTTCTCGACTCCGAGCTCGCTCAGCTCGTCGCACGTCGACTGCATCAACGCCGGCTTCCATTCCGCGACGACGACGCGCGCGCCGCCCTTGCCGAGATGGTGTGCGATCCCCCGCCCGATCCCCCGTCCGGCGCCGGTGACGACGACGACGCGTCCCTCGACTCCGTGCATCGAGATCGGCTCGGTCAGTGCCTTGTCGGTCGGCCCGTTGTCGCCGTCATTCGCCTGCACGCGTGCCCCCTCTGCCGACAGCCGGGTCACGTTACTCTCAGCCGCATGAGCGAATCCCCGGTCGTGCTGGTCACCGGAGGCGGCAGCGGGATCGGTCGCGCCACCGCGCAACTCTGCGCCGCGCGCGGCGCGGCCGTCGCCGTGCTCGATCTCCACGCAGACAACGCGCGCGAGACCGCCGACGCCATCACGGCAGACGGGGGAACCGCGCTTGCGCTCGCGGTTGATGTCGCCGACGACGACGCCGTCGCCACCGCGGTCGAGTCGGCGGCGACCGACCTCGGCCGGATCGCAGGTGTCGTCACCGCGGCCGGCATCTTCCACGGCCCCGACCTCGCTCCCATCGAGGAGGTCGGGATCGCCGACTTCTTCCGCGTGCTCGCAGTCAATCTCGGAGGCACGTTCTCGGTCATCCACCACTGCATGCCCCTGCTCGCCGACGGCGGCGGCGCGATCGTGACCATCGCGTCGACGGCCGCGATCCGCGGTCACGGATTCGGTCCTGGGTACACCGCGAGCAAGGGTGGCGTCGACGCGTTGACGCGTCTGGTCGCGACGCAGGGCGGACCGCGCGGTGTGCGCGCCAACTGCATCTGCCCGGGCGGCATCGACACCCCAATGACGGGCGGCACGTTCGCCACTCCGGAAGCGGTCGCGCGGGCGAAGCGGTCGATCCCGATGCAGCGCTACGGAATCGCGTCCGACATCGCCGCCGTCGCGTGCTTCCTGCTCTCCGACGACGCCGCGTACCTCACCGGCCAGACCATCCCCGTCGAAGGCGGATCCACGATCTCCTGAACTGTTAGCGTCGATCTCCCGTGACGGGCTTCACGTCGGGAGTCGACGGTTCGGGATCTCACGGCTCGGGGACAGACGGCTCGGGGACAGACACGGTGCGCGTCGCGGTGGTTGGCGACCGCCGGCCCGAGTTCGTGCAGCAGGAGACCATCGAGACCTCGTTGCGCCACTCCGGCGCCGCGCTCGGCGCGACGGTTGAGGTCGTCTGGTTCGCGACTCCGACCCTCGCCGCCGGGGCGGCCGAGCTCCTCGCTCACGCCGACGCGGTGTGGTGCGCGCCGGGCAGCCCGTACCTCAGCATCGACGGCGCACTCGCGGGCATCCGGTTTGCCCGGGAATCGCAGTTGCCGTTCCTCGGTACCTGCGCCGGCTTCCAACACGGCGTGATCGAGATCGCGCGCAACCGGTGCGGCATCGATGATGCGCACCACGCCGAATATGGACCGGGGGAACCCGCGGCGCCGCTCTTCATCGACGAGTTGCTGTGCTCGCTCGTGGGGCAGACGATGCGCGTCGCGCTGGTCGACGAAGAGACTCGCAGGCTGTACGGCTCCCCCGAAGCCGTCGAGCAGTACTACTGCCGCTTCGGGCTCGACGAGCAGTATCGCCCGCTCTTGAAGCGGGTCGGCCTCGAGGTCGCCGGCGTCGACACCGCGGACTCGACGACTCGCATCATGCGCCTCGCAGTGCATCCGTTCTTCTATCTCACGCTGTTCGTTCCCCAGGCGGCATCGACTCCCGAGACACCACACCCGCTCATCACCGGCTACCTCGATGCGGCCGTCAAGGCGAAGCAGGCCCGCACCCGCACCTGAGACGCGCGCTATCCGCTCGGCGGCGGGTGGACCCGTTGGGCCACGACGACGTCCTGCGAGTCGGAGCGCACACGGAACTGATACTTCAGGAGCGACGCGAGCAGCCGCTCTGCGTCTCCGCCGGGCTCGAGCAGTTGCCGGTCGACGATGATCCACTGGACGCGGCTCGGATCGTCGAGATGCTCACCGTTCACACCCCAGTTGATGTCGCGCCACGGCACCGGGAACTCGTACACCTTCACGCGGTGGGTGAGGTGCGGGACGTAGACGTAGGACGCACTCACCGCCGCGTTCGCAGGCACCTCACGGATGGCCGCGTCGTTCACGGCCTGACGCGGGTCGCTCTGCAGCGGCCACCAACCCTTCCGATACTGAACACCCACCGGCGTCGGTCCCCACGCGACGGTGGTGATGAGCGAGGTCGCGAGCACGACGCCCACCAGTACGCGACGCGTCTGCAGCGTAGGAAGCCGCGCGACACCTTCGACCGTTGCGATCGTCACGCCGACGAGGACGAGCGCGGAGTAGTGGAAGTGCGCGTCGCGTGTGTACGGGAACGAGCTGAGCAGGTTGACCGCAAGCATCGGGAACGCGATCGAGAACGTCGACGGCGAGATGAGCGGCACGAACGCAACGGGTGCGAGGACCCGCCAGAGGTACTCGAGCCGATCGTGCTGGTGCACGAGTGCCCACGTTGGTCCGGGATGACGAACGACGTTCACCGCGACCTGCAGCGGGTTCGTTCCGAGTGTTCCGAAGAACGTGTCGTAGAACGGACCGATGCCGTTCTGCCACGGGATGACGACGCGCGTGTCGAGAACGTAGACCGCGAGCGACGCGACACTGACGCCCGCGCCGATGCGGCGATCACCACGCCACGCGATCAGGAGTCCGATCACGACGAGCACGAGCGCGACATCTTCCTTGCACATCAGCGCGACGAGCGCCGCGACCGCGAACCAGTTCCAACGGCGCTCACGCGCAGCCCAATAGGCGAACAAAAGCGGTCCGATCGAGACCGCATCGGGATGGAAGAACTCCCACACGAGCCACTGCGATGTCGGATGCAGGAGATAGACGAAGCCGAGCGCACACGCGATCCAGCGGTCGGCGATGCGATCGCGCGCGAGGAGGAACACCGCGAACGCGCCACTGGCCTGCGCGGCGACCTGCACGAACAGCAGGAAGTGGGGCCCGGCACCAAGCCGATAGAACGGTGCGAGCAGCAACAGGATGACGTTGACGTGGTGACCGAACGCTTCGAGTCCGCGCAGGGTGATGAACGGATCACGCGCGCGTGACAACAGCCAGATCGCCTGGTCGTAGATGCCGAGGTCGAACCCGAAGGTCCGGAAGCGGTCCTGCCGCAGCGTGCCGAGGCGATCGAGTGTGATCGACCACACCATCACCGCGGCAACGAGCGTGACGACGGGTCCGTCGATCCGCAGAGAGCGGCGCGGCGCACTCACGCGGCTGCCGGCGCGTGCAAGCGCGTGACCGGCAGGACGGCGCTCCACCGCCGCAGTCTGGCACGCCGTCGGTGCTGGTCAGCGGCTCGACTGTGACCGGAGGATTACGGTGCGCGCGGGGCGTTTCGACGTTCGCACCGACACTCGCTAGGGTCGCGCGGTTGTCGGCCCCGGAGTGCCGCCACACACGTCACGCGCTGGTCCTTGCTTCGGACCATGAAGCGCTGCAACGGCGAAGACATGTTCCTCGATCGGGAGTGTCGCACTGACAGGTCAGCGTCTCGTTCACCGCGCGGTCGAGCGTGTGCTGCTCACGTTGACGATCGTCGCGTTGTTCGTCGGCGTCGTCGGTGTGTCTGCCAACGCGGCGCACGCCACGAGCAGCCCACTGTCGTTGCGCGCGCAGGTCGACGCGATCGGCAGTCGCTACTTCGCCGCGCAATCGCGCGCCGCGGCCCTCGACGCCGAGATCCACGGGCTCGACCGGCAGCTCGAGCGCGGCCGTCGGCGCGCCGCCGCGTTGCGCCCCGTGGCCACCGCCCAGGCCGTCCAGCTGTACCAAAACAGCAGCGCGGGCTTTTCGGCGCTGCTGGACACCACCAGCGCCATGGAGTCGGCCCGCCGGGCCGAGCTCATCTCCCGCGCGAGTGACCACACGCAGGCGCTCCTCGACGAGTACGTGAACGCGGCGGACACCCTGTCGCGCGAGCGGCGAGGCGTCGAGCGTGCCCGCGCGGCGCAGGCCGCCGTCGTCGCCGCCCTCGCCAAGCAGGAATCGTCGCTGGAGCACGCGCTGGCCCGGGCGCAGCAGGCCTACCGCGCCCAGCAGCAGGCCCAGGCGAGCGCCACGTTGGTCTCCACGACTCCGAGCACCGCCGCCGGCTCCAACGCTCGATCGAACCCGGTACGGCCGGCGCCGATCGCGAGCCCGCCCCCGGCCCCCGTTCGCGTCGCCCCGCCGCCGCCCCCGCAGAGCGGCGTGAACCCCCACCACGACGACCCCTTCCTTGTCTGCACCCGCGACCGTGAGAGCTCGGGCAACTACGCCGCGGTCAACCCGGCCGGGTACTACGGCGCGTACCAGTTCTCCCAGCCCACGTGGGACGTCACTGCGAGCCATGCGGGCATGCCGCAGCTCATCGGCGTGCGCCCCGACGCGGCATCGGCCTGGGATCAGGATCAACTCGGTTGGGTGCTGCACGAGTGGCAGGGCAACGCGCCCTGGGGCGGGCTCTGCTAGGTCCGCTCCCGCGTCCCGCGGCGGGCTCGCCGGCAGAATGCCCCCTTCATCGCGACGATGAAGAGCAGTGAGATCAACAGCGGCACAACGATGATCGCGGCCACGAGCAAGCCGAGATGCGAGCGAAGCCATCCCGCGGTGTTGATCGCTCGTCCGTTCGCGTACACGGTGCCGCGGGAACACGGATCGCCCGCCACGTGGACATCGGACTCGAAGGCGCCCGACCCGTTCCACGACAGCTCGACGCGATAACTCGTGCCGACCCGGAGGAACCGCGAACGGTCCCGGTAGTAACGCACCGCGACGGCCTGGCCCGGTACCAGCTCCGGCGGTCGAGAAGCAGAGTTCGACCCGCTCGACGACTGCACGACGGACTCGATCGAGAAGGTTGCCGTCGCTCCCTCGCGTGCGATGACGCGACCAATAATGGTGTCGGTCGCCTGGCCGTAGTCACACGTGACGTTGCCGCTACAGCTCGTGAGTGAGGGAGCCGCGAGGATCACGGCCGCGAAGGCCAAGCCGCGCCAACTGCGCATTCCTCGCCCCGCACCCGTCCCACCGGAGCCAATGGTGCCAGGTCGAAGTTCGTGATATCGGGCGCGACCCCCGCCGAGCGGCAGGCAGACTCCTCCTATGAGCGCGTCGTGGTGACTCGACGAGCGCGCGCACGCCGGGCCGGAGCATCTCGATCCGGCGTACGTATCGCAGTACGAGCGCAAGGCGGGATTCGATCCCGACGAAGACCTCGAGGTGCTGAAGCACCACGGGCTCGATGCCGGCTCCACGCTGGTCGACCTCGGCGCCGGAACGGGCACGTTCGCGATCGCCGCCGCGCCGCGGTGCCGCCACGTCGTCGCGGTCGACGTATCACCGGCCATGACCGCGAGGCTCCGCGATCGCGTTGCCGAGCTCGGGATCGCGAACGTGACGGTCGTCGAAGCCGGGTTCCTCTCGTACACGCACGCCGGCGAGCCCGTCGATTTCGTGTACACGCGCAACGCCCTGCACCACCTTCCCGATTTCTGGAAAGCACTCGCCCTCGATCGCATCGCCGCGATCCTCCGGCCCGGCGGGATCCTGCGCCTCCGTGATCTCGTGTTCGATTTCACGCCGGCTGAGGCCGCGACCCGCATCGAGACGTGGATGTCGGGAGCCGTCAGCGACCCCGCCGTCGGATGGACCGCGGCCGAGCTGGCCGATCACGTCCGCGGCGAGTTCAGCACGTATAGCTGGCTCCTCGACGTCATGCTCGAACGCAGTGGGTTCGAGATCGTCGACCGGGAGTTCCAACGTTCGACATACGGCGCGTACACGTGCGTGCGCCGCTCCAGCTGAGTCGTCGTACTTCGTCGTTACGTCGTATGCGACGCAGCGAGCGACGCGAGTTGCGCGGTCGCGTGATCGGTCACCGCCGCGCTGCCACCCCAGACCTTGAGGCGCGCCCACACCGTCGGATCGGGGACGACGAGCGGATCGAGCGCGGCCTTCGGGTCGATCGCCTGCAACGCCGGCACCGCACCCACGACGGTCGTGACCACACTCGCGAACGACGCGAGCCGCGAGTTGGGGTCGGGGGCGAACATGTAGTCGATGAACACGCCGGCCTCGTCGACATCGAGGGCCGCGGTCGGAACGACCATGTTCGTCGACTCGAGCAGCCCGCCCTCCGAAGGCACGACGAACGCGAGCGTGGACGAGGTCTGGCGCGCGATGCGGATCTCGTCGGAACGCGCGACGGCGAGCAACGCGCGACCGGTGACGAGATCGTCGATGTACTCGGTGGTCGCGAGTGATCGGACCTGTCCGTCCTCGAACGCGGTACGGACGCGCGTCACCGCCGCTTCCGCCTCGGCCGCCGTGACGCGCGAGGGGTCCCGGCCCGACGCCAGCATCACGAGACCGAGCGTCGCCGCGGCGTCGGCCGAGAGCACCACCTTCCCCGCGAAGCGCTGATCGAACAACGCCGCGGTGCTCGTGACGGCTTCGTGCACCTTCCGGCGGTCGTAGGCGAGACCGACCACCGTCGACGTCCACGGCCGTGAGTAGCGCCGGCCGGGGTCGAAGCCGGGGTTCGCAAGCGGCGGCACGATCAGTGAGGCCGGCGGTGCCGATGGCAACGGACGCACGAGCCCGGCTGCGATCATCTGCGCGGCCTGCCGATCGGGGACGACGACGACGTCGGCTCCGATGTCGTGATGCGCGCGCAGACGCGCGGAGACGCGGGCGAGGTACGCGGCCGGGTCGGTGTACTCGCTGTAGTGGAGGAACACGCCCGTGGCCGCTTCGAAGAGATGCTGGGTGTTGTCGTCGATCGCGAGCGGCTGATTGACGACGCGCACCTGACGCGCCGGCGACGCCGACTTCGAGCACGCCGCGAGCAGTGCAGGACCGCCGATCGCGAGACCGGCCGCGCCGAGACCGGCCCGGCGCAGGAATGCCCGTCGCGTTGAACGAGGTCGCGTCGAAGGAGGCCGCGTCGAGATCAGCGGTGGCGTCAACGGTCCCGACATCGTGCGGAGCCTACGAGGCGGGGCCGTCCGAAGCGGGGAAGTCGTGGCCCATTTCGGCCCGCGCAACCAATTCCACGGTTTCGGTACAGTAGAACGACGGAATCACTTGCAACGCGATCCAGTCCATCGCGAAAGGACGAGCCCGTGGCACACGAGAACTTCATCGGTGGCAGCTGGGTGGCGGCCCGGGACGGGCGCACCGACGACGTGGTGAACCCGGCGACCGGCGAGGTGATCGCGACCGTCGCGAGCTCCGACGCGGCCGACGTCGACGCCGCGGTGGCGGCGGCCGCGGGCGCATTCGATGCGTGGTCGTCGACGACGCCGAGACATCGGGCGGAGATGCTGCACCGAGTCGCGCAGGCGGTCGAGGACGACGTCGCGACCCTGAGCGAGATCGAGATGCGCAACGTCGGCAAGCCGCGTTCGATCATCGAGGTCGAGATGGACCTCAGCGTCGACAACCTCCGCTTCTTCGGCTCGGCCGCACGGTTCCTCGAAGGCCGCGCTGCGGGCGAGTACCTCGAAGACCGCACGTCGTACGTGCGGCGCGATCCGCTCGGCGTCGTGGCCGGCATCGCACCGTGGAACTATCCGCTCAACATGGCCGTGTGGAAACTCGGTCCCGCGCTCGCCGCCGGCAACACGATGGTGCTGAAGCCGTCGGAGCTCACGCCGCTGTCGATCCTGCGCTTCGCCGAGATCACCGCCGACATCCTGCCGCCCGGCGTGTTCAACGTCGTGCTCGGGCAGGGCGAGACCGCGGGCGCCGCACTCGTGGCCCATCCGAAGATCGCCCTCGTCTCCCTCACCGGCGACGTGGCGACCGGCAAGGTGATCGCACGCGCCGCCGCCGACTCCCTCAAGCGCGTCCACCTCGAGCTCGGCGGCAAGGCCCCCGTCGTGGTGTTCGACGACGCCGACATCGAGTCGCTGATCGAGACGCTCGCCGAGGGGAGCTACTACAACTCGGGACAGGACTGCACCGCACCCTGCCGCGTGATCACCGGCCCCGGCGTGTTCGACGACTTCGTCTCGGGGTTCACCGACGCCGTCGGCAAGATCAACGTCGGCGACCCGTTCGACCCCGACGTGTTCATGGGTCCGCTCGTGTCGGCCGATCAGCAGGCGCGCGTCGCGGGCATGGTCGAACGGGCGGTCGGCGCCGGTGCCGAAGTCACCGTCGGCGGCACCAAGCGCAGCGGACCGGGCTTCTATTACGACCCGTCGGTCGTCGTGAACCCCGCGCAGGACAGCGAGATCGTGCAGCGCGAGGTGTTCGGACCGGTCGTCACCGTGCAGCGATTCACCGACGAGGCGCAGGCGCTCGCGTGGGCCAACGACGTCGACTACGGGCTCTCGGCGAGCGTGTGGACCAAGGATGTCGGCCGCGCGATGCGCATGACCCGTGCGATGCAGTTCGGGTGCGTCTGGGTCAACGACCACATCCAGATCACGTCGGAGATGCCCCACGGCGGGTTCAAGCAGTCGGGCTACGGCAAGGACATGTCGATCTACGCGCTCGAGCACTACACCGATCTCAAGCACGTGATGATCAAACACTGAACACCGGTACTGATCACACACAGAGTCGAAACAAGCTGAGGAGCTGACCCGGCCATGGCCACCGCCACCGATTCGATCACCCTGCGCTCCCGCGAGATCGCGGCCCGCGAAGCCGAACGCCTGCTCGAGCGAACCGGCGCGTCGAAGCTCATGTACGAGCGCGCGCTCCACTCGCTGCCGATGGGCGTCGGCTCGTCGTTCCAGGTCTGCGACCCGTACCCGCTCTACATCCGTGAAGGGAAGGGCAGCCGGGTCTGGGACATCGACGACCACGAGTACGTCGACTTCCACAACGGCTTCGGTTGCATGATCGTGGGCCACGCGCACCCGAAGGTCGCCGAGGCGATCTCGCGTGCGGCGCGCACCGGCACCCACTTCGCCGCGCCGACCGCCGCGACCGTCGAGCTCGCCGAAGTGCTCTGCGAGCGGTTCAAGGTCGAACAGGTGCGCTTCTGCAACTCCGGCACCGAGGCCACGATGCACGCTATCCGAGTCGCGCGCGCGGCCACCGCACGGGAAGACATCATCAAGATCGAAGGCTCGTACCACGGTCACCACGACACGGTGATGTTCTCGGTGGTCCCCGGTTCCGACGTGATGGGCGGCCGCGAGGCTCCGACATCGGCGCCGATGTCGCTCGGCATCCCGGCCGACGTCGCGACCCACGTCCACGTCGTTCCGTTCAACGACCTCGAAGCGTTGAGCCGCATGCTCGACGAGCACGGCCCCAAGATCGCGTGCCTGATCCTCGAGCCGGTGATGATGAACATCGGGATCGCGCAGCCGCAGGCCGGCTACCTCCAGGGCATGAAGGACCTGTTGCACCGGCATGGCGCGCTGCTCATCTTCGACGAAGTGAAGTCGGGCGCCGCGGTCGCGTACGGCGGTGCGGCCGACCGCTACGGGGTGCAGCCCGACCTCGCGTGCTGGGCCAAGGCCACCTTCGGCGGCACTCCCGGTGCCGCGTTCGGTGGGTCCACCGACGTCATGTCGATCGTCGAGCGGGGCGCGGCGCAACAGGGCACCTTCAACGGGAACCCACTCGTCGCGGCCGCGTCGCTGGCCACGCTCACCGAGGTGCTCACGCCCGACGCGTACGCGTACCTCGCCGGCATCGGCACGCGACTCGCGACGGGTTGTGCCGCCGCGCTGTCGGAGCACGGCATTCCCGGCCACGCCGTCGACCTCGGCGCGAAGGGTTGCGTCTCCTACCGACCGACGCCCCTGCAGAACTACCGCGATTTCCTCGAGACGAACACGGAGCTCTACGAGGCCTCGTACCCGTGGATGATCAACCGCGGTGTGTTCATGACTCCGGGCGACGAAGAGCAGTGGACGCTGTCGGTGCAGCACACCGACGCCGACATCGACCGGTACGTCGACGCGTTCGCGGAGCTGTGCGCGGAGCTGGCCGCGTAGCGGTGGTCCGCGTCCCGACCAAGAAGTCCGACCCCGTCGATCTCGACGACGCCGACAAGGCGCTCGTCGAGCTGCTGCAGACCGACGGGCGGCTCCCGTACACGCGCCTCGCGGCTCACGTCGGGCTCTCCGAGGCCGCCGTGCGCCAGCGCGTGCAACGGCTCATCGAGAACAAGGTGGTGCAGATCGTCGCAGTCACCGACCCCCTCACGCTCGGGTTCCGGCGCCAGGCAATGGTCGGCGTGAAGATCGAGGGTGACATCATCGCGGTCGCCGACGCGCTCACGCTCATCACCGAGGTCGACTACGTCGTCTGCACCTCGGGCTCGTTCGACCTGCTCTTCGAGCTCGTGTGCGAGGACGACGACCACCTGTTGAACCTGTTGAACGACCGGGTCCGCACCATCCCGGGCGTCCGCTCCACCGAGACCTTCATGTACCTGCGCCTCCGCAAACAGACCTACGCCTGGGGAACGAGATGACGGGAACCCGATGAGTGTGAACGAAGACGACGACGATCAGCCGAACGTCGACGACCTGCAGGCGAAGGCCCGACGGCACCTCTGGATGCACTTCAGCCAGCTCGGGCAGTTCCGCGAGCGTGAGATCCCGATCATCATGCGCGGCGAGGGTTGCTACGTCTGGGATCAGCACGGCGACCGGAAGCTCGACGGGCTCTCGGGTCTCTTCACTGTGCAGATCGGTCACGGCCGGCGTCGGCTCGCGCACGTCGCGGCCAAGCAGGCCGGCACCCTCGAGTATTTCCCGCTCTGGTCGTTCGCGCACCCGCCGGCGATCGAGCTGGCGACGAAGTTGGCCGCACTCGCGCCCGGCGACCTCAACCGCGTGTTCCTCACCACCGGAGGATCCGACGCCGTCGAGACCTCGTGGAAGCTCGCGCGGCAGTACTTCCGCGCGATCGGGCAGCCGCAGCGCTACAAGGTCATCGCGCGTCGCACCGCGTATCACGGCACGACGATGGGCGCCCTCGCGCTCACGGGCGTGCCGAGCTTCCGCGCTCCCTTCGAGCCACCGACCCCCGGTGGCGTGCACGTGATGAACACGAACTCGTTCCGTCATCCGATGGCGAAGGACGAGCACGCGTTCATGATGCTCACGACGGATGCGATCGAGGAAGCGATCCTCTTCGAGGGGCCCGAGACCGTTGCCGCGGTCATGCTCGAGCCGGTACAGAACGCGGGTGGATGCATCCCACCTCCCGAGGGCTATTTCCAACGGGTCCGCGAGATCTGCGACCGCCACGGGATCCTGCTGATCTCCGACGAGGTCATCTGCGCGTTCGGCCGGCTGGGCGCGATGTTCGGCGCGCAGCGCTACGACTACCAGCCCGACATGATCACGAGCGCCAAGGGCCTCACGAGTGGCTACTCGCCGCTCGGCGCGGTGATCTGCAGCGACGCCCTCGCGGAGCCGTTCGTCGGCGACGAGCCCAACTCGTTCGTCCACGGCTTCACCTTCGGCGGCCACCCGGTGAGCTGCGCGGTCGCGTTGGAGAACCTGCGCGTGTTCGAGGAAGAACACGTCGTCGGCAACGTCGTGCGCCAGGAACCCGGCTTCGAGGAGCGTCTGAAGGGCTTGTACGACATCCCGATCGTCGGCGACGTACGCGGTGCCGGCTACTTCTGGGCCATCGAGCTCGTGAAGGACCAGGCGACGAGTGAGCGCTTCGAACGCGCAGAAGGGACCGCCCTCCTGCGTGGCTTCATCGCTCCGGAGACGTTCAAGGCCGGGTTGATCTGCCGGGTCGACGACCGCGGTGACCTCGTCATCCAGCTCGCGCCGCCGCTCGTCGCCGGCGACACCGAGCTCGACGAGATCGAGGCGATCCTGCGCCGCGTGCTGACCGACGCCAGCTCGAAGGCCGCGGTGTGACCGCAACCACCGTCGGCGTCCCCCGCGAGGTCAAGACCGACGAACACCGGGTGGCGATGACACCCGATGGCGTCCACGAGATGACGAATCACGGTGTGACCGTTGTCGTCGAGAGCGGCGCGGGCGCCGACTCGAGCATCAGCGACGACGACTACCGGGCGAGCGGGGCCGAGATCGTCGGCGACGCGGAGACCGTATGGGGTCGCGCCACCATCGTGTTGAAGGTGAAGGAACCGCAGCGCAGCGAGTTCGGGTTCATGCGGAGCGACCTCACGCTGTTCACGTACCTGCATCTCGCCGCCTACCCCGACGTCGCCACCGCACTGCTCGCGGCCGGCACAACGGGGATCGCGTACGAGACCGTGCAGCTCGCGAACGGAGCGCTGCCACTGCTCGCGCCGATGAGCGAAGTGGCCGGGCGCATGGCTCCGCAGGTCGGCGCGCACTTCCTCGAACGCCGGCCCGGTGGGCGCGGGATCCTCATGGGCGGCGCACCGGGTGTCCGTCCCGCGCGCGTCGTCGTGCTCGGCGCCGGCAACGTCGGTTGGAACGCCGCGTGGATCGCGCAGGGCATGGAGGCCGAGGTGCTGCTGCTCGACCGGAACCTCGATCGCCTGCGCTGGGTAGACCAGATCCACCGGGGTCGCATCATGACGCTGGCGAGCAACCGGGCCGCCGTCGCCCGCGCGGTGGCCGACGCCGACCTGGTGATCGGTGCGGTGCTTGTGCCCGGAGGACGGGCACCGCAGCTCGTCACCGAGGCGATGATCCAGACCATGAAGCCGCGCACCGTCATCATCGACTGCGCCATCGATCAGGGTGGTTGCATCGAGGGCATCCACGAGACGACGCACTCGGATCCCGTCTACGAGCGGTTCGGTGTCCTGCACTACGCAGTCGGCAACGTGCCCGGAGCCGTGCCCAACACGTCGACGTACGCACTCACGAACGCAACGTTGCCCTACGCCGTCGAGCTCGCCACCCGCGGCCTGCGTTCCGCGGTCGATGCCGACGCGTCGCTCGCGCTCGGCGTCAACACGCTCGCGGGTGCGGTCCCGAATTCCAGCGTGGCCGAAGCACTGAGCCGAGAACCGGTGAAGCTCGCCGAACTGTGGTGACGAGCGAGCCGGTGACGAGCGAGCCGGTGACGAGCGAGCCGGTGACGAGCGAGCCGGTGACGAGCGAGCCGGTGACGAGCGAGCCGGTGATCAGTCGGCGGGCGCGGCGGCGACGGTGTCGACCGCATCGACCACCGTCACGTGGTCGAGATCGATGACGTCGTTGTCGGAGCGGTCGGCGATCGCTCCGTCGCGATCGCGCTGGAGCGCAACGAAGACCTCTTCCCGATGCACGCCAACCGAGCGGGGAGCTTTGATCCCGATGCGCACCTGGTCGCCGCGAACATCGAGCACGGTCACCACGATGTCGTCGCCAATCATGATGCTCTGATTCGCGCGACGTGTGAGCACGAGCACGGGGTCCTCCCTCCGTTGCCGCTGCGAGAGTGTAGGACGGCGCGCGTCTCCGCGCGTAACACCTCGCATCGCGCGAACTTCGCGACCGTGCGGCTACCGAAGGAAGTCGACGAGTGACGGCAGTCGCGCAACGACCGCGTCGGGACGACCGGTCGCGCGCGAACGTCCTTTCGACGCGGCGCGACCCGTTCCGCCTCCGGTTGTCGGTGCAACGTCACGCGGCGGAGTCACGATGTCGGCGAGCGCGCGCGACACCGCGACTGCACCGCGATCGTCGGCGGTCGAAGCGTCGGGCTTCGCGGCGGTGGTGTCGATCTTGCGGCGACTGTGGCGCGCGGAGCGGTCGACGTCGCGCGCGAGACCGAGCAACGCGCGTCGGTGATCGGCGAGGACGCCCGACCACTCCTCGGGCACCGTCTCGGTCAGTGATTGCAGCGTCGGTTCCGCATCGAGGCCGAGCTCGTCGACGAGCGCCTGGACCTGGATGCCGCGCTCGAGCTCGACGGCCTTGAGCTCGTCGAGCACCCGCTCGACCTCGTGATCGGCCATCGCGAGCCACCGGGTCCGGCCGGCCCGGGCGAGCAGCCGCTCGGAATCGAGCTTGAACGCCAGCAGCTCGAGGAGGTTGCGCTCCCGCCAGAGGATGTTCGAGACGTCCCGCAACTGCTGCATCTGGCCCCTCGGTTGCACGCTTCGTGGTCCTGCTTCATCGGCAAAAGCCACGGAGAGTGAAGAGCGACCACGCGGGTCCGCTCGGTTATGTCAGCAACCCCAGCGCGACCGCCCGGCTCAGCGCATCGTTTCGGTTGCGAACCTCGAGCTTGGCGTAGACGTGCACGAGGTGGGACTTCACCGTGGCGAGGGTCACCGACAGCGTCGCCGCGATCTCGCGGTTCGTCGCGCCGCCCGCGAGCAGGGCCAAGACCTCCCGCTCCCGGTAGGTGAGCAGCCCGTCGTCGTCGCCCGCTGCGGCCGTCTCCAACCGCCCGAGCAGGCCCGGCGACAGGGTCGACGCGACGAAGCGGCCGCCGTGCACCACCGCCTCGAGCGCTTCGACGAGCTCCTCGGCCCCGGACCCGCGCAGCGCCACGCCG
>JBBSEC010000107.1:0-16270 GCA_038240075.1 Acidimicrobiia bacterium
GAGATCTCCCCTTGCGCCCATGCTTTCGCGACGAGCGGCAGTGTTTCCTGTGCTTTCGCGGTGGCGAGCGACACACGCGCGTCGCGGACCCGTTGTCCGGTCTGGAACTGCACCCACATCGGGGTCGCGCTCGCACCCTCACCCTTGGGAACCCCACGGCGGTGCAACGCGACGAGCATCGTGGCTGCGTGGCTTTCGAGCCGGTCGATCTCGCGGCGCGCCTCGATGAACGTCTCGCGGATCTCCGCATCGCACAACCCGCTCGCGTCGACATCGACAAGCTCGTCGACCACGGTCGTGAGGGCTGCGGACATGTCCCAATTGTATACGAACATACGTTCGATAACAAGCAGAAAACCCAATATTTACGGGCGCGATCATGTCGTGGCTTTCGAGCGTGACGTTCGTTGGCGGCCCGCCCACCCCGACGGGTGATGGCGCAGCGCACGAGATGCCGACGGATCTGAACCAGCGGGTGAAGCGATCGTGGACCTCACAACCCGCGGCTGCCGCCGCGCTCATGGCAGACTTCGTATGTGCCGTTGACTGAGTCGATGGTTGAGCGGTCCGGCTCGTCACGCGGGCGGATCGGGGGCATCGCGCTCTTCTGCGTCAGCGCGTTCCTGCTGCTCTCGATGGGTGGCGCGATCGTCGCGGCGCCGCTGACCCTCCCGCTGCTGTTCGTCGTCGTGCTGCGCCGCCGGACGACGACATTTCGCGCGATGGGCGCATTGCTTGCCGGCGCGACCGTTGGAGAAGTCGTCTGGGCGCTCACCTACATGGCGGCCGACGAAGCGAAGCCGTGGATCTGGCTCCTTCCGCTCACGGCTCTTCTCGCAACGGCGATCGCGCTCCTGCGAATGTCGTCACCGCGTGCGTCGCTCACGGCCGCCGCGGCCTGAACCGCGGCGGGCCTCACGTTCTCGTTGCTCCAAGCCGTGAACGTCGCCACGACCTTCACGACCGTCACCGGTCTCACGCGCGCCGGGCAGCCCGTTCAGTACAACGTCGTGTCCACCAAGACCGGAGTCAATCTCACGACGTCGTGAGCTTGCCCAGGAGCCGACGGATCTCCGCGACACCGGCGACGGCCTCCTCCGGATGGCCGGCGCACGCAAGGAGATTGAACGTGCGGCAGCCCGCGTCGACGTAGGGCGCGAGGAACTCGGCGATGCTTTCGGCTGTGCCGCACCGGCTGTAGCGCTCGAAGCGCTCGAACGGGATCGTGTACATCGCTTCCATCTGGGGCGCGACCGCGGCGCGTCCCGCCGCGGGGTCGGGGCCGATGCCGCACCAGACCTGCATCGCATGCTGCCATTCGACCGCGCCCCGCCCGGTTGCGGCCGCCTCCGAGTCGATGATGTCGACCGCCTCCGCGAACCGGCGCGCCGAGTTCCAGATTCCGATCCAGCCGTCGCCGAGCCGTCCGGCTCGGCGCAGGGCGGCGTCGGAGCGGCCTCCGACGACGATCGGGATCGGTGGTTGCGGCGCGGGAAGGATCAGCGCGTCGTCCATGTCGAAGAACTCGCCATGGTGCGTGACTGGTTCCCCGGTGAGCAGCGCGCGCAGCAACGCCAACGACTCGTTCATGCGCCGGCCGCGCGTATGCGGGTCGACCCCGCAGATCTCGAGCTCGTGCGGATCCTCGCCGCCGACGCCCACGCCGAGCGTGAGCCGTCCCGGGAACCGCTCCGAGATGGTCGACAGCTGCCGGGCCACCGGCACCGGATGGCGGAGATTGAGCAGGTAGACCGCGACGAATGCCCGAAGGCGCGCTTCGCTCGCGAGGTCGGCGGTCGCAGTGACGAGACCGTCGAACCCGGCGCCGACGAAGAAGCTGACATGGTCGCCGGTCACGACGTGATCGATGTCGGCGGCCGCGATCGCGCGGAGCGCGTCCGGAGTGATCGCGGCCATGCCGACCGCGATGGGGCGTGGGTCAGCGTGATGCCGGTTCATATGCGCACGATGGCAGACCCCGCTCGCGTGGCGCTCGCGTGAGGGTGGCGCTCGCGTGAGGGTGGCGCGCCGTCTACACCGAGAGCAGCTCCTCGACGACATCGAGGATGGTCCCGACGTCGCGAGCGTCGGGAAGGTGCCATGCCCCTTCCGCGGCGACGAAGCGGGCCGATGGCAATGCGGCCGCGACGGACTCGCCGCCGGCGAATGGGATCACGCGGTCGCCGCGGTAGTGCAGCACGACTGACGGTGCTCGAACGTCCGGGACGACGCCGGAGACGTCGGTGGCGTAGATCGCCTCGAGGTAGCCCGCGGCCACATCGGTCGGCGCGCAGTCCCGCAGCACGCGGGCGAAGTGCATCGTGGCCGCGCCCGACGCTCCCGGTCGGTAGAGGGCCGCCAGCAACTCGGTCGCGACGCTCGGACGCTGACGCAACAGGTCGAGGATCGGTCGACCGACCTCGCCGAACGTCTCGGGCCCGCTCGCGTAGGTGCCGAACAGCGCGAGGTGCGAGACCCGGCCCGGGCTGCGCGCGGCACACGCGATCGCGATCGGTCCGGCTCCCGACATCGCGAACAGCGCGGCCGGCGCGCCGACGTGGTCCAAGACCGCTTCGAGCTCGTCGGCCGCGGCCTCGACGCCGAAGTCGCCCACCGTCCCGCCCGAGAGCCCGGTGCCGCGCCGGTCGTAGGTGATCACACGGTGCCGGCGCGCGAGCTGCTCGATCAGCGCGGCGCGAGGGTCGCGACCGTCGATGATCACGTCGAGGTTGGAGAGCCACGCCGGCACCACGACCACCGGGAAACCCGAGCCGAGCTCGCCCCAAGCCAGATCGTGCCCGTCTGCCTTCAGGCGGTGCACCGACAGCGAGTCGATCGCCGGTGCGGATCCACGACGCCCGTCGGCGAGGTCGATCGACTCAGTCGCCGCCGGCGCATCACCGCGAACGATCGCGGTCTCGAGGCGCCGGAGCACCGGTGAGGGTTCGAGGCCCAGCTCGTCGACCAGATGACGCCGGTGAGCCTGGAAGACCCGCAGCGCTTCCGCGTCGCGCCCGGTCGCGACGAACGCGCGCATCAGGATCGACTGCGCGTCGGCGCGCAAGGGTTGTTCCGCTGCGAATGCGTCCAACAGCGAGATGGTGCGGTTCGCCTCGCCGCACGACAGCACCGCTTCGGCGTGCGCCTCGATGGCCTGGAGCTGGAGCTCCTCCAGGCGCATCTGCTCGATGCGGAGGGGGTCGACAGCTTCGGAACCGATGTACGGCGTGCCCCGCCACAACGACAGCGCGGCTTCGAGCCGGGCCTGGGCGACGGCCGGCGTCGCTGCGTCAGCGGCGCGAACGGCGCGTTCGAACTCGAGCGCGTCGACGGTCGCCGCGCCCAGTTCGAGCGCGTAGCCGGGGGCACGGGTCACCACCGTCGGCGCCTCTGGAAACCGCAACCGCGCCCGCAAACGGAACACCTGGGTCTGCAACGCGGCCTGCGGTGCATCGGGGAGTCGGTCGGGCCAGATGGCGTCGACGAGCGCATCGACGGATACGATCCGGCCGGCTTGGGCCACGAGGCAGCCAAGCAGGGCCTGCAGGCGGCGTCCCGGTATCTCGTGCCGTCGGCCCGAGCCGTCGACGATGTCGACGGAGCCGAGAACCCGCACGGTCACCGTCGACGACGCCATTGGTCCAGTATCGCGGTCGTCCAGTCTCGTGGTCGGCCGGTATGGCGGCGACGGGCCTCCCTTCGGCGTGAGCCGGTACCGTGCCGCGATGACCGACGATTCTGCAGAGTTGCCGCCGATCGACGGCGCCGTCTTCGCCGCTCGTTACGGACCTCGCGCGCTGGTGGCCGGGGGCGCGACCGGCATGGGTGCCGAGTACTGCCGTCAGATCGCGGCGACCGGGATCGACCTCGTGATCCTCGATCGTGACGAGCCCGCACTCGAGGCGACGGCGAGCGAGCTGCGCTCGGCGCGCGACATCGATGGCAAGCGGGCGGTCGATGTCGTGACCGCGGTCGTCGACCTCGGTCAGCCGGCCGAACGCCTGCGCGACGCCGTGCGCAGCGTCGTCGGCGATCTCGAGATCGGTCTGCTCGTCGCGAACGCGGCGTGGTCGCCGGTAGGTCCGTTCATCGACACCGACCTCGCGTCCCTGATGACCGCGATCGACATCAACTGCCGGGCGCCCGTCGTCCTCGTTCACGAGCTCGGCGCGCGCATGGCCGCGCGGGGACGCGGCGGGATCATCGTGATGTCGTCGCTCGCGGCCGAGACCGGCACCGCGCAGGTCGCGCTGTACTCGGCGACGAAGGCGTTCGACCTCGTGCTCGCCGAAGGCCTCTGGTACGAGCTGCGCGACCGCGGTGTCGACGTGGTCGCGATCAGGCCCGGGTCGACGCGCACGCCCGGGTGGCAGTCGACGCAACCGGCGAGCGGTGAGCTCAGGGGCGTGATGGAACCGGCCGACGTCGTGCGCGACGCGCTCGCCGCGCTCGGGACGACCCCGTCGATCGCGGCCGGTGCCGCCAACCGGGCGGCCGAGGCGATGTTCCGCAGCATGGCCCGTCGCGACGTGATCGAGCTCATGAGCGGGATCACCTCACAACTCGTGCCCCCGGACGCGACGCCCGCCTGACCAGCCGTGCCTGATCGGCGCACGATCGGGCATGATGTCGCGATGTCACAGAACCTCGCGATACTCGCCTCGTACAGCGACGCGATGGCCCGCGGTGACCGCGAAGCCGTCTTCGAGTTCTGGTCTCCCGACTTCGTGAGCCACGTGACCGAGCGCGTGAACCCCGCGGCGGTCGGCACCGATGTCCGCGGCCACGAGCTCGAGTGGTGGACCCAGGTCCGCAGCGCGTTTCCCGACATGGTGTTCTCGGTCGAGCTGCTCATCGAGTCGGACGATCTCATCGTCTCGAACTGGATGGTTCGAGGGACGCACACCGGAACCGCGTTCTACGGCGTCGAGCCGTCGGGCCTGCCCGTGATGATCAACGGCACCGCGATCCTGCGCATGCGCGACGGCGAGATCGTCGAGCACTGGGGTGGACCGCACTGCCAAGACGGCCTCGGCCTCACCCACTGATTCCGGGAGCGCGGATGATCAGGGCGGGATTCATCGGCCTCGGGAGCCAGGGTGCCGGCATGGCCCGGCGGATCATCGAGCAGGGCGTGCCCACCACGCTCTGGGCCCGGCGCACGGAATCGCTCGAGCCGTTCGCGGGCACCGCCGCGATCGCCGCCGATCCGGTCGAGCTCGGACGCGCGAGCGACGTGGTCGGAATCTGCGTCACCGACGGTGCCGCGGTCCGCGAGGTCACCCTCGGGCCGCGCGGTGTCGTTGCCGGGATGACGGAAGGCAGTGTCCTCGCGCTGCACTCCACGATCGGCACCGACGAGTGTGCCGAGATCGCGGCGGTCGCCGCGGCGCGCGGCGTCCACGTGATCGACGCGCCGGTGAGCGGGGGTGGCGCCGCGGCAGCCGAAGGCCAACTCACCGTCTACGTCGGTGGCGCCGACGCCGCCGTGACGCGCGCCCTCTCGATCCTCGAGACGTACGGCGATCCGGTGCTGCACATGGGCGCACTCGGAGCCGGGATGCGCACGAAGCTGCTCAACAACGCCTTGAATGCGGCCCATTTCGCGCTCGCCCACGATGCCTTCGCGATCGGCGCCGGGCTCGGTCTCGACTCCACGGTGCTGGGCGAGGCCCTACGCCACGGCAGTGGTCGCAGCTTCTCGCTCGAGGTGTTCGTCGGGCTGCGCTCGTTCGACGCCATTGCCGACCACGTCGGGCCGATCATGGCGAAAGACATTGCCTTGTTCGCTCGGGAGACCGACCGCGCGCCCGACCGCGCGGTGCTGCTCGAATCGGCCGACCGTTTTCTCGCGCTCCTCGGGTACCCGCGCGATCTCGCGACAGGAGGCGCCCGGTGAGCGCCGCCGACACCGTGCGTCGGAGCGTCGACACCCGGACGCGCGCCGCGGGCGCGTCGGCTCCCGTCGACGCCGCGACCTTCTGGGCGCGCGAGTGGCGCGAGGCGCTCGCGCGCAACGGTGAGCGTGCCGCGGCCGACGCGGAGCGCCTCGGCCTGCCGCCGCTCGCGATCGCGGTCGACGACGACGTGTGGACGCTGCGGCGGAACGACCGGACCCTCGAGGTCGTCCCCGGACGCGAAGCCACGAGCTTGCACGTCGCGCTCGACGCCGGCGCGTTCGCCGACCTCGTCCGCGAGCAGCGCACCGCGCTCGGTCTCGTGATCGGCGCGCGGGTCGAAGGCGACCCCGCGTCGAACGAGGCGTTCTGCGCGTGGGATCCCGTGCTGCGCTCCGCGCTCGACGGCCGGGGCGTGTACCGGCCCGGCGACGTCGCGATGCGCGCGCTCGACGGCTCGCCCCTCGCGCTCGACCAGCGGTTCCGGCTCGGTGATCAACGAGGCGAGGCGGCGCACTTCCTCGCGGAAGGCGGGTTCCTGCTCCTGCAGGGTGTGTTCACCGACGACGAGATGGACGCAGTCGATGCCGACTTCGCGCGTGCCGCCGACGCGGCCCGTCCCGACGACGGCGCCTCGTGGTGGGCGGCGACGCGCACGGGCGAGCGCTATCCGTGCCGCATCCTCGACTTCGCCCGGCAGTCGGAGTCGCTGCGCGCCCTGCTCGCCGACCCCCGCTTCCTCGCGGTCGGTGAGCTCCTCGGCGACGGCCACCGCCCGGGTGATCCGTTCGGCGAACACTTCACCGAGGTCACGGCGGAGGGGCTGACGAAGCGGGTGGACTCGGTCGAGGGGCTCGCCTGCCTGCCGTGGCACAAGGACTGCGAACGCGGCGGGCACTCGATGTTCTGTTCCGGCCTCACCGTCGGCATCTGCCTGACGCCGGTCGACGAGGCGCACGGCGGCCTCGACGTCGTCGCCGGCTCGCACCGGGCGAACATCGCGCGCGCCCAGGTCGAGCGGGAGCTCGACCTACCGCGCGTGAACCTGCGAGCCGACCGGGGCGACCTCACGGTGCACATGTCGTGCGCGCTCCATCGTTCGACGCACCCCGCGAGCCGCGAGCGGCGCGTCGCCTATACGGGGTTCGCGCTCCCTCGTCAGCCCGGCGCCGAGCACGCCGAAGCCGACTCGCAATCGCGCCTGCGACGCGAGCGCGCCGCGATCGGCGGCCCGGGTGAGCGCCCGCGACTCGCGTCGGAGATCGAGCCGGGACGCACCCGCCGTTGACAACGGTCGCGGTCGTGACGGGCGCCGCGGGCGCGATGGGATCGGCATGCGTTCGTGCGCTCGCCCCCGCCGTCGACGTCGTGTTGGTCACCGACATCGACGAAGACCGTCTCACCGCGGCCGCGGAGCGTGTCGAGCGCGACGCGATCGCGACGGCGAAGGTGTGCACCGCGGCCGGTGATCTCGGCGATCCGGCCTGGGTCGCCGATCTCGCCGCGCGCGCCGCTGCCCTCGGCGATCTTCATTCCCTCGTGCACACCGCGGGCCTCTCACCGTCGATGGCGGGCTGGCGCGAGATCCTGCGCGTCGACCTCGCGGCGTCGGCGCGGTTGCTCGACGGGTTCCTGCCGCACGTTGTGCCGGGCAGTGTGGCGGTGTGCCTCGCCTCGGTGTCAGGTCACATGGGCGCGTTCGATCCCGCGATGGACGACGTGCTCGACGATCCGCTCGTTGCCGGCTTCGAGGCGCGGTTCCAGTCGCTCGCGGGCGACGAGCCCGACCCGGGTGCGACCTATCGCCTCGCGAAGCGGGGCGTCATCCGGCTGTGCGAACGCGCCGCCGTCGCGTGGGGCCAACGCGGTGGACGCGTCGTGTCGCTCTCGCCGGGCCTCATCGACACCGAGATGGGACGGCTCGAGCTCGAGCACAATCCGATCAAGACGTGGCTGGCCGAGATCACGCCCGTCGGTGCCGGCCGCTCTGGGTCCGACCGCTCGGGATCCGAGACCGTGCTCCCCGGTCGTACCGACGACATCGCGAACACCGTTGCGTTCCTCTGCTCCGACCGCGCGGCGTTCGTGTCGGGGTGCGACATCCGCGTCGACGGCGGACTGATCGCGGCGTTCAACCGGCAGTCGTCGCCATGAACCAACCGCTCGCCGAGCCCTCCGGAGGCACCAGTGCAGGATGACGAGATCGAGCGCGTGAGCCGCACGCTCGCCGAGGCGCGCACCGAGACCGGCCGGCGCCGCTACCGCGAGGTCATGGTGTCGGACGCGCCGCCGCCGGTCACGCCGTACCTCTCGCACGGCGTGGTCGACTCCGTGTTCGGTGAGCTCTGGGACCGTCCCGGGCTCTCGCGGCGCGACCGTCGTTTCATCACGCTCGCGTGCGTGGCGTGCGCCGCCGTCGACGAGCCCGTGCAGCAGCACGTCTACGCGGCGCTCGCGAGTGGCGACATCTCGCGCGAGGAGTTCCAAGAGGTGGTGCTGCACTTCGCCTACTACGCGGGCTGGCCACGCGCATCCGCGCTCGAGATGGCCTACTACCGCGCCATCGCGCGCATCGACGCCGATTCGGCTCCGAGGGCCGACTGATCGCGCGCCCGGGCGACCGTCAACCCGCGTGTGGTTGCAGACGCCGATCGATCTCCATGCCCATGATGGCGCACTCGCTGACCGGATGGTCGTAGCGGCACAGCAGCGCGCCGCGCAGATACTCACGCGCGTGTTCCAAGCGGGCGATCTCCTCGTCGAGCACGGCGAGGCGCCGCTGTCCGATCGCCTTCCACTCGTCGACGCTCGCCGCGTTCAGGACACCGGCGATCTCGTCGAGTGACAAGCCCGTGTCCTTCAGCATTCCGATGAAGACCACGAGGCGCACCGTGCCATCGCGGTAGCGGCGCTGTCCGGAACGCCGGGCGTCGGCCGGACGAGGCCGCGCCGTTCGTAGTAGCGCACCGTCGAGGTTGGGATGCCGGCCCGCCGCGCGAGCTCACCGATCGTCACGAGGCCGTCGTCCATATCGTCCCCCCGACTCGAATTTCCCCTTGACTTGAACCCGGGTTCAACATTCAAGCTCGAGCCTATGCAGAACCCGACACCTCCCGCCCCGAACCACCACCACGACCACCCCGGCTTCTCGGGGATCAGCGGCCTGCTCGCGGGCCTCACGATGATCGCCGGACGCCGCGAGGTTGCCCGCCTGGCCGCGCAACTGACCCGCGTCGAACGGGGAGACCGCGTCGTCGACATCGGTTGCGGTCCCGGCGTTGCCGCCCGCGAAGCGGCCCGGCTCGGTGCGGCGGTGACCGGCGTCGACCCGGCCGCGCCGATGCTCGGCCTGGCTCGGCGGCTGACGCGGCGCCGGTCTTCGATCGCGTGGATCGAAGGAACCGCCGAGCGTCTCCCACTGGACGACGACTCGGCGACGGTGCTGTGGGCGCTCTCGACCGTCCATCACTGGCACGACATCGACCGGGCTCTCGCCGAGGCGGGCCGGGTGCTCGTTGCGGGTGGTCGTCTCCTTGCGATCGAGCGGCGAAGGCAGCCGGAAGCGACAGGGCTCGCGAGCCACGGCTGGACCCGCGAGCAGGCGGAGGCCTTCGCCGAGCGGTGCCGAGCCGCCGACTTCCTCGACGTCTCGGTCGAGACGTCGCAACTGCCGAAGAGGACGGTCCTCGCGGTGTACGGCATCGCGCCCTGATGCGCCGCGGGTCGAGACCGTCATAGGGTCGAGAGATGGCGCGGTGGCTGCTCAAATCCGAACCCGACGTCTTCTCGTACGACGACCTCGTGCGGGCGAAGCGCGAAGGTTGGGACGGGATCCGCAGCTATCAGGCGCGCAACTTCATGCGCGCGATGCAGCGCGGCGAGCAGGCGATCTTCTACCACTCGAACGCGAAGCCGCCCGGCGTCGCCGGCATCTGCAAGATCGTCAAGACCGCCGAACCGGACCCCACGCAGTTCGATCCCGAGAGCAAGTACTACGACGCCGCGAGCAAGCCCGAGGATCCCCGTTGGGACTGGGTGACCGTCGCGCCGGTGCGCGCCCTTCCTTTCGTCTCGCTCGACGAGTTGCGCACGGTCCCCGAGCTCGCCGACTGCCGGCTGCTCGCGAAGGGCAATCGCCTGTCGGTGGTTCCGCTGCGCGACGCCGAGTTCGACGCCATCGTCGCGCTCGCCCTCAAACGCTCTCCCTGAGGATCGCCGCGACGATGGCGGCAACGTGACGGTGGTCGGTGCCGCAGCACCCTCCGACGACGCGCATTGCCGGGAGCGTCGCCCGGAGACGCGCGTAGCGCTCCGCAAGATCGTCCGGGTCGCCGGAGTCGAGCTCTTCCATCTCGTCGAGCTCCTCATGGCTGAGCGTCGAAGCGTTGGCGCGCAGCCCGCCGATGCGCGAGATCCACGGCGCTGCGCCGGCCAGCACGGGTTCGAAGTGGGTCGGGTGCGCGCAGTTGATCATGTAGTGAATCGGGAAGCGGTCGGTCGCGTCGTCGACGCACGCAATCGCGTCACCGAGTGGTATGCCCGACGGCAACCGGCCGTCGGTCTCGAGCGTGAACGAGATCACGATCGGCAGGTCGACGTCCTCGGCGGCGCGCGCGATGCCGATCGCCTCGTCGGCGTAGCCGATCGTCATCGCGGTGACGACGTCGACCGGCGAGTCGGCGAGACACCGGAGCTGGAAGGAATGGTAGGCGGCGGCCTCCTCGGCGTTCATCGCCACGTCGATCGCGTAGCCGTCACCGCGCGGGCCGACGGCCGCCCCGACGAGGAACGGCTCGCGGCCCCTCCACTGCGCTCGAAGGCGGTGCACCAGGTCGACCGACTCCTGGATGAACCGCGTCAGCGTGACTCGATCATGTCCGAGCGTCGCCGCCCAGTCCGGGTTCGCCCGCCAGGTGGGTGCGTCCAGCACGAGCGCGACACCGGCCTGCGGGGCGATCGCGAGGTTGTGCTCGTAGTACTCCGTGAGCAGCGCGCGCCCCTCGGGCGTCGCGACGACGGGGTAGGCGGCGAAGGCCGGCAGCTCGACGCCGCGTTCGAAGACCAGCCACGTTTCCAATCCTGCGTCGGTGACGACGAGGGTGTCGGGAGCGGGGAATTGTGTGCGGGTCGGGTTCTTCGTCATGTGTCGAGCGTTGCACCGGATGGGCCCGACTGCTCGTGGGCCGTGTGAGGATCGTCTGAGGATTCGCGTCGGTGGCGCTCGACGATCTCGACCGCAAGGAGCAGGGCGTCGTGGAGGTCGAGGCTTTGCCCGTGCGAGAACCACTCGCCGAACCGACTCGAGCCGACTCGTCGCTGCGTTCGGTCGAGCAGGGCGACGATCTGCTCGGCCTCCCGCCCGTAGCTCACCCGTAAGCGTTCGCTCGACATCGCACCCGCGATGACCGTGGCAGCCCGTTCGTCTCCGAGGTTTTCGAGCACACCGACGAGGTTGCGCATCGCGGTGACCGCGTGCGTGTGGTTCCCGTGCCGCACGAAGCTACGGAGTGCTACCCCGAACGCATCGAGCGCCGCGGCCATCGCACCCGATCGCGCGTATTCCGTTGCGAGCGACGTCATCGACGCCGACACGACGAAGCGGTTTCCGACGCTGCTTCCCAGCTCGATGGCCGCGAGATAGTCGGCGGCGGCGGCCGGATCGCCCAGCGCGCTGAGGGCGTCGCCCCTCGTCAGCGCCAACCAGGCTCGGTCGGTCGGCGCGAGCTCGCGCGCGTCGACGCCGGCGAGATCATCGAGCGCCCGCTGCGGTTCGCCGCCGTAGATCCGCGCGAGCGCGGCGTCGACGACTCCGAACGTCGCTGCATGCCGGTCTCCGAGCCGGTCGCCGATCCGGCGTAGCTCGTCGCCCGCGCGTCTCGCGCCGTCGAGGTCGCCTTCGTAGAGCGCGACATCGGCGAGGAGCTCGATGGCAATCGCTCGCAAGCGTCCCTCCGCCGCTGCTGCGACGGCCGATGCTCGCTCGCGGGCGAACACGAGATCGCCTCGGTGCGCGGCCGCCGCGGCCACCAACAGCGTCGCGCCGGGATATCGCGGTTCGGCCGCACCCGCGTGCGAGGCCAGCAGGGCGCGGCTCCACTCAGCCGGCTCGTGCCACAAGCTCGAGTACGCCGCATGGAAGAGCGCGGCGCTCATCCGCGACGCCAACGCCGGATCGTCCTGCCGTGCCCATCGATGCGCCGCGCGCGCTTCATCGACGAGATCCTCGAGCCGGCGCCGTCCGTCGCCTTCCTGCGTCGTGCGGAGCTGGTCGTCAATCGCGCCGAGCACCTCCGCCACGTGTTCGGCGTGCCGTCGACGCTCGGTCTCGGCGCGGCCCGATTGCTCGAGCCATTGTTCGGCGACCGCTCGCACCGTCGTGAACATCGCATAGCGGGTCTGCGACCGGGTGCCGTCGGCCACGAGCAGCGATCGCTCGGCGAGCGCGGCGAGATCGAACGTGACGGATCCTGGTGCGTCGGGTGCGAGCACCGCGCCCGCCTCGGCTGCCGTCACCGGACCGGCGAAGACCGAGAAACGCGTGAACAGCTCGCGCTGCGGGGTGTCGAGGAGCTCGGCCGACCATGCAACGAGCGACCCGAGTGAACGATGACGACGCGTCGGCGCTCGATGCGACATCTGGAGCAGCGGCAGCCGCTCGGCGATCGCCCGCTCGAGGTCGTCGAACGTCATCGAACCGATTCGCCCTGCCGCCATCTCGATGGTGAGCGGCAGCCGATCGAGAGAAGCGATGAGGCGGGCGATGCGTTCAGGGCCGATCGCGTGCGGATCCCACGACGGCTGTACGGCGCGGGCGCGCACCGTGAACAGCGCGGCGGCGTGTTCGACGTCCAGCGGTGCGACGGACACGACCGTCTCGGCACTGAGCCCCAGTCGAACTTGGCTGGTCGCGAGCACGCGCGCTCGTGCACCGGTGACACCGAAGAGGCGCGCGACGAACTCGCTCGCAGCGTCGACAACGTGCTCGCAGCCGTCGAGCACCAAGACCGCGTCAAGGCGCGAGATCGCCTGGAGTGCACCGTCGGGCCGCGCGCTGTCGAGCACGACGTCGAGCGTGCGTGCGATGGCCGGCACCACGTCCTCTCCTGACGGCACCGCACCGAGCTCGATCAGGTGCACTCCGTCGTCACACGTTCCGTTGAGTTGCATCGCAGCCGCGGCAGCGAGCGCCGACTTGCCCACGCCGCCGGCGCCCGTGAGCGTGACGAGAGGCGATTGCTCGAGGAGATCGAGGACGGCCTGCAGGTCGGCATCGCGCCCGATCAGCGACGATCGGGTGGAGCGGGCGCGACCGAGCGGCGCCGATTCGTCGCGAACCTCGGCGACGAATCGATACCCGCGCCCGCGCGCGTTCTTGATGGTGTGCTGCTGTCGGCCGTCGTCGCCGACCGCCCGGCGGATCTCCTTGATCCGCGTCGTGAGATTCGCCTCCGACAGGAAGTTGTGGCCCCACACGCGATCGAGCAGCTCGTGCTTGGGAACGACGCGATCTCGGTGTTCGATCAGGTAGGCGAGCAGGTCGAATGCCTGCGGTTCGAGGTGGACGGGCGAACCGGCTCGACGGAGCTCCCGCGCCCCGACGTCGAGCTTCAGATCGCCGAAGCCGTACACGGTGCGAGTCTTCCATCACGACGACCGCCGGCGCGGCGGTCGGTCACCCGCCTCGCGCACCGTCTCCTCGAACAGCGCGAGCACAAAACGAAGGCACCGTTCTCATGCCATGATCCGAGCCCAGAGGATCAGCAGGTCGGAGTCAGACGGAAAGGCACGTCGGTGTTCGAAGCGTTCAGGTACGACGGGAAGCGGGTCCTCGTGGTGGGCGCCGCGAGCGGCATGGGCGCGGCGACGGCGGCGCTCGCAGTCGACGCCGGGGCCGAGGTGATCGGTCTCGACTTCGCCGAGGTGAAGATCGAGGGCGTCACGCCGATCCACGTCAATCTCGCCGACCGCGCCACCATCGATGCGGCCGTCGACGCGTCCGGCGGCCCGTTTCACGCGCTCTTCTCGTGTGCGGGCGTCGCCGACGGCACGCCGGGCATCGAGAAGATCAACTTCATCGGACACCGGTACCTGATCGACCTGCTCCTCGCGCGCGACCTGCTCACGCGCCCGTCCGCGATCGGCTTCATCTCGTCGGCCGCCGGTCTCGGCTGGGAGGCGAACCTCGCGCTGGCGAAGGAGTACCTCGACATCACCGACTTCGACGCCGCGTCGCAGTGGGCGCACGACCACGGCAAGGCCGACTACATGTGGAGCAAGCAGGCCATCTGCGCGTACGTCGCGCGCGAAGCGATGGGACTGCTGAAGCGGGGCATCCGCATCAACGCCATCTGCCCCGGGCCGACCGACACGCCGCTCGCGCGGGCCAACAAGGACATGTGGCTCGGTTTCGGCGCCGACTACCGCGCCGCGGTCGGTGTCGAGGCGGCGACCCCGCTCGAGCAGGCGTACCCGCTGCTGTTCCTCTGCAGTGACGCGGCCTCCGCGATCACCGGCCAGACGATGATCACCGACTCGGGATACTTCAGTGCGGGCCTGACGGAGTCGTTCCCCGACGCGACGCCGGCCGTGCACTTCCTGCTCGGTCGCTACGGCGCGCTGTAGCGCCTTCAGGCGAGATCGAGGACGACTTTGCCGACGGCGCGGCCGCCGACGACGTACTGCAGCGCGGCCGCGGCGTCGTCGAACGCGAACCGGGCGCCGATGTGGGGGAGTGCGCGCCCCGTCGCGAGCAGCGCGAGCAACTCGTCCTCGTTGCGGGCGAACTCGTCGGGCGCGTGGGTGAGGAAGTCGATCATCTGGAACCCGAGGATGTGCACGCCCTTCAGCAGGACGAGGTTCAGCCGGATCTTGGGGATCACTCCCGACGCGTAGCCGACGGTCACGAAGCGGCCGCCCCATCGCAACGCGCGCAACGCGGCCTCCGAGAGCTCACCGCCGACCGGGTCGACGACGACGTCGCCGCCGTCGGGAAGCACGTCGCGCAGTGCCTCCCGGAGTGGACGGTGGCCGCGATGGTCGACGAGGCGCCGCGCACCGTGCGACGCTGCGGCCTCGAGCTTCTCCGGCGACGACGCGACCGCAGTCACCGACGCGCCGAGCGCAGTACCGAGCTGCACCGCGGCGAGCCCGACGCCACCCCCGGCGCCGAGCACGATGAGCTCCTCGCCGGGCGCGAGCGCGGCGACCGATCGCAGCACGTGATACGCGGTGCGGTGCGCCACACCGAATGACGCGGCGTGGACGTCGTCGACGGTGTCGGGCGTCGGCGTGAGGGAGCTCGCCGGCACCACCGCTTCTTCCGCGAACGCGCCGAAGAGACACGAGCCGAACACCCGCTCGCCGACCGCGACGCTGCCGTCCACATCGTCGGCAACCTCGCTCACCACGCCCGCGAACTCGCTGCCGGCACGAACGGGGTCGGCACCGTGATCTGGTACTGGTTGGCGACGAGCAGCACGTCCGGGTAGTTGACCGCGGCGGCGGCAACTCGCACGCGCGCGTGTCCCGGGAGAAGCGGTGGCGCGGCAATGTCGTCGATCACGAGCACGTCGGGACCGCCGTACTCGCGGCACACCGCGGCCCGCATGGTCGCCGTCAGCGTCCGCGCCACACGGGAGGGCGCTTCTCCACGAATGCCGCCGCGCCTTCACGCGCGTCGTCGCTGCCGAAGACGACGGGTTGCAGCTCGCGCAGCCGCTCGGCGGCGCGGGCCGAGTCGGCGACGGCCAGGCGGACGAGCTCCTTGATCGCGGTGACCGCGAGCGGACCGTTCTCCGCGATGCGGCTCGCGACCGCGATCGCGCGTGACAGCACTTCGTCGGCCGGCACCACCGCGTTGACGAGCCCGAGCTCGTAGGCCCGGGCCGCGCTGATCGGGTCGCCGGTGAGCGTCATCTCGAGCGCGATGCTCAGCGGGATCCGCGTCCCGAGGAACGTGCCGCCCCCGGCCGGCAAGAGGCCGCGCTTCACCTCGGGGAGACCGAACGTGGCGTGCTCGGCGGCGACGATCACGTCGCACCCGAGCACGAGCTCGAAGCCGCCCGCCACCGCAGTGCCGTTCACGGCGGCGATGACCGGAACCTGGGCGCGGCCTTCGATGAGGCGGAAGAACGCGCCGGCCGCATCGTCGTTGCCGAGGTCGAACGAGTCGCCGGCGGCGAAGGCCCGGAGGTCCATGCCGCTGCAGAACGCGCGGTCACCCGACGCGGTGAGCACGACCGCCCTCAGGGCGGTGTCGGTCTCGGCGTCGTGGATCGCGGCGCCGATCGCGCGGATGAGCTGCGGACTCAGCGCGTTGCGCGCGTCGGGGCGGTCGAGCCGCGCGATCAGCACCGCACCGTGCGGCTCGCGCA
>JBBSEC010000108.1:0-16189 GCA_038240075.1 Acidimicrobiia bacterium
AGGTCGTCGAGCACGGTTCCCGCCGGCGCGGTGTTGAAGTTCTCGATCTCTCTCGTCACTTCGGCGACGCGGGTCTGGAGCCCGGTCTGCTGAGCGTTCAGCACGGCCACGACCAAGCCGAGCTGCTGGTCGTACACCGACTTCCGGAACGCGAGGAACGCCTTGTCGACGGCGATCGTCCGGCGCACGGCGATGTCAGAGCTCGGACCGACGGCGGTGACCTGCAAGACGGCGTCGCTGAGGATCTTGCCCCGGTACAGGGAGCGGAAGGATTCGGGCGGCCCCTTCAAACCGAGCCCCTTCTCGGCCGCCGCCGCGACCGCCCGCGTCTGCAGCAGCGTGAGATCGGTCGCCATCGCGCGCCCGGGGTCGGAGCCGGCCGGGAACTGCAGGAAGAGTGACGACGTCGCCGAGTGCGACTTGGGAACGGCCACGCCCAGCAGCACGCCGAGGATCATCGCGGTGGCCGCCAGACCGACGACCGGCCGCCAGCGGCGCCGGATCGCCGCAGCCACGTGGGCAAAGCTCACGACGCGGTCGGCCGCGGCCGGCACGAGCAGCTCGCTGCCGTTGTCGGCGATCATGCTCACGACGCCGACCCCGGCTGCGTCCGGAGGCGCCGGTTCGCGAGCCGCCGCCCGGGCGTCGGCTCGGAGATGCGGCCGGTCGTGCTGTCGTCGGCCTCTGGGTTCGCGACGATGACCCCGGCCAGCGGCCGCTTGGCGCCGGCTGCGGCCTTCGCAACCTCGGCGATCGACTCGGGAGTCGCCACGCCGGCGGAGACGCCGAGCAGCACGGTCGACGGTCGGTCGGGGTCGAGATCGAGCGTGCCCTGTTCGGTGACGGCAACGGTGACGACCAACTGCGCGGCGTCGGACTCGACCCGTTCCCCCGGTACGGCCTCCTTGATCCAGAGGTTGGTGCGCGCGGGCTTGATCGCGAGCTGAGCCTCGCGGCACGCCTGGCGCAACGTTGCGACCGACGGATCGCGACCGGTGACGACGAGCAGTGTGCGCACGCCCGATGCCGCCGCGAACACCGCGAGCTGCGGCGCGATGCCAACGGCCGCGTAGTCGCCGGCCATCGTCACGATCGTGACGCCCGCGGGCGGCTCGGCGTCGGCGGTGAGCAGGCTGCGTACTGCGCGGCGCAGACTCCAACCTTCGTCGGCACTCGCTTCGTAGTTCTCGAACAGCGCGAGCCACTCGTCGGCGTCGGCCACGTGGCGCGTCGCGATCGCGGCGACGATCGGCGCACCCGCGGCGCGCGCGATGTCGTCGCGCAGGCGCAGCCGGCGGTCACGGCCTTCGCGGGCGAGCACGATGGAGCAACCGACGATCAGACCGAGGAGCAGGCCCCCAAAGAGATTGAGCAGCGCGGCCTTGGCCGCCGAGTTCGATGCCGACGTCGCCCGCTCGAGCACCTTGATGCCGGAGCTGTTGACGTCGCTGTTCAACTTCGCGGTGGAGACCTCACTCTGAACGTTGATGAGCTGGCTCGTCGCGTCGTTCTGCTCGCTCTGCAGTGAGGTGATGAGCCCTTGCTGCGCACTCGCCTGCGGGCTGTTCGGTGGCAGCGTCGCCAGCTTCGCCCGCGCGTTGTCGATCTCGTCTTGGGAGCGGGCGATCTGCACCTTGAGCTGTGCCGCGGCCGCGTTGTATACGCCGAGGACCTTGTCCAACTGCGAGGTCGCACCGGTCGCCGAGTATTGGCGGTAGCCGTCGGCGACCGCGTTGGCGGCCGCGATCGCGCGGCCACCCGACGAGGCCCTCACGGTGAAGGCCAGGATGTCGGGCGTCGGCGCGGTGACCTTCAGGTGGTCCTTCAACTCGGAGACGTGCGGCTTCGGGCGCAGCTTGCCGGCGGCGATCGTCAATACGTCGCCGCTCGCCGCGACCTGGACCTCGGTGTTGACGTTGCGCGTCGGCTGCCCGGTGCTGTCGACCCCCGACGCGGGGAGCAGCACGAGCGCGGTCGCGTGATACGGCGGCGGCTTCACCACGGTGTAGAGCAGCGTCACGACGACCGCCGCCGCGAGGCAGACACCGATGGTCCCCACGCCGCGCGACAGGGCGCGCGCAACTCGCCGGAGATCGAGGGGTTGCTCCGTCATACAGCCGCCCCTTTCACATCGGCGAACTCGCGCGCCGCGTGGCGCTGAGCCCAGTACAGCGCGAGCAGCGTGACCGTCGACTGTACGACCAACCCCCACGCGGTTCCGTTCGGGCCCCACGCGTAGGAGAACGCCACGATCGCGACGGCCGCGACCACGAACGAGACGACGGCGACCTGGAACAGCCGGCGCGTCTGGCGCGTCGCCTTGAGTGTCAGGATCGTGCCGAGCCCGAAGGCCTGGATCAGCCACGCCACCGCGATGATGTTGGCGGTCTGGGTGTACTTCACGAACTGGTGGTGGTGGCCGTAGATGTGGTCGAGCAACGGGTGACCGGCGGCGAAGACGATCACCGAGACCGATCCGACGCTCACCACCCCGGCGAGGGTCACCCACCGCGCGACCCGCTGGAGCCCGGCCCAACCGTCCTTCTCGAACGCCCGGGACGCCTCGGGAAGCCCGATGCTCCCGCCGGCCTGGAGCAGCACGAGCGACGGGCCCGACACCAGGCTCTGCGCGGCCTTGAGCCCACCGAGGCCGGCATCGCCGACGGCAGGCCCCGCGAGCAGGGGATACGCCTGGCTGCCGCCCCATCCGGCGGCGCCGCTCGCCACCAGCCACTTGCTCATGGGCCACCGGGACCCGACCATCGCTACCCCGCCCCGGAGCTTCGGGACCACCGAGAACTGCTTCAGTCCGTAGATCGCGCCCGCGATGGCCCCCACGCCCCATGCGGCAATTGCCACTGAGGGTGAGCGTAGCCCACTCAGAATGAGCACCGCGAGGCTCACAGCCTGGACTCCGTTGAACAGCGCATCGTTCAGCAACGATCGGTCGGGACGGGCCTGCATGAAGCCGACCCAGCGCCAGTAGTCCTGCGCCAGGAGGAACGGCACGAAGGGCGCCAGGGTCAGGAGCGCGATGCCGACGGGGCGGGCGCCCCACACGACCAGCGGGAAGCTGATCGCGGCGACGAGGATCGCGATGGCCACGCCGAAGGTCAGCTCCGCCGCCAGGCCGGCCTGGAGGCGCTCGCTCGCGTCTTCGTGCAGGGCGTCGTTCTCGATCGACATCGGGTCGGTGATCGCGGCCCGGTGCCCGGCCGACATCGCCAGCCAGAGCGTGTACGCGACCGAGTACGCACCGAGGCCCGCGGGGCCCGAGACGCGGGCAACGACGATGCCGACGGCGAAGTTCGACGCCGACGCGAAGGACTGGTCGATCGTCGTGATCAGCGCGCGACGAGGCGCCGAGCCCGGCTCACGGAAACGCGCGAGGCGCCCCGGAGCGGGGGTCACGACGTCGGAGCCGGTCACGGCGGAGTGTCCGATTTCGCAGGAGGAATGCTCGGCCTCGTCAGCTCGGAAACCAGGAGTCGTTCGAGCCTCGGACCCACGACCGCGGCGTCGAACCCGTGACCGAACCGGGACAACGCGGCCGCACCGACACTCGCGCGCCGCGGCTCGTCGTCGAGCAGATCGACGAGGGTCCGCGCCGCGGTGTCGGCGTCGTCGAGGGGCCAGAAGCGGCCCTCGACTCCGTCGTCGACCATCTCGGGGATGCCGCCGGTCGGGCCGGTGACGATCGGGAGTCCCGCGGCCATCGCCTCGATGACCGCGTACGGGAACGCTTCGCGTGTCGCGGCATGCACGTACGCGCGGTGGCCCGGCAGCGCGGGGCGCGCGGAGGGCAGCCGCCCGTGCATGCGGACCTGATCATCGAGCCCGAGCTCAGCGCGGCGGGCGAGCAACGCTTTGTGGGTGGGGCCCTCACCGATGACGTCGAGCGTGTAACGCCGACCGAGACGGTTCGCGGCCGCGAGCACGTCGAGCAGATAGGCCTGGTTCTTGTGGAGCTCGAGCCCTCCGACGGTCACGAGGTCGGCGGGCACGGCGATCGGCGACACGGTCGGCGTCATCGGAAACGTGAAGTTGGGCACCACGGCCGACTCGACCGCGTCGGCGCCGGGAATGCAGGCGATCAGCGAGCGGCGGGCCGACGCGGAGACGAAGACGAGCCCGTCGAGCTCGGGAATGGTCGACTCCTCGAGGTTCCTGATCCATCGGAAGATGCGGCCGTTCTTGGTGATCGCGCCCTTGTCGGACCACTCGTCGGCCTGCGAGCCGTCGTAGTGCACGGCCATCACGACCCGCTGCGACGCGTCGGTGCGCGCGTCGAGCGCGGCGCGCGCGGACACCGGACACTGTGCGTAGACGACCACGTCGCCGGGGCCCGCGACCGCGCGACGGAGCGCGTGAAGGAGGAACTGCTGGTGCGACACGCGGTACCACACGACACCCGCGGCGGCATTCGCCTTCTCGACCGCGAGGCGCGCTCCGAACACGGGCACCGCCAGTGCCGCGGCGCGCGACATGGGCGTGACCACCATGACCGGCCGGCTGACGCGCGTGAAGTACTCCGACACCTCGCGCACGTGCGTCTGGAGGCCGGTGGTGCCCGCGCGCGACATGAGGGTCGCGATGACGATCCGCGTCGCGTCGGTCATCGAGGTCGCGTCAGTCATGGAAGGCGAGCTCGCTTCGCAGCTCCAGCGACGCGTGCGGGCACGTGCCGACTCCGACGAGGGTGACCGCCGGCGTCTTGACACCGAACCGCGGTGAATACCAACCGCGGATCGGCGCGGTCTCGCCGCGATGCACGCTCCACTGCAGCGCACCGGGCAACGCGAGGGTGGCCTTTCCGCCCGCGCCGCCCGCACTTCCGCGCGTGGGCCACGACAGCGAGGCATTGGCCGCGTTCAACATGGCGTCGACCGTCGGACCGAGATGGAAGTGCAGGGCCAGGGCGTGATCACCGGTGGTGTCGATCCGATCGACCACGACCAGGCGCCGTTCGGCGCGGTCGAGCCGCACCGTGCGGCGATGCGCCGCGGGCGGCGTCGCACTCGTGTAGCCATCGTGCTCCGCGCACCACGCAAGGACCTCGCCGTCGTCTCCATGCTCCACCGCGACGATCCGCGTCAGGGCCGGTCTCACCCACAGAAACGGGCCGCCGGAACGAGACTGGTCGACACCGGCGAGCTCGATCGTATTGTGCCCGCGAGTCGACCGGAAATACGACCGCCACTCAGGATCACCGTGGTAGCAGTAGGTGCCGGGGTCGGCGAAGATCTCGATCCCGTCGTGGCGGACCTCGATCGAGAGCGCGTCGGCGTGGGCGTGGGCCGCCGTCGCGAGGAATCCGTGCGGACCGCCGTCGCACCGGCACCAGATCTCCGCGCCACCACCGGCTTCCGGGCGGGTCCGCAGCACCGTGATCCCCGCGTCGGCGAAATGGGCCGGGCGCCGATCGGGGCGATCCGCGACCTCACGGGCCCCGCGAGCGAGCGAACCGACGAGGATGCTCATCACGCCGGGCTCGACCCCCGGCCACCAGGGAAGGGATCCGAACACGGAGTCACCGAGCGCCACGACCGGTGACCATGCGCCGGTGTGGTCCTCCGCCGGGCCGTCGACCCGCAACGCGTACCCGTCGTCGCCATCGCCCTGGCGGGGCGGCTGCGCGGCAATGTCGGGGAGCGCGGCGGCGACATCGGTCATCCGGCAGATCGCCTGCCAGGTCTCGCGGTCGACGGCGACGCCGGCCGCATCGGCTTCGAGCGCGGCGCAGTAGGCCAGCTCGGCGACGAAGCCGTGGTACTCCGAGGCCAACTCGCGGTTGACTCCGCTCGCGAAGGTGTTGTGCGCGATCTCGCGCTCGAACAGCTCGACGGCGTCCGCGCGCCAGCGGCTGCTGTCGTCGAACCACGGAAACGCGCACGCGGCGACCAACTGGCCGGCCGCCTCCGCGATCACGTGGTTGTTCGCCGACGATCCGACACTGCGGAACCCCGCGAGGTACTGCTGATGCCAGCCGACCTGTTGGACCGCAACCTCGTTGCGCTCGAACAGGCCCGTGACCGCGGGCCACGCGTCGAGCAACCGGCGGATCCACACCCACGCGATCAGCCGCAGTCCGACCTCGATCCCGCTCGTCCACTGGATGCCCGACAGAAACGGGTTCACGGCCCACCACGAACGCAGCTGCTCGTCGACCCGCTCGGCGTAGCGGGCGTCGCCACTCACGAAGAACGCGGCGGCGAGCACGGTGAGGTGCTGGTGGCGCGAGAGCTCCCACACCTGCTTGACGTTGCCGGTCTCGGCTTCCGAACGGTGCTGGATGCGGAACGCGTACCGGTCGGCCGGCGCGCGGATCCCGCCGATGGGGTCGAGGAACCAGTCGGGGGCGACGAGATCGTCACGCTCGATCCCCAGCGTGTCCCACCGGCCCGCCATCAGGCCCTCGGCCGCCTCCAGCAACGCCGTGCGCGCGGGCCCGGGGATCGCCGTCGCGAGCGAGGGGTCGAGCCGGGTCGGGAACGGTCGCGGGTGCGCGCTCGCCAGCGGTGCGACGGGCTCGCCCGGGTGCACCTGGCGGCGCTGCCACGCGAGCCGCCGCGCCTGGTCGCGCGCGCGGGAGACAACCTCGGCCGCCGACATTGCCCGCGCGCGGGCCACGTACCAGCGCAGCCGAACGGTTGTCCGTCCCAGGGTCCGTTCCGCGGTCACAGTGCGACAGGTTGGCCGGTCGCCAGGCTCTCGTTGACCGCGAGCGTGGCGCGCGTGGTGGCGACGAGCGACGCGATCGGGATGGGCATCGGACCACCGCTCCGTGCGGCCGCGACGAACTGATCGAGCTCGGCTCGTTGACCCTTGTCGATCTTCATCGGCGACCGCTGCGCCCGCCGGCGGCGGCCGGACCACACGGTTGCGGCCTTGAAGTTGTCGAGCCGCGCGCTGCGCCCGCCGGCGGTTGCGTCGAACGTCTCCTTCGGGAACCGCCGGTTGCCGTCGGTGACGTAGCTGATGGTCGCGATCGAGTCGTCGTCGAAGGCGACCGTCACGACGAGATCGTCGCCGCTCGCGCCGGTCACGGCGTAGATCTGCGCGGGCAGCGCGTCGAACCACCAGCTCAACGTGTCGATGAAGTGGCCGCCTTCGCCGGCGAAGCGCGAGCCCTCGAGCTCCTCGTTCGAATACCAGCTGCCCTGTTCCAGCGGACCGGCGTTGACGAGGTATCGCGCGGAGCCGGGCGCCGTGACCCCGCCGAACCTCGCTCGCATGGCCGTGAGCAGCGGGGCGAAGCGGCGGTTGAAGCCGACCATCAACCGGTCATTGCCGCTGCTGGCCACGACGTCGAGCACCCGCGCGAGCGACTCGGTCGAGAGCGCGAGCGGCTTCTCCACGAACACCGTCTTGCCCCGCTCGAGCGCGCGGCACGTCAGGTCGGCGTGCGAGTGGTGCCTCGTCGCGATGAACACGATGTCGATGCCGTCGTCGTCGAGCACCGTGTCGGCGCCCGTCTCGGCGGTCGCGAAACCGAAGCGCCGTTGCGCGTTCACCGCCGACAGCGACCGTGCCGTCGCCACGCGCGCAAGCTGCACTCGCGGATCGTCCTTGAGGTGCGGCAGCAACATCGAGGTCGCGTAGTTGCCGGCGCCGATGAAACCGACCCGCAACGCGCGTCCGCCCGCGGGCGCGCCCGCGACGCGGGCCGGCGCGCGGGTTGCCGCCCCGGGCACCGCGCGCGCAGAACCGTTGGTGCTCGCGACCTCGGGTACGGGCGACGGGGCCACGACCGGGTATTCGAAGAGGTAGCCGATGCCGTCGAGGGTGTGGTCGGCGAGCTGGGCGTACACCTCGGTCGCACGATCGACCGCGAACGCGCCGGAGACGAGGAGATCGATCGGCAACGCCCCCCGCTCGACGAGGTCGACGAAGCACGCGAGATTGCGGCGCTCCGTCCAGCGCACGTAGCCGGCCGGGTAGTCGATGCCTTCGAGCTCGTAGCGCTCGTCGTAGCGGCCGGGACCGTACGAACGCGAGAAGCGGACGTCGAGCTCCTTGTCGTAGTACGCGTTCCACGGGAGATCGAGCCGGGTCTTGCCGATGTCGACGACGGTGGCGCGGTCGCGCGCGATGCGCGCCGCGATGTGCACCGGCTCGTTCGACGTGCCACCGGCCGCGATGAAGATGTGGTCGGCACCGAGCCCGGCGGTCATGGAGCCGACGATCTGCTCGATGCGGGCGATGCCCTCGGGGTCGGGCGTGCCGCACGCGGTCGCGCCCGCGGCCTCGGCCGTCCGACACCTCGCCGCGACGACGTCGAAGCCGACCACGCGCACGCCTGCCGCCACGAGCAACTGCACCGCGAGCTGCCCGACGAGGCCGAGACCGATCACACACGCGGTCTCGCCGAGCGCGACGTCGGCTCGGCGGACGCCGTGCATCGCGATCGCGCCCACGGTCGCGAACGCCGCGTGCTCGGCCGGCACCCCCGCCGCGACCGGCACGCAGAGATTCAGCGGCACCCAGTTGATCTCCGCGTGCAGCGCGTGGTCGTTGCCCGCGCACGCGACCATCTGACCGACCGACAGCTCTTCGGCACCCGCGCCGACCTGTTCGACGACCCCGCTCAGCGAATAGCCGAGCGGTGTGTACGAGTCGAGCTTGTTCACCGCGCGCTTGTACGCCTCGGCCGGACCGAACTGGGTCGCGGTGTCGACGACCTTGCGCAACTGGTCGGGACGGGCACGCGCCATGCCGAGCATCGAGAGCTTGGCTTCACCGACCTTCATCATCTCGGTGCCGGTCGAGATCAACGAGAACCGTGAGCGCACCAGCACACCACCGGGCTTGCACACCGGCGGCGGCACGTCGAGCACCAGCAGCTCGCCCGACTTGTAGTTCTGTGCGACCTGCTTCATGCATCCACCTCAGACCGCAGCGCCGAGCGCGCGGGCCTGGTCGTACCAAAGTTCGAGACACAACAACTGCCAGATCTGCTTCGCCCGATCCTCGCGTCCGGAGCGTTCCTCGTCGATCAAGCGAACGACCGCATCTCGCTGCAGGAGCCCTGAGCCGACCATCTCCCCTCCGACCAGCACGTCGTCGACGAGCTGGGTCAGGTCTCGTGAGATCCAGGCCCGGATCGGTGCGCCGAACGACGCCTTGGGCCGGTACACGATCTCTTTCGGCAGCCACGCCTCCGCGGCCTGCTTCAGCGCGACCTTTCCGGCCCGGTTCTTGACTTTCGACGACCCCGGCAGCGAGAACGCGGCCCGCACGACGTCGACGTCGACGAACGGCACGCGCACCTCGGTCGACGCCGCCATGCTCGCCCGGTCGGTGTACGCGAGGTTGAGGCCCGGCAGGAAGAGGCGGGCGTCGGCGAGGCACATCCGGTTCACGTGGTCGGCGAGCGTGGAGTCCTCGTAGACCTCCCGGTGCTCGTCGATGACGTCGTCGACGAACGGAGCGAGGTCGGGCCCGACGAGCGAGGTGAGCCCGGCCGCGTCATAGAGCGTGTAGCTCCGGCGGAACGCGGCCTCCTCGGGAAGGTCGGCGAAGGTGAGGAAGCGCTTCGCCCAGCGCGCCGGGCGCAGTCCCCGCTCCCCGATCGCGACGGGCAGCCGGTCGACCGCGGGACGGATCGCGCGGTTCCGGAGCGCCTGGGGCAGGTGCTGGTACCGCTCGGCGGTGACGCACGCGAGGTGCTTGCGGTAGCCGCCGAAGAGCTCGTCGGCGCCCATGCCCGACAGCAGCACCTTCACCCCCGCGGCGCGCGCGGCCTCGCAGATCAACACCGTGTTGATCGCGGCCGGGTCGCCGTTCGGCTCGTCGAGGATGTCGATCATGCGCGGCAGCAGCTCGGCGACGTCGGGAGCGATCTCGATCTCGTGCAGCGCAATGCCGTACTGCGCCGCGACCTTGCGCGCGTAGATCGCGTCGTCGGGCATCGCCTCGCGGAGCTGGTCTTCAGGCCGGAACGTGATCGTGTACGCGTCGATGGCCTCGTTGTGACGCTTCGCGAGCACGCTCACGATGCTCGAGTCGAGACCTCCCGAGAGAAAGGTCGAGACCGGCACGTCGGCGACGAGATGCGCAGCGACCGAGTCCTCGATCACGGCCGCGAGATCCGCAGGCGGTCCCGCCGCGGCTTCGGCCGCGACCTCCGCGATGGTCCAGTAGCGGTGCAGGCAACGCGCGCCGTCCGGACGGAACTCGGCCCACGTACCCGGCTGGAGCTTCTCGACGCCCTTGTACGCGCAGCGTTGGTCGGGGACCCAGTAATAAAGCATCGACGCCACGACCGTGCCGAGGTCGATCTCGAGCTCGTGCCCCACCACGCCGGCGAGCGCCTTGAGCTCCGATGCGAACACGACCGAACCGTCGCGGTGCAGGTAGTAGAGCGGCTTGATCCCGAGCTGGTCACGGGCCAGCACCATCGAGTCGGTGCGTTCGTCGAAGAGGGCGAACGCGAACATGCCGCGGAAACGCTCGAGCGCGTGCGCACCCCAGACGCGCCACGCTTCGAGCACGACCTCCGTGTCACACGCGGAGCGGAAGCTCACGCCGGCCGCGACCAGCTCCGCGCGCAGCTCGCGGTAGTTGTAGAGCTCGCCGTTGTACGTGAGGCTCAGCCCGTCCTTCGTGAAGGGCTGCGCGCCCGCCTCACTGAGATCGATGATCGAGAGCCGGCGGTGAGCCAGCGAGCACACGACGGCACCGGACTCGTAGCCGTAGTCGTAGAAGCCGAGACCGTCGGGTCCGCGGTGTGCGAGCCGATCGGCCATGGCGCGCGCAAGGTGAGGTCCGTCCGCGCGCTGGTAGCACCCCGCGATACCGCACATGACTCAGGCGCCGTTCTTCGCGTCCTCGTCACGCGGCGCGAATCCGTTTCGTTCCGGCCGCAGCAGCGAGTCGTACACGCCGACGTAGTTCGGTCGCTGATGCACCCAGGCGAGCTCCGTGTCGATCCGGTGGCGGCCGACCGCACCCATCTCCTTGCGGCGGGGCTCGTCGTCGATGAGCTCGACGATGACCTGCGCGAAGGATTCGACGAGGTTCGGCTCGGCGTACATCGCGGCGGCGCCGGCCGAGACGCGCGTCTCGAGCAGGTCGAACGCGGCGACCGGCAGCTCGAACGCCATGTACTCGAGGGTCTTGTTCATCGTCGACACGTCGTTCAGCGGGTTCTTGGGGTCGGGCGAGAGTCCCACATCGGCGGTCGAGAGCACGCGCTTGACCACATCGTCGGGGACGCGGCCAGTGAACTCGACGTAGTCGCCGAGATCGAGCTCGTCGCGCAGGGCGACCAGCTCGTGGTAGCAGTCGCCACTGCCCATGAGCGTGAAGCCGATGTCGGTGCGGCCCATGTTGTGCACGATCTCGTGGGCCGCACGCACCACGTAGTCGACGCCGTCCTGTGGGCCCATCACCCCGATGTACGCGGCGAGGTAGGCATGGCCGCGCTTGCGCAGCGGATCGGGCGCGACCCGGCGGAGCGCTTCCGCGTCGGGACCGGTGCGGACGACGGTCACGTCGGCGGGGCGCTTGTGGCCCCGCGCGATCGCAACCTTCCGGTACGACTGGTTGGTCGCGATCACATGGTCGGCGGTGCGGTAGTTCAGGCGCTCGAGCGCCTTCAGGCCCATCGCCGCGAAGCGCGAGCCTTCGCCGAAGCGCGATTCGTACAGCTCGGGGCACAGGTCGTGCTGGTCGTAGACGAACAGGCACCCGGTGAGCCCGCCGAAGATCAGGCCGAGCACCCAGAAGATGTCGGGCGGATTGCAGGTCTGGATCACGTCGAAGCGGCGGCGCCGGAACGCGCGGGCCGTCAGCCAGAGGGTCATCACGAACGAGTACGAGTACTCGACGAGGTACCCGAGCAGGCCCGAGCCGGCCGGGCTCGGGCGGTACTTGTGCAGCATCACCCCGTCGACGTTCTCGTGCGTCGGGTCGCCCGGTCCCTTCGGGCACACGACGTGGACCTCGTAGCCGGCCTCCGTGAGGGCCTGGCATTCGAGCCAGACGCGACGGTCGAACGGCACGGGCAGGTTCTGCACGACGATCAGGACGCGCGGGCGGGTGCCTGGCGCGGCGTCCGGGTCGTTGTCGGAAGACACGGTGGCTCGACTCACCACCCGAGGCCCGAGTAACCCGGCACCTGCTCGACCTCGCGACCGAGGCGGCCGCTGATGTCGATGATCGACGGTGGCGGCGTCGCGACCAGGGCCGCAACGACCGCAGGGTCGGTCGAGGAGACGATCGCCATGTCGGCACCCTCGAGCGCCTCACCGACGGAGTCGGTGAGCAGGCGCTGCAGGTGCGGCAGTTTCGACTCGATGTAGGTGCGGTTCGCGCCCACGAGCCGGGTCGGGTTCACGATCGGGTCGTAGATCCGCACGTTCAGGCCCTTGCCGAGCAGCGTCTCGGCCAGGACGACGTTCGGGCTCTCGCGCAGGTCGTCGGTCTTCATCTTGAAGCTGAGACCGAGAAGCGCGACATTGCGCCCGCCGTCGGCGATCACGCTGTTGACGACGTCGCTGATCGTGATCTCGTTCGACTGCAACGCGCCCGAGAGCATCGGCAGGTCGACGTTGTTGACCCGTGCGAGGTAGAGCAGCGCCCGCAGGTCCTTCGGGAGGCACGAGCCGCCAAAGGCGAAGCCGGGGCGCAGGTAGCTCGGCGAGAGGTTCAGCCGATCGTCCTCGCAGAAGAGCTCCATGACCTCGCGCGAGTCGACGTCCATGTTGCGCAGGAGCCGGGCCATCTCGTTCGCGAAGGAGACCTTCGTCGCATGGAAGGCGTTGCACGCGTACTTGAGCGCCTCGGCCGTGCGGGTCCCGACGATGCGCGGCTTCAGGTCGAAGAAGGAGAAGAGCTTCGCGACGGCCTCGCCGACCAGCGGGTCGTCGGCGCCGATCACGGTGAAGGGGGGGTTGAAGAAGTCGTTGACGCCGGATCCCTCGCGGAGGAACTCCGGGCACATGGCGACGCCGTAGTTGCTGCCCGCCGGCGCGGTGCGGGCCAGGGTCGGGGCGACGACCTCCTCGATCGTGCCCGGCGGAACCGTGCTGCGGATGACGATGCTGCGCAGGCCGGAGGCGGGAGGCGCCGTGGTGGCGAAGGCCTGCCCGATCTGGCCGACCGCGCGTTCGATGTGACGGAGATCGACCCGGCCGTGGTCGGCCGACGGCGTGCCCACGCACACGAGCGCGACCTCGGCCTCCTCGAGCGCGAGCCCGACATCGGTGGTCGCGTGCAACGAGCCGCTGCTCACGGCGGCCGCGATCAGCTCACTGAGCCCCGGCTCGACCACCGGGCTCGCGCCGGCGTTGACGACGCTCACCTTGTCGGCGTCGACGTCGACACCCCATACGTCATGCTGGCCGGACGCCAGGCATGCGGCCGAGACCGTGCCCGCGTACCCGAGCCCGAACACCGCGACCTTCATTGGCTCACTCCTCCGAGGGCCGCGCGCCAAGGGATGTCGACAACGCGATTCGCACTGACGCGGTTGTCAACCCGCGCAAGCGGGAGCCCCTCCCGCTCACAGTGATGAGCGGGTCCGTCTCCCGCAGATACAACAGTTCGAAACTCACCGGGGCGTCCCCTCCGAGTTCGTTCAGCTTCTCACGCGCGCGAGGGCCGCGAGCCGAAAAAACGCGCAGAATCGAGCACAATCACGACGATCGCGATCCACGCGACGCCGAGCACGACGCTGCCGATCACGTCGCTCAAGAAATGATCGAGCAGGTACACGCGGGCCAGCCCGACGCACGCGGCGATCGCCGCGAGCGGGACGGCGACCGGCCAGCGGTACTGCCACGGCCCCCGCGAGCGGACGGCCAGCACCGCGAGGGTTCCGTACACCGTGAGGGCGAACAGCTCGTGACCCGACGGAAACGTGCCGGCCGAGAACGACGGCAGTGGTCCCGACGCCGGGGTGCGGTTCACCGCGTACTTGACGACGACCGTGAGGACCGCGGCACCGGCGAAGGCGCTGAGCAGGCACAGGGCCGGTCGCGGGTCGCGGGTGCGGAGCCACCACACCCACCCGACCGCGACGGCGACGACACCGGTGAGCACGACGTTGCCGAACGTCCCGACCCAGCCGGCCACCCGGATGAGATGGCCGCTGCTGTGGTCGGTCGAGAAGTTGCGCACCGGAACGTCGACGTCGTGGTACACCCAGTCGGCGAACGGCCCCGTGATCAGGTGACCGAGCCCGTCGCCGACCACCACCAGTCCGACCAGCGCCGTGACCAGCAGCACGACCGTCTGCGCCGGGGTGGTCGGGCGCAGCGTGAACCACTTCCGCAACGCGGTTACGGCGCGATCCGCAGGAGTCGCCGGGCGTTCGCCGCGTACACCTGCTCGAGCGTCGCGGGGTCGAGGGCCAACCCCGAGATCTGCCAACGGCCGTGGGGCGGGGGCGTCCGCCCCGGCGCGTAGGAGAAGTACTCGTCGTCGGTCTCGAGGAGCCGGAAGTAGACGGCGTAGTCGTCGGCCCGGATCGGCAGCTGATCGGTCCCGAACAGCACGCGATCGGGATGCTTCGCGATGAGCCGGGCGACGGCCCGGGGTTGGCGCCCGATCTCGGGTGCCCGGCCCGAGATGTCGACGAGCAGGTTGGGGTAGCGGTCGAGCAGCGCCGAGACCGCGGCGACGTTCTCGACGTGGCAGCCCACGTGCGCGCCCACGAACGTGGTGCCGGGGCAGCTCGCGACCATCCGCTCGAAGGAGTCGAGCAGGCGTCCGAGCATCGCGACGCCCTCCTGCGCGAGGGAGATCGACGGGTGCGCCGTGAGCTCCTCGACCCGCTCGTTGTGGACGCCGACCGGCTGGAAGAACGCGACGGGGTCGGCGGTGTGCACGAGCACGGGCAGCCCGAGGGCACCCGCGGCCTCCCACACCGGCTTCAGCGCGGCGTCGTCGGGCAGGACCCGTCGCCCGCCCGCCGTGACGGAGAGCCCGAGGTCCTTCCACACCTTGACCCCGCGCGCACCCTGCTGCGCGGATCGCTCGAGCGAGGCAACGAGCGCGGCGGTGCCGTCGAGCGTGTCGAGCAGCCGCCAGTCGAGATGGCAGAACGTGTAGAAGCGGCCCGGGTGGGCCTGGTCGTAGCGCGCGAGGTTCTCGTCGAGCTCGCCGCCCCACCGGCCGTCGAGGTTCACGAGGGCCGTGAGGTTCGCCGCGTCCATCAGCGCGAGCAACGCGCCGACGTCGGGCGCCATCCAGCTCGAGTCGGGGGTGAGCCACCGGCCGAGATGCGTGTGGAAATCGATCGCGGGCCGCGCCGCGGCGCTCGTCGGATGCGACGGGAGCTCGAGCGTCGGGACCGGGTCGAAGCGCGCGAGGCGCGGGCCGGGGCGGGCCAGCGCGCGCAACCGGCGCAGCGCCGGGAGTGCCGGGCGGAGCCACGCTCCCCTCCGGTAAGGTCCTGAGTCGTCGACGCCTGCCATGTGCGTAGGGTGGCACGGCCGGCGACGGGAACGACGGCACCACTTGGCGGTGCCGATGTGTGGCGGTATGCTCACTCTCCGCAAGGCGGAGTCGGGGTGGCGCAGGCTGGCGGCGCTCGGGCCGAAAGACCCGACGGTGTGGGCGCAGCAGGCGGAGTGTGATTGTGGCGCGGCGGAGAGTGCATCTCTCCGGGCGCACGGGGCGGTTGGGCAGGCGGTGATGGGGTCTCCCGAAATGCAACTTCAGTCGGTGCAGGAATCGACGGTCGCCGACCTCGTGGGTGCGGCGATCGCCGGCGACGCCGCGGCGTGGAACGAGATCGTCGAACGCTTCGCGGGACTGGTCTGGGCGATCGCGCGCCGGCACCGGTTGAGCGCGGCCGACGCCGCCGACGTGTCGCAGACGACATGGCTCCGGCTCGTCGAGCACCTCGAACGCATCGAAAAACCTGAGCGGATCGGCGCGTGGCTCGCCACGACCGCACGCCACGAGGCGCTGCGCGTGCTGCGGCTGGCCGCGCGTCAGATCCCGTCGCCCGACGAAGACTTCCTCGACCTCACGCTCGAGGAGCAGCGCGACGTCGACGCCGACCTCCTGATTGCGGATCGCGACCACGAGCTGGCCGAGCTCGTCATGAGCCTCCCGCCGCGGTGCCAGGAGCTGCTCGAGGTCCTGATGAGCCACGACTCGCCGAACTACGTCGAGATCGGGGGCCAGGTCGGCATGCCGACCGGCAGCATCGGCCCGACCCGAGCCCGGTGCCTCG
>JBBSEC010000109.1:0-16170 GCA_038240075.1 Acidimicrobiia bacterium
CGTTTCGGGACGGCGGCGGGCGGGTCGTCGTGGAGCCGTTCGATATCCCCGTCGGCCGAATCGTCGTAGTGGCCGACCCATTTGAAAACGTTCTCGTTTTGATCGACCTGTCGAAGGGTCGCTACATCACCGACGAGAACGGAGTCGTCACGGGCGTCAGCGTCGACGATTGAGCGCCATGCGCCAGCGCGCGTATCAGCCGTTAGGTCCGCCGGCATAACGCACGCGGACCGGGCAATCCGTGTGGGTGTCGGGTCTTCGATCGGCAAAGATAGATCCGGATGCTGATTCGAGTCGCCGAAGCTGGTGACATCGAGGTCGTCGAGGCCTTGCGCTACACCGCGTTGTCAACCAGCGCGCCGAGCGTGTACTCACCGCGAGAAGTTGTCGAGCTTCTCGACAGCCTCGATGTCGACGAACTCCGCGCCATGGTCAAGGATCGGCAGCTCTTCGTCGCCGAAACCGATGGACTCATCGTCGGATGCGCCGGTTGGCGAGGCAAGCAGCTTCGACACGTCTATGTAGCCCAGGACTCGCAACGGGGAGGCCTCGGGACCCGCTTGGTAACTCGTGCCGAGCTCGACTTCCGGGACCGAACATCCGCGACGGAGATCCATGTCGGCTCGGTTCTCTACGCCCGAGGGTTCTACGAAAAGCTCGGTTACGAGCTAGTCACCAAGGAACGCTCGGGAAGCGAGCCCTTCCACATGAAGAAAAGCTTCGACGTCACGCGGTAGCGGAACAGAACTGCCTTTAGGCCCGCTGGCATATCGCACTCCTACCGGGCAATCTGGCGCGGCGTGTGACAATGAGGTCCATGTCGCCGAGACACCCTGGGTGGAGGGCGTTGGCCGAAGCTGTAGCGCCGGGCGCGCGTGTAACGCGGTTGCGTCGCTTGGCGGGAGCCGGGATGACCGATGCCTATGACGTAACACTCGATCGCGCCCCGCGCCGTGTGGTCGTCAAGCTCTACCGCGACGGTGACGGTACGGCACCGTTGGAGTGGAGTCGTCTCGGGTTCGCCCAGCGGGTCGCGCTGCGGGTGCCTGCGCCGATCGTTGTTGATCTGGAGTCCGTCTGGTTCGGCAGGCCCTCCGTGGTCATGTCGCGGTTGCCTGGGCGTCCGGACTTGACGCCCAGGGACGTTGAGTCGTGGGTCGGGGCGCTCGCGCAGGCGCTGGCGGAGTTGCACGAAACGCCTTTGGACGGGGCTGAGGGTGCGGTGACGCTACCTCCACGTTTCGAGACTTGGCGCGCACCAGCGGGCGAACACGATCCGCTGACCGCCGCCGCGGTGAGCGCCGTCACAGCACGTCTGCCTTCAGGTACGTCCGAGCGCGTCTTCACTCACGGCGACTTCCACCCGGGCAACGTCCTCTGGCACCGCGGCCGCATCAGTGGTGTCGTCGACTGGAGCGCAGCACGGCTCGACACCCGGTGGTACGACCTCGCGTATTGCCGAGCCTCGGTGTGCGTACTCCTCGGACCGGACATCGCCGATCGCCTCGCCGACGCATACTCGGGCATCGTCGGCGGCACCTCTGACGAACTCGCTGTGTACGACCTCATGTGTGTGTTCAGCGCACGGCATTACCTTGCGGAGTCCCTCGCCGCGGACCGACAGCAAGGCCATGTGCCCAACTATCAGTTGTCACTCGCGCACCTTGATGAGCACGTGCGGCGAGCATTGAGACGACTCGACGGGTGACACTCACTGCAGGCGGCTACCAACGCCATAACTGTAGATATTCCGGCCATCGAGGACCGGAGGTCGGCCAACGACGACACTCCAGGCCGCGGGTTCGACCACGGTCGTCGCACTCGTCGAGCTCGACAGCCGACAGAAAAGTTGTGACACGCGCGCGCGTGTCACGAATTTGTCACGCACTTCGGCGAATGCGGGCGAACGACGGCGAACGCGCGATGAACAGCCGTCCAGCTCAGCGGTACTGTCCGTGTCGCGGCGGACGGACCCCGAAGATGTTCAACATCATCAAGCTCATCAAGTAGGGCCCCGCTGCCACCGGGATCGCAGGGCTCGGCCGCTAACCTCTGCGCGTGTCGAAAGACCTGCTCGCACGGGCGACTCGGGTCACGCTCGGCCTCCTCACGCTCGCGTTGATCGGCGAGATCGCCGTCGGCGGGCGCAGTCAGCATCACCCGCTCGGCGACGTTCCGGGCCGCCTGATCGCGCACCGCATACACGCCGGCGCGCTGCCGTACGTCGGGTGGCGGTCGGAATACCCGGTCGTCGTCGGGCTCGCGCAGTGGGTCGCCTCGTGGGTCGGCGGCACCCCGCTCGGGTTCCTGCTCGCCACATCCGTGCTGTCCGCCATGCTCGCGCTGCTCCTCGTGCGCATGCTCGTGCGCGCGTCCGGCATCGCGGTGTGGCACGCGATCCTCGCACCGCCGTTCATCCTCTACGCGTTTCACAACTGGGACCTGCTTGCCGTCGTGCCCGCCGTCGCGGGTGTGCTCGCGTTCGACGACGACCGCGACGGTTGGAGCGGCTCGCTGATCGCGATCGGCGCCTGCGCCAAGGTGTTTCCCGCCTTCTTCCTGCCGCCGTTGATCGTGCGCCGCGTGCGCGAAGGCGGTTGGACCGCCGCGGTTCCGCTCGTCGCGAGCGCGGCCATCACGACGGTCGCGCTCAATCTGCCGTTCGCGATCGCGTCGGCGCGCGGTTGGTGGTTCCCGTTCCGGTTCCAGGGTCGGCGCTCGATCACGTGGGGCACGTTGTGGTCGGTTCCCGGTCGGCTTCCCGGCGTGGGCACCCATCTCGACATCCACTCCGGCGGGGTCGCGAACGCGTTGTCGATCGCGGCGCTGATCGTTGGGATCGGCGGCCTGTGCGTGCTTGCGTCCAGAAGGCGCATGACCGCGGTTGCGATCGGCGCCGCCGCCACCGGCATCTTCCTCATCTCGAACAAGGTGTACTCGCCGAACTACGACCTCTGGCTGGTGCCGTGGCTCGCGCTCATCCCGCTCGCGCGTCGGTGGCGGGTCGCGTTCGGTTGCGTCTCCGTGGCGGTCTTCGTCGTGGTGTTCGGCTACTTCCACGCCGGGTTCAGCCGGTGGGTCCCGCGCGACGTGCTGCCGTTTCTCGTCGTCGGGCGGGCCGTGACGATCGTCGCGTTGATCGTCGCGGCCGTCGCGGTCATGGACGCGCGTCGGTCGGAGCCGGTTGCGCGGAGCGCACCGGCGGCGCCTCGCCAACGGTGAGGAGCGTGGGCCGTCGCAGGTGACCCGCGGCGGCGACGAGCACCCCGATCGAGCCCCCAATCACGACCGCGACGAGTGTGCGAGCGAGCGGACCCGACAGCGTCGTGGGCAGCTGCGAGTGGCCGAGGAACGTCACGTCGGCAAGGCCACTCCCGAAGCACAGCACGACCGCGGCGACGAGCACGATCGCGCTGGCGTCGGTCGGCGTATGTCGCGAGCGCAGGAGCGCGGCCGACGCCGCGAGCGCGATGACGATCCCGACCAACGAATACACCGTTGACAGCAACGCGACCCACGAACCCGCGGACGACGCGCCCCACTCGCCCGCGACGAGCACCGTCACGATCGCGGCGAGCAACAGGAGCACGACGGCGACGCTCAATCCCCACCACCGTGCGAAGCCGATCGCGGCAACGAACAGCGCGACGAGCAGCGCCAACGCGAGCCGCGGCGCCGGCGACGGACCCGGTATCCAACGCAGGTCACCGCGCACGCGCACGGTGTGGCCCTCGTACTGCAGGGTCACGAACCAGTCGGCAACGAGGTGGATCCGCCCGGGCGCCTGCGCCACCACGGTCGGTTCGGATGTGCCCATCCAGTGGACGCGGTGGTCGTGCCAGAACACCGCGTCGGCACCGCTGAGCCGGCGCCAGACGGGGGTCGCGGTCGCGCTGTAGCTCCGCGGCGCGTCGGCGACGATCGTCGACGTGCGGTTGAGGAACACCGACGGCGACCGCCGATTCTCGTAGACGCCCTTGGGCCCGACGCGCAGGTAGGGCTCACCCGAGTAGCCGAGGATGGTGACATCGTGCCGAGTGGTGTTGCGCACCTCGATGCGGTTGCCGAGGTCGCGCGTCTCGACCTGGAGGCCGGGGATCGCCGGGGTCACCGACAGGATGCGCGACGCGTAGTTGCTCGGCTGCGTTCCCACGAGACCGTGCGCGGGCGCCGGTTGGGCGTCGAACGCAAGGAAGACCGCCCCGAGCATGAGGAGCACCGTCGCCCGTGCCGCCCACCGGCGTCGCGACCAGTCTCCGGACATGTTCCATGGTCGCGCCTGGCCCCACCCCGGGGCGCATCGCCGGAGCGTGCGAGCGCGACCGTCGTGGCACGAGGGCCGGCCTGCCTGCGGCGTGCCCCGGGTCGCGGTTACCGTCCTCGGCGTGCGAAGGACGTTGATCGCCGCCGGGATCGCGCTGATGGCGCTGCTGGTGCTGGCCGCACCGGCCGGCGCGCACGCCGTGCTCGAGCAGACGAGCCCCGCCGCGGGCCAGGCGTACTCCACGCCACCGACGACGATCGCGTTGAGCTTCGACGAGCATGTGCAGGTCGCCCTGGGCGGCATCCGCCTATTCGACGCCCAGAGCCATCGCATCGACATCGGCCCGCCGACGCAGGTCGGCGACTCGAAGACCGTGACCGTGACCGTGCCGAAGCTCAAGCAGGGCACGTACGTGACGACGTGGCGCGTGATCTCCGCCGACGGTCACCCGGTCGACGGTGCGTTCACGTTCTCGGTGGGGGAGCCGTCGAAGCTGCCGGCCAGCGCGGAGGCGCTCGCGAACCAGCTGCTCGACACGCAGAAGGGCAGTCGCGTTGTCGGTGTGATCAACGGGACGCTGCGGTTCGTCGAGTTCAGTGCGGTCGGGCTGCTCGTCGGTGGGTTCGGGTTCATCGCGTTGTGCTGGCCGGCCGGTCGCCGTTCGCGCGCGACGCGGCGGCTGCTCGCAGGCGCGTGGATCGTGGCGTTCGTTGGCTCGATCGCGGCCGTCCTCATCGAGGCGAGCTACACCGCGGGCTTGAACCTCTCCGAGTCGTTCAAACCCACGATCGTGCACCAGTACATCGACACTCACGTCGGGCACGTGATGGCGGCCCGCGTCATCATCCTCCTCGCGGTCGCGCTGATCGGTGTTCCCTTGCTGCGACGCGCGTCGCTCGGCGTCGCCGACGCGGTGATCGGCAGCGCGCTCGCATTGATGTCGCTCGCCACCTTCACGCTTGCCGGCCACGCGCGCAGCGGGATTCAGGTCGCGGGTGCGATCCCCGCCGACCTCGCGCACCTTGCCGCGTTCTCGCTGTGGTTCGGTGGTCTCGTCGTGCTCGTCGTCGCCGTCTTGAAGCCCGACGATCCGTCGGAGCTCGAGCCTGCGGTCTCGCGGTTCTCGAGCGTCGCGCTCGGCGCGGTCGTCGTGCTCACGAGCACGGGTGTCTACCAAGGCTGGCGCCAGGTCGGGTCGTTCAGCGCGCTGAAGAGCACGACCTACGGCCGGCTCCTCCTCGTGAAGGTGGCGGTCGTCGCGGTCGTCGTCCTCGTCGCCGCGCTCAGCCGCGACACGGTGCGCCAGCACCTCGACCGTGAGCCTGAGCCCCTCGAGGCCGAAGCGGAGCGCGTTCCCCTTCCTGTCGGCCCGGGCGCGGCGCTCGCGGACCCCGACGCCGAATACCGCACCTACGTCGTGCACCGGCTCCGGGTGAGCGTCGGTCTCGAGGTCGTGTTCCTCTTCATCGTGCTCGCCGCGACCGCGCTGCTCGTGAACGCGCCGCCGGCGCGTAGTGTGGTGAACGCGCCGTACGCGACGACCCTGCAGGGCAAGGGCATCTCGTTCGAGGTCCTCATCGTGCCGGCGCGGTCGGGCCCGAACGAGGTGCATCTCACCGCGCTCGAACCGAACGGCTCGCTGTTCCCGTTGGTGGGCGTCGACGTCGAGCTGAGCAACCCGGCGAAGGCGATCGCGCCGATCAAGGTCACGCTGATCCGCCTCGGCCCCGGTCACTACACCTCGACCGGGCTCACGATCCCGTTCGGCGGGAAGTGGCAACTGGAGATCAAGGCGCTGAAGAGCCAGATCGACGAGGTCGACGTCACCGCGGTCGTTCCCGTGCGGGGCTGAACCGGCGTGTGCGCCTGCTACAGGACCTCGCGCGAGTAGCGCACCACCGCCACGATCTGCGCGGGCGTCAGCTTGTCCTTCCACGCCGGCATCGCGCCGACGCCGTTGGTCACCACGTTGATCTGGTTCTGGATGTTCGGGAACGCATTGGTCACCACGCCTGCCAACTTCGGGCCGACGCCGCCCTGACCGCGCGGGCCATGGCACTTCTGGCAGTTGGCGACGAACACGCTGCGGCCTTCGACGAGCACCGCTTCCTTGGCCTGCTCGCCTGTCGGCTGCGGGGCGACGTTGGGCTGGCTCTTGCTCCCGCACGCGGCGCCGAGCGCGAGGGCGCCGACCAGCACGATCGTTGCAACCGGTATCCGCACGTCGCTCCCTTGCCGTCGCCGCTCTGTTCACCAGCAGCGTAAATCGGAGCGCGCCACATGAGGTGCCGGACGTGCGGTGCCGTGGTGAGGTGGTCCGCGGCCGGGCGTGACCCTCCGTCTACCCTCCCGGCGGTGACCGGGTCGATCGCCGCGGGCTGTGCGCTGCTCGGCCTCCTTGTGGGTTCCTTCCTCAACGTCGTCATCTGGCGCGTGCCCCGGAAGGAGTCGGTCGTGGCCCCCGGGTCGCACTGCCCGGGATGCGACGCGCCGATCGCCCCGCGCGACAACGTCCCGGTGTTGTCGTGGGTCCTGCTCCGCGGTCGCTGCCGCCACTGTCAGACGAAGATCTCGGTCCGCTACCCGTTGATCGAGATCGGCACGGCCGCACTGTTCGCGGCACTCGGCGCGCGGTTCGCCCACTCGTGGGCGCTGCCCGCGTACCTCGTCCTCGGTGCCGGTCTGATCGCGCTGTCGGCGATCGACCTCGAGCACTACATTCTTCCGAACCGGATCGTGTACCCGCTCGGCATTGCCGCGGTGCCGCTCCTCGCGTTGGGTGCCGGTCTCGACGGCGACTGGTGGGCCTTCGTGCGCGCGCTCATCGGCGCGGTGTGCGCGTTCGCGGCGCTCTTCGTGATCCATGTCGCGTCGCCGCGCGGGATGGGCTTCGGCGATGTGCGGTTGTCGTTCGTGCTCGGTCTCTACCTCGGTTACCTCGGCGCGCTCGACGTGATGTTCGGTCTCTTCCTCGGCTTCATGTACGGCGCGCTCATCGGTGTCGCGCTGATGGCGTTTCGCAAGCGCGGGCGTCGCCAGCACATCCCGTTCGGCCCGTTTCTCGCGGCCGGCGCGCTCACGATCGTGCTCGTCGGCGGCCCGATCCTCGACTGGTACCGAGGCCTCGGTCGATAGCTGAGCTTCGGCTCAGAACGCACGCGTGTGCGCCGCGGACGTTGCGCGCGTTGGGAACCACACGCGTGTGATTCCAGCCTTGGTTTTTGGGGCCGAATGAGTCCGATGACTCATGTTGAGGCTGTTATTGACGATTGTTACTAGTGACTCCTACTGTGACTGTTGTGATGATACGAGGGCAACGTGGCTGGTGAGCGAAACCTCCTGACGGTTCGGGAGGTCGCCGAGACCATGCGGGTCTCGAACATGACGGTGTACCGGCTCATCCGCGCCGGAGAGCTGCCCGCGATCCGCGTCGGCAAGCACTTCCGCATTCGCGAGAACGAGTTGAACGACTACCTCGAGTCGCAGACCGTGCGGGGAGGTGACTCGTGGCCCGCGGCGTGATCGGTCTCGACGTCGGGACCAGCGCGGTCACCGTCGCCGAGATCGTCCCCGGTTCGCCGCCCCGACTCGTCGCGTTCGGACAGGTCGCGCTCGCTCGCGACGTCATGCGCGAGGGCGAGATCGTCGACGGCGACGCGGTCACCGAAGCGATCGCGCGGCTGCGTACCGAGCTCGGCCTGCGCCGGGCCAAGGTGCGCGTCGGTGTCGCCAGCCCGCGGCTGATCGTCCGTCAGGTCGAGATGCCGGTGATGACCCGTGAGGAGCTCGCCGGCGCGCTGCGCTTCCAGGCGCAGGAGCTCATCCCGATCCCGCTCGACGAGGCCGTCATCGACTTCGCGATCCTGGGCACGGTCGAGGGCGAGAACGGCGACTCGGTCATGCAGGTGCTCCTGGCCGCCGCGCACTCCGCGACGGTCTCCCGCCTCGTCGAGGCGGTCGAGGGCGCGGGCCTCGGAGTCGAGTCCGTCGATCTCATTCCTCTTGCCCTCATCCGCAGCCTCGCCCACGCGGTCAGCGACAACGGCGCGGGGGCCGAGGGCATCGTCTCCTTCGGCGGCGGCGTCACGTGCGTGGTCGTCCACGAGAACGGCATCCCTCGATTCGTCCGTGTGCTCGGAACCGGCGGACGTGAGCTCACCGACGCGGTCGCAACCGGCCTCGAGCTTCCGTTCGAGACCGCCGAATCGGTGAAGCGCCAGGTCGGCAACGTCTCCGACGACGTCGTCGCCCGTGCCCGCACGTCGCTCGAACGACCGCTCGCCTCGATGCTCGACGAGGTGCGTTCCTCCCTCGACTACTACCGAAACCAGCCCGGCGCGGCACGGCTCCTGCGCGTCGTCGCGACCGGTGGCGGCGCGTTGCTGCCCGGCATGGTCGACCGCCTCTCCACGCTCGTCGGCCTCCCCGTGCAGCTGGCCGAGCCCCGCTCGATGCTCACGGTCGGCGACATCGGTTTCGACGACAACGAGCTGCCCCGTCTCGACCCGTACCTCCCCGCCGCGGTCGGACTCGCGCTTCCGCCCGGACCGGTCGGTGTCGCAATCGACCTGCTGCCGCGCGAGTCGCACGCCGCGAGCCCGAAGACCCGCATGATCGCGATCGGCGCAGCCGCGGCTGCCGCGCTCATCGTGCTGCTCGCCATCCCGACGATCGCCCGGCAGCACTCCATCTCGCATCAGCACCACGAGCTCGCGGTCGCGCAACAGCACAACCAGGCGCTGCAGCTCCAGATCGGCGATCTCCAGTCGGCGCAGGCAAAGCAGGAGCAGCTCGATTCGCTCCGCACGCAGATCACCGGCCTCCTCAGCGCGGATGTCTCGTGGAGCCGGATGCTGCAGGACATCGCGCGCACGATTCCGAGCAACGTCTGGCTCACGAGCTTCCAAGGCACCGTGACGCCGCCCGTCGCGGCCGCGGCACCCGTCACTCCCACCACCGTTCCCGGCGAAGCGACGACCACCACCGCCGCCGGCGCCACGCCGGTCACGACACCCACGATCGCGGCGAGCCCGCTCTCGGGAACCGTCACCTTCAGCGCCGTCGGTCTCGACTATCCGTCGGTGGCGGCGTGGATCAAGATGATCTCCGAGCTCCCGTCGCTCTCCGACCTGTGGGTGCCGACCGCAACCGAGGCGACGATCGGGACCCAGGGCGTCGTGAACTTCACGTCGACCGCTTCGCTCACGCCGAAGGCACAGTCCGACCGGCTGCAGCGCTACGAGGGGACGCAGAAATGAAGTCCCGTGTCGTCATCTTCGGCGTGCTCCTGACCGTTGTCGTCGTGTTGATCTGGAACATCGCGATCTTCTCGCCGAGTGGCCACAAGCTCAACGACGCGAAGACGGCCGCGCAGACGGCCCAGGCGCTCGAGCCCGGGTTGCAGGCGCAGTTGGCTCGACTCAAGCAGATCAGCCAGAACGGACCGGAGATCGCGGCGCAACTCGACAAGCTCAACGCGGCCGTGCCCGCGGCGCCCGACCTCGACGGATTCATCCTCTCCGCGAACCAGATCGCGACGCAGGCCGGGATCGACTGGCTGTCGGTGTCGCCTTCGATCGTGCAGGCCGGCACGACCGGTCCGTCGGTGATCCCGCTCACCATGCAGATCAAGGGCGGGTTCTTCCAGGTGCTCGACTACCTCAACCGGCTCGAGGACATGGGCCGCCTGGTGATCATCGACGCGATCAACACCACGGCCGCGAGTGCCGCAGGGGCGACGGGGCCGCCGACGCTGTCGGTCTCGCTCACGGCGCGGATGTTCACGCGTGCCGCGCCCGCGCCCGCGGCGGGAAGCGTTCCGACGCCCGGCACCGCGACCGGCACGACCGGTTCCACGCCGCCCGCGAGCGGAAGCTCGAACGGCGCGACCTCGACGACCGCGCAGGTGAACTGATGCAACAGGGAGAACGGCGCCGCCTCATCATCCTCGGTTCCGTTGCCGGGTTCCTCGTCGTCGTCTTCATCGCGCGGCTGCTCTTCTTCAGCGGCGGCGGGGGATCGAACACGACGATCTCGTCGTCGCTGCCGACGTTCCCGCGCAACATCCCGACGAGCACGTCGACGACGACGCCGTCGTCACGCTCGACGCACACGCCCGCGACCTTCGACGTCTTCGCGACGAAGAACCCGTTCGAGCCGGTCATCATCCTGACCCCGACCAGCGGCGGCACCGGTGCGACGACCCCGACGAGCCCCGACACGACGCCAGGCACGGGCACGACGCCCGGCGGGGGAACGACGGCGACCACGGCCCCGCCGAGCAACGAGCCAACGCCGGGCTCGTCGGTCGCGCTCCTCGATGTGTTCCAGCAGGGCGATGGCACCCCGATGGCGAAGGTCCAGGTCGGTTCGACCGTCTACACGGTTGGGGTCGGCGACTCGTTTGCCACCAGCTACCGCGTCGTGAGCCTCAATGCGCCGTGCGGCCAGTTCCTCTTCGGCGATGCACCGTTCAAGCTCTGCGAAGGCGAAGAAGTCATCAAGTAGGCCGGCTTGTAAGATCTCGCCGACCGCCTGCGTCCGACCGCTATAAAGGGATGTCGTGCTGCGCTTTCTGACCGCGGGCGAATCCCACGGACCGGCCCTCGTGGTCATCGTCGAGGGCCTGCCCGCGGGGCTGCCCATCCTCATCGACGACATCGGGTCCGAGCTCGCCCGCCGCCGCCTCGGCTACGGACGCGGTCCGCGCATGCGCTTCGAGGCCGACGAGATCGAGTTCCTCGGGGGCGTGCGGCACGGCCGGACCCTCGGCTCGCCGGTCGCGATCCTGATCCACAACTCCGAATGGGCGACGGGTAAATGGAACGACGAGATGTCGTCCGCGCCGGGCGCCACCGCGAGCCCGCTCACCCAGCCCCGTCCCGGGCACGCAGATCTTGCCGGGATGCAGAAGTACGGCCTGCGCGACGCGCGCGACGTGCTCGAGCGCGCGAGCGCGCGCGAGACCGCGGCGCGGGTGGCGGCCGGTGCGGTCGCGAAGGTGCTGCTCGCGCAGATCGGCATCGACGTGCTCTCGCACGTGATCGAGCTCGGCGGTGTGCGCGCCGCGGCCGACGTGCGCCCGAAGCCGGGCGACCTCGAACAGATCGACACCTCGCAGGTGCGGTGCTTCGACCCGACCGCGGAAGCCGCGATGGTGGAGGCGATCAAGGCGGCCGCGAAGGCCGGTGATTCGCTCGGTGGCGTGCTCGAAGTGCTCGGCTACGGCGTGCCGCCCGGTCTCGGATCGCACGTGCACTGGGACCGGCGCATCGACGGGTTGATCGCGCAGTCGCTCATGAGCATCCAGGCGATGAAAGCCGTCGAGATCGGCGAGGGGTTCGAAGGCGCGAAGCGGCCGGGGAGCGAGGCGCACGACGCGATCTCGTGGAACGAGCACGACGGCTACCAGCGCGAATCGAGTCGCGCCGGCGGCATCGAAGGCGGGATGACGACGGGTGCACTGGTTGTCGCACGCGTGGCGATGAAGCCGCTGGCGACGCTCAACCGCCCGGTGCTGAAGACCGTCGACACCGAGACGAAGGAAGAGACGGTCTCGTTCAAGGAGCGCACCGACGTCACCGCGGTTCCGGCGGCGGGCGTGGTGGCCGAGACGATGGTCGCGCTCGTCCTGGCATCGGAGGCGCTGCGCAAGTTCGGCGGCGATTCCGTCGAGGAGTTCCTCGCCAACCACGCGCACTACCTCGCGTCGCTGAGAGAGTCATGAGCGAGCGGGCGACGTCATGAGTGCGCGGCATCTCGTGCTGGTGGGGATGATGGGATCGGGGAAGTCGACGGTGGGGAAGCGCTGCGCGCAGCGACTGCAGCGTCCGCTCGTCGACACCGACGAGATCATCGAGGCCCTTGCCGGCGCGTCCGTGGCCGAGGTGTTCGCCCGCGACGGTGAGCCCGCGTTCCGTGCGCTCGAACGCACCGCGGTCGGCGACGCGTGCGCGGCTCCGACGCCGAGCGTGATCGCGGTCGGGGGCGGCGCGGTGCTCGACGCCGACAACCGGCAGTGCATGCGCGCGGCCGGTCTCGTCGTCTGGTTGCAGGCAACGCCGGAGCAGCTCGCCGTGCGCGTCGGCGACGCGCGCACACGGCCACTTCTGCATGGCGATGCCGCGGGCACGCTGAATCGCCTCGACTCGTTGCGCCGACCCGCGTACGAAGCGGCCGCGCACGAGGTCGTCGACACCGACGGGTTGTCGGTCAATGCCGTCGTTGACGCCGTGCTCGACAAGTTCGCGAGCACGGATACCAAGGCGCGCTCATGAACCGCGTGACCGTCGATCTCGGAGCGCGCTCCTACGACATCGTCGTCGGCGAGGGCGCGCTCGCGGAGCTGGCGGCGGTGCTCGGCGGTCGACGCCGGGTCGCGATCGTGACCCAGCAACCGGTCCGAGATCACGCGGCGCGCGTCGCCGCGGTCCTCGACGACGCGGGCATCGAGAACCAGACGTTCACGATCGACGACGGCGAAGAGCACAAGAACCTCGTGACGATCGAGACGCTCACCGGGCGCTTCGCGCTGTGGGGACTGCTGCGGGGCGACGCGGTCGTCGCGGTCGGCGGAGGCATCGTCGGCGACGTCGCCGGCTTCGCTGCGGCCTCGTACCACCGGGGCATCGCCGTCGTGCAGGTGCCCACCACGCTGCTCGCGATGGTCGACGCCTCCATCGGCGGCAAGACCGGCGTCAATCTCGCGCAGGGCAAGAACCTGGTGGGTGCGTTCCATCAGCCCATCGCGGTGCTCGCCGATCCGACCGTGCTCACCACGCTCTCCGAACGCGACTTTCGCTGCGGTCTGGCCGAGGTCGCCAAGTACGCGCTCAGCGGTGACGACGAGCTGCTCGCGCTGTTGCGCGACCGTGGTGCCGATCTCGTCGCGCGCGAGCCCGCGATCGTCGCCGACGTCGTCGCGCGCTGCGCCGCGGCCAAGGCGCGGGTCGTCGAGGCCGACGAGCTCGAACGCACCGGGGCGCGTGCGGTGCTCAACTACGGACACACGCTCGCGCACGCGCTCGAGATCGCGGGAAGCCACACGGTGCGTCACGGCGAGGCCGTCGCGATCGGCATGGTGTTCGCGGCGCATCTCGCCGCGATCCTCGAACGGGTCGGACCCGACGCGGTCGACGCACACGAGCAACTCCTGCGCCGCCTCGGCCTGCCGGTCGAGGCGCCGCCGGGACTGTCCGGGGGCGAGCTGGTTGCACTCATGCACCGCGACAAGAAGGCCGACGGGGGACTCACGTTCATGTTGCAGGGACCCCACGGCGTGGAGCGGGTCGACGACCCCGACCCGACCGCAGTCACCAAGGCCCTCGCGCAGGTGGGCGTGAGCGAGGCGGTGCGCTGATGGCGACGATCCTGCTGCTTTCCGGGCCCAATCTGAATCTGTTGGGAGACCGCGAGCCCGAGGTCTACGGCACGACGACGCTCGACGAGCTCGTGACGAGTGCACGCACCGCGGCGAAGGAATACGGCCACGATCTCGACCACTTCCAGTCGAACCACGAGGGTGCGCTGATCGACACGATCCACGGGGCGCGCGGGCGCTGCGTGGCCATCGTGTTCAATCCCGGTGCCTTCACGCACTATGCGTACGCGCTCGCCGACGCGCTCGCCGCGTTCGACGGGATCGTCGTCGAGCTGCACCTGTCGAACCCCCACGCCCGCGAGGAATGGCGCCACACCAGCGTGGTGGCACCCGTCGCGACGGGCACGATCAGCGGGTTCGGTGTCGCGGGCTACCGGCTCGCGATCGACGCCGTCGCCACCCTTCTCGAGGAGACGAAGCCATGATGAAGACCGTGACGGGCCTCACCCCGCTGCAGGTGTCGGGCCGGCTCGGCCGGCTCCGTGCTCGGTTCGGTGACCTCGGTGTCGACGCGTTGCTCGTCACCCGGCTGCCGAACATCCGCTACCTCACCGGCTTCACCGGCTCGGCCGCGATGCTCCTCGTGCTCCCCGACGACGCGGTGCTCGTGTCCGACGGGCGCTACGGCGAGCAGGCGCGTACCCAGCTCGCCGAGGCCGGCGTCGATGCACGGGTCGAGATCCGTACGACGATGGCGGAGCAGCGCGCGGTGCTCGCCTCGGTGGCCGCGACCGCGTCGGTGCGCATCGGGCTCGAAGACCACGACGTGAGCTGGGCGCAGCAGCGCGAGCTCACCGAGACGTTCGGTGCCGCCGAGCTCGTGCCGGCGGGTGGCGCGATCGAGGAGCTGCGCCGGGTGAAGGACGACGGCGAGGTCGACCGCATCGCGGCGGCGTGCGCGATCGCCGACGAGGCGTTCGCGTCGCTGCTCCCGCGTTTCGCGGAGGGCCCGACCGAGCGCGAGTTCGCGCTCGCGCTCGAGTTCGCGATGCGCGAGCGCGGCGCGTCGCACATGAGCTTCGACCCGATCATCGCGGCCGGCCCCAACGGCGCGATGCCGCACTCCCGACCGACCGACCGCCCGATCGGCCACCACGAGCTCATCGTGTGCGACTTCGGTTGTGTCGTCGACGGCTACTGCTCCGACATGACCCGCACCGTCAGCGTCGGTGACCCCGGCCCCGACGCCCGCCGGCTCTACGACCTCGTGCTCGCGAGCCAGCAGGCCGGCCGCGACGCCGTTGCGTTCGGCATCGAGTGCGGCGAGATCGACCGGGCGTGCCGCGACATCATCTCCGACGCCGGGTACGGCGAAGCCTTCTCCCACGGCACCGGCCACGGTGTCGGGCTCGAGATCCACGAGGCCCCGCGGGTCGCCTCGACGGCAACTGGTACCTTGCTGGTCGGCGATGTCGTGACCGTCGAGCCGGGCGTGTACCTGCCGGGAGTTGGCGGCGTCCGCATCGAGGACACCGTCGTCGTCACCGCGGCGGGATCGCGCCCCCTGACGCACACCCCCAAGGACCTCATGCTGTGAGCATCTCAACGAACGATCTGAAGACCGGCATGGCCCTCAACCTTCCCGAGGGTCTCGTCACGGTCGTCGACTTCCAGCACGTCAAGCCGGGCAAGGGCGGCGCGTTCGTCCGCACCAAGCTCAAGAACGTCCGTACCGGCGCGGTGATCGACCGCACCTACCGGGCCGACGAGAAGCTCGGGCTCGCGCTCATCGACAAGCGGGAGATGCAGTTCCTCTACCGCGAATCCGACGACTACGTGTTCATGGACACCGAGACCTACGACCAGATCCACGTCTCGCCCGCCACGCTCGGCGACTCGGTGAACTACCTCAAGGAGGGCGACGGCGTCGTCCTGCCGATGTACAACGAGGAGATCGTCGGTGTCGACCTGCCGGCCGCCGTCGTGCTCGAGGTTGCGGAGACCGAGCCGGGGATCCAGGGTGATCGCGTCTCCGGCGCGCGCAAGCCGGCGACGCTCGAGACCGGCCTCGTCGTTTCGGTGCCGCTCTTCGTCGAGACCGGCGAGCGAATCAAGGTCGACACCCGTACGGGTGAGTATCTCGCGAGGGCGTAGCGCGCTGTGCCGACGCGACGCGAAGCACGAGAGCGGGCGCTCGGTCTGGCGTACGAAGCCGAGATCCGCGACGTCGGGCTCGCGGCGATCGTCGCCGAGCAACCGGTACGTCCCGACGAGTACGCGTGCCTGCTCGTCGAAGGGGTCGCGGAGCACTGCGACGAGATCGACGCGCTGCTGAGCAAGTACTCGGAGCACTGGGCGCTCGACCGCATGCCGGTCGTGGATCGCACCCTGCTGCGGCTCTCGACGTTCGAGCTCGGCTGGGTGCCCGAGGTGCCGGCCGCCGCCGTGATCACCGAGGCCGTCGAGCTCGCGAAGCAGTATTCGACGAAGGACTCGGGACGCTTCGTGAACGGGTTGCTCGGACGGATCGCGGAGCAGCTTCGGGGCGTCGACTGAACGTGCGTCGTGATCTCGCTTCGCAGAGGGC
>JBBSEC010000110.1:0-15886 GCA_038240075.1 Acidimicrobiia bacterium
ACGTCGAGAGGTCGTACGACTTGCGGCCCTGGGCCGCGATCGCGCTCGCGTCGCCGAACGCCTCGGCACCGGAGGTCGCAGCCTTCAGGCCGTCTCCGCTGAAGTCCTGGTAGTCGACGAAGACGTGCTCACCGTTGGCGCGGATGAAGTCGGGGTTGTTCGGGTCGACACCGTCGGCGATGAACGCCACCTTCACGCCGGTGCCGTCGACGAGGTTCTGGGCCTGCGGGGTGTTCGGATCGTTGAAGGCCGTGTTCGTGAGCTGCAACGCCTCCGGCTCGAGTAGCGGCTTCTTCGGGTTCGAGGGACACAGCGCCACGGGCGAGTCGGGCGCGGCCTTGAACTTCGTGGTGTCGGCACGCTCGGCTGCGTCGGGCCGCGGCGCCGCCTTCACCTGGAGATCAGGAACGACCGCGGCAACGCCGGGCTCCGACGCGAGGTGCGCGGCTTCCGCGGCGGGCACCGTCGCGGCGAACGCGTTGATCAAGGAGAAGCTCTTCACCTTCGTCGCGTGCACCGCGGCGAGCTCCTGCAGGAAGCCCGCCTGGTCGGCGGCCGCCGCGCTCGCACGCGCGTGCATGTCGGTGCGCGCTCCGAGATTGCGATGTTGATCGGCAAGCTCGACGATCACGGCGCGCGCGGGGCCGGCCGAGAAGGCCTGCACCTGCGCAGCCGTCAGCGCGTGCGGGTTCGCCGACGCGGTCGCAGAACCCGCATTGAGGGAGACCGCTCCGAAGAAGACGGTGCTGATGGCGACCGCCAGAGCAAGGGGGCGACGAGAGAAGAGTCGCGGCATGACGCATTCCTCCGGATACTGGGCAAACCGGGTGCGAGCGCCCGCAGTCTGGCACCGGGAGTGGTCTGTCGACAACGTAGCGCTGGAATCTTCTGGATGATGTCTGCGTCAGCGTTCCGCCAACCTCGGTCGATCCCTCGCAACGACACCGGTCGAACGCTCACGTAGGGGCGCCCGGCCTGAGCGCCGGGAACTCGACCTGCTCGCCCCGCTGGAACGAGCCGATGTACTCGCCTTCCGGGTGACCCGAGCGCCGGATGCGCTCCAAGAACGCGTCGCGGTCGTAGGCCACCCGCCGGTGCTCGACCCGGTGACCGTGTCGATCGGCGTGCACGATCACGTACGAGGGCCTGAGATCGTCGGTGATCGGGTTGCTCACACTGCCGCCGTTCACGGCGCGCACGGCTCCGACCCGCCGGTCCGTCGGCTGATGCGTGTGACCCGCGAGCACGATGTCGGCGTCGGCGCCGTCGAGCGCGACGCGCAACTCTTGCTCGGGTCGGTGCGGAGTGATGCCCGCCCCGTCGTCGCGCCCCGGTGTCGCGTGCACGCCGAGGACGCGGGTGCCGTCGTCGAGATCGATGCGCACCTCGAGCGGGAGCGCCGTCAACCAGTCGAGCCACCCACCGGCCGTCACCGCGCCGCGCGTCCAGGCGAACGAACCCTCGACCGCCGCGAACAACCCGAGCAGCGCGGGATCGGCGAGCACATCCTCGGCGTGCGGAGTCGGTCGGTCCCGCGTGAGCACATACCGCTCCGTGTTCCCGCGCGTCGCGACGAGGTTGGGAACGTTCGCGAGCAGTTCGAGGGTCGCGACCGGATCCGGGCCGATCGCGACCAAGTCTCCGAGCGCCCACCACCGGTCGACTCCACACGCGTGGCCGTCGGCGACGACCGCGGCGAGCGCCGTGTGATTGCCGTGGATGTCGGATACAACTCCGAGCCTCACCGCGTCAGCTTCGCACCGAGCGCGGCCTCGAACACGACGAACGTCCCGCCCGCTTCGCTCGGCTCGCGCCCCACCTCGCGGCCACCGACCGCGCGCGCAACGGCGAGTGACGCCGCGTTCCAATCGAGCACCCTCACGATCGCGGTCCGGGCCGCCATCTCGGTCGCCGCGTAGGCGAGCGCGAGCCGCGCCGCGCGCGTCGCGATCCCCCGCCCGCGGAAGTCGGGAAACACGAGGTACGAGAGGTTCACGACGCCCTCGTTCACGATTCGCAGCTCGACGTTGCCAAGCAGCGCGCCCGACGCGTCGTCACGAATCCCGAAGTTCCGCGCCGGCCCACCCTGCGCCCACGAGCCCTGCCAGGTGTTGATCGCGGCGACGACATCGGCGAGGACCGACGCGCGCGGGAACTCGAAGGCCGCGATCTCCACGTCGTCCTGACCCGCGAGGTGCTCGGCCGCGTCGTCGACCGTCAGGGGCCGGAGCTCGATCCCGTCTGCCCTCAGGACGGGTCCCACGATCGCGCGACCGACGGGGCTAGCGCGACGTGTCGACGATCAACACGCTGCACGGAGCATGGTGCGAGATCTTGTTCGGCACGCTGCCGAGCACGAACCGCTTCTTGCTCGTCATGCCGCGGTTGCCGACAACGAGGAGGTCGGCACCGACCTCCTGCGCGACCGCGATGAGCGAGTCGCACGGGTCGCCGCTCATCGAATGGGACTCGACCTTCACGCCGGTGCGCTCCGCATTCGAGACCGCGTGCGCGCAGACCCCGGCCGCGTGCTCCGCGATGCCCCTGTTCACGCCTTCGACATCGATCGTCGGGCCACCGGATGTTGCCGACAGCGCGGCCTCGCCAACCAGCACCGCCCGGTAGGCGTGCACGATGTGCAGCGTCGCACCACTCGACTTCGCGAGCGCGGTCGCGTGCTCCACCGCCATGCCCGCGGTGTCCGACCCGTCCGTACCCACCACGATCGTCTTGTACATGGGCGGATTGTTACACGCGGTTGCCCGCCCCAGCACGACGCGCCGAGACTTCGCGTGTGATCCTTCGCGACGCCACCGCTTCCGATCTGCCGGCGATCCGCGGCCTGTACAACGCGCTGATTCCCACGACCACGATCGGGTGGACGGAGACGAAGCAGAGCGCGAAGGACCGCGAAGCGTGGTTCGCACGCCAGACCCAGCAGGGCTACCCGGTGCTCGTCGCCGACGACGCCGGCGACGTCGTCGGCTACGCGGCGTACGGAGGCTTTCGCGGCGCGGGCAAGTGGCCGGGTTACCGGTTCACCGTCGAGCACACGATCCACGTCCGCGAAGACCGCTGGGGCGGCGGCGTGGGTCGCGCGTTGCTCACCGAGTTGATGGAGCGGGCGCTCGATCAGGGCATGCACGTCATGGTGGCGGCGATCGACGGCGACAACGGCGAGTCGATCGACTTCCACCGCCGTCTCGGCTTCGTCGAGGTGGCCCGCATGCCCGAAGTGGGGCACAAGTTCGGACGGTGGCTCGACCTCGTCCTCATGCAACGGGTCCTCGACCCGGGCGGCCGCCGTTGAGGCGGAGGGCGCTGCCGGCGACCATGAACCAATGCCCTCGGCCCGACGTAGTCGTGTGTGGGGTCACGTTCCGTCAGGCCGAGGGCCGCGGGAAGCTAGCCGGTCGCGCGCTCTGATGTCCGATTTGCACCTACGATCTGGCCGCGATGACGTCGGTGCGCACCAGCTCATCTCTGCGGGTCGGCGTGGTCGTCGTCGCGATCGCCCTCCTCTTCGGCGCGTGCGGATCGAAGAGCAACGGCGCCGCCGACGGTCCCCCACCGGCGGGCCTCACCGCGCGCGACGACGCCAAGGGCGCGGGCCTCTTCGACCACACGATGACGCACGGCGACGATTGCGTCGGCGACATCAACAAGGACGGCTACCGCGACGTCCTCCTCAACTCGCACACCGACCAGTGGAAGCTCCTTTACGGGAGCGCGAGCGGCCGGTTCACGCCGGCGCCGATCACGTTCTCGCGTCGCGACCGCCACAGCTGCGTGTTCGCAGACTTCAACGGCGACGGTCTGCTCGACATCTACTTCGCGATCGGCGCGTGCCGCGGGACGTGCAAGAACGCAAAGGAGCTGTGGATCCAGCGGCCCGACCACACGTTCGTCGAAGAGGCGAAGCAGTGGGGTCTCACCGATCCGGGATCACGCGGGCGGGTCGCGATCGCGGTCGACGCCAACGGTGACGACCGTCCCGACCTGTTCACCGGCGAAGACATCGGCGTGAAGAACCCGAGCTCCGACAAGCTCTGGATCAACGAGGGTGATCACTTCGTTCTGCAACACGGTCCGCTGACCGCGGAGGTCGGCAGCTTCTTCGCGGCCGCCGCGGACCTCAAACACGACGGCCTCGACGAGATCGCGATCTGCACATCGAACGGCTTCTTCCTCTACCGCGCCGAGGGGGGCGGCAAGTACGTCGACGGGACGACGGCGTTCGGGCTCACGTCGTTCGGCCGCCGGATCGTGAGGTTCGCCGACGTCAACCACGACGGCTGGGACGACTTCATCTCGGTGACGCGGAAGGGCGTGACCGTCGTGCTCAATGACCACGGTCACTTCGGCAAGCCGGCCTTCACCTACAACACGGGCGACGCCGACGGCGTGGCCCTCGGAGACGTCGACGGTGACGGCAAACTCGACCTGTACGTGCAGATGGGCCCGACGGCCAAGGGCCCGGACAAGCTCTTTCTCGGCGACGGCACCGGCCAATTCGACCCCGGTCCGCTGGTTCCCCTGCGCCACGGAGCCGGCGAATCGGTGACCACGCTTCCCCAGTGGCGCAACAACCGCGATGCATTCATCGTGAACAACGGCTACGAGACCACCCGCGGCGACCGCCAGCTGATCGTCGTGGAAGGCACCCGCCGTCCGTCGAAGTAGGCGGACGCGCACCGTTCATGCGAACGACGACTGAACCCGCGCGAGCCCTCTCGCGCTAGCGCGCGGCGAGCGTTGAAGCCGGAGCCGGCGAGACCTTCTCGGCCGACGCCTGGCCGACCGATCGCGCCCGATAGCCACGAGCGGCCTCCGCGTCCACGTCGCCCCGGAACGTGTACTGGGCCAGGACCGACTCGAGGTCGGCCTGACGGGCCGTGTGCACGAACTCCGCAGCCTCTCCCGGCTGCGGTTCGACGTTCTGCTTCCGCCGCTTCATCCTGGCCGTCCTTCGTTGCCGGTCCCTTGAGTCATCGACCGATCCGAACCGGAACCTGAACGGCGGTTTCCGCGGCCGCCCGCCGTTCTGATGGTCCGGCGCGCCCGATTCGGTCGTTTTCCCCCATCAGAACGGAGAAGCCGGCCGCCGACAGGTGGCAACCGGCGGCTCCCTTACGTAGGGTTCCGGCCGGCACGGGTCGACTTCGGCGACACCGGCTTCGGCGGGGAGGGCGGCGGGGATGGAAGCGTTGGCGATTCGCGCGGGTTTCGGTGTGCCCGCACCGCGTTTGACCATGGAGTTCTGGGGCCGAGCCGCGCGTGTGACGATGGCCGTCGCGCTCGTCCTCTTGACGGGCTATGGCGCGCCTCGACTGGTGATGCACGCGCACACGACGAGCGCGGCCCCGGCCGTCAGCCGCGCGGCAGCCAAGACGAAGGCGCCGTTCGACGTCGACTCAGTCGTCGAGCGCGCGAGCCATACGATCACACGCGCATCGAGCGCCGGCGCTCTGGAAGTGCACGACGCGGGTTACCGCGCCACGTTCGATCACACCGGCTTCTCCTACACGCCCACTCACGCGACGACGGCGTTGGCCGTGTCGCTCACCAACGTCGCGCGGGGCGCGCATTCCCTCCCCGCCGACGTCGGCGCGTGGAGTAGCACCGACAGCGTCGCGCGACGCACCGTGTCAGAAGGTGTACGCGAGTAGGTCACGAGCAGCCACGGCACGCTCGAGTGGGACGTCGTACTCACGGCTCCCCCAGCCGGGACCGGCGCGCTCACGGTCAACGCGAGTCTCAGCGGTGTCGTCGGCACACCGACCCGGGTCGACGGCAACACCGCGTGGCAACTGGATCTCGCCGGCGGCGCGCACGTCACGCTCGGCGAGATGATCGTCAAGGATGCGACGGGTGCGGAGTTGTACCGCGCGCTGCCCGTCGTGACCGCCGGACGCATCAAGCTCGCGGTTCCCAACTCCGTGCTCGCCGCGGCCACGTACCCCGTCACGATCGACCCCAAGGTCAGCGCTCCCGTCACGGTGACGACGGCAAGTCTCCTCAACGACCCGAGGGTCGCGTCCGACGGCAGCAACTACCTCGTGGTCTGGAGCGCAGAGGTCGAAGACTTCGGCGACTTCAAGATCTGGGGCGCACGGGTCAGCGCCGACGGATCATTCGTGCAACCCCTCGGACAGATCTCGTCCACGAATGCCGGACACGGCAGCGTCGTGCCCGACGTCGCATGGAACGGCAGCAGCTATCTCGTGACCTGGCAGTACAACTACTCCGATACCGACATCGACATCCGCGGCCAGCGCGTCGCCGCGAACGGCGCCCTCGTCGGCACCGAGATCGTCATTTCGCAACCGTCGGGCTATCAGACCAACGCCAGGGTGACGGCCGCCGGAGCCACGTTCTACATCGTCTGGCAAGACCACCGTGGGACGAACGACGACATCTACGGGGGCCGCGTCAACAGCACCGGTTCAGCCCTCGACGGCGATGGCAACGTGGTCGCCAACGATCCTCATGACGAACAGAACCCTGACGTCGCCTGGAACGGCAGCAACTTCCTCGTGACCTTCGACTTCGTGTTCAGCTCGACCGACACCGACGTGCACGCCCGCCCGGTGAACTCGTCGGGCGTCGCGATCGGTAGCCGGCAGGTCATCAGTAGCGGCGGCGCCGTGGAGGAAAACCCCACGATCAGCTCGCACGGCTCGGAGTTCTTCGTGGCGTGGGAAGACGGCCGGAATCACGCCACGACGGGGACGGACATCTACGGAGCGCGGCTCGCCGCGCTCGGCACGGTCACGACCGGTGGCATCGCCGTCTCCAAGGCCGCGGGCAACCAGGAAGAACCGGCCATCGCGTTCAACGGAACGTACCTCGTTGTCTGGCTCGATCACCGGAACTCGAGGTACGACCTCTACGCGAGCCGGCTCAACGCCAACGGCGCAGTCCAGGACGCGAACGGCTTCGCGGTCTCGGTCAGTCCCGACAGCTTCACCCCGGCTGTCGCGCACGGCCCCGGCAACAAATGGGCCGTCGACTACGAGTCCTTCGACGGCAGCACCAGCCACGTCTCACACCGGACCGTCGCACCGAAGTAGTCGCGAGCCGCCGCGAACCAGGAGGGCTGGCGCACACCCATCGCAACCGCGAATGCGTCTCAACTCGAGGGCGGAGCCGGCTCGTCGCTGCCAACGATGCGGGCGGGCGCGCCAACTGCAGTCGCGCCCGGGGGCACGTCGCTGAGGACGACGGCGTTCGCGCCGACTTTCGCTCGCGCGCCGATCTTGACCGGCCCGAGCACCTTCGCTCCGGTTCCGATCGAAGCGAACGCCCCGATCCTCGGGCCGCCCGCAGTCGGCGAGACTCTTCCCAAGGTCGTGAACGGTGCCAACACGGCGCCGGCCCCGATCTCGACGCCGCCGTTCACGACCACGTTTCCGTGCGGAATGTGCACGCCCGGGTGCATCACGACGGGGTCACCGATGCAGATCCCACCGTTGCGGACCGCCATGAGGTGGAGGATCCGGGGCAGCAGCGGAATCCGGTGCGTTTGGCAGCGCGCCTTGGCCCGGTAGCAGATCTGACCGAAGAACGCATCGGTGACGATCGCCAGGCGGATCACCTGGATGACGGCATCGGCCTTGTTCCGATACTCCGACCGCTCACCTCGTCGACCCGCGGCGACCCGCGCGTCGGCGAGCACCGCGTTGGCGAACGGCGGATGCGCGTTGCGGATCGCGGCCCAGTACCAACTGGTGTCCTGATCCCCGCGGACGCCCAGCAGTCCTCGACGCCACCGCTCCATCGCCGCGCGCAGTCGGTGGAGTGTCGATGCGTCGCTCACGACATCATTTCGGCGCGACGGTCAGACGAGGAACGGCAGATACTCGGGCGACGGGTGCGAGGGCGCGAACAGCCAGCATTCGAGCGCGTAGCGGTCGTCGGTCATATTCTCGTCGACGTAGGTCCGGTGCAGGAGGCGCTCGTCGAACATGATGCCGTCGCCCGGCTCGAACTCGGGGCGAACGGCCGGCGTCTCCGCGATTGTCTCGTCGATCACCGTCAGCGCGACGGAGTTCCTGACGACGCCGCTGTCGCTCGGCAGAACCTCGGCCATCCGCTTCGGGATGATCTCGAGGCCCGGTGCCGGGCGGTCCCCACCGCAGGGCGTTAGCGCGGTCCACACGTTCATCGATCGGACATCGGCGCCGAGGAACGCGCCGTCCTGGTGCCAGCCCGCGGGCCGAAGCACCGGTTCGACCTGGCGCAGCACCGACTTCTGCAGCGAGAAGCAGGGCCGCTCCCCGAAATGCTCGGCTACTGCGGAAATCACGCCGCGCGCCGCGAAGAGATCGAGCACGTACGCGGTGCTGGCCGGCGAGTCGGCGAGCCAGATCCCTCCGCGCTGCTCGATGATCGGCCGCATGTTGATGCCCGGCCCGTGCGGGTACTGCAGGTACCAGGAGGCCCGCTCGTCGTCGACGGCGCCAACGTCGCCGTTGCGGCCGCGCTCGTCCTTGGCGCGGTGGATGCCCTCGATGACGCGCCGAGTCTGTTCGGCCTCCAGCAGGTTCCGCACGATGAGTGCGCCGTGATGGGCGACCGCGCCGCCGATGACGTCGGCGCGCAACTCGGCCAGCTGGATCTCGGGCACGCGGCCGACGACGTCGGGAAACGGGTCCTCGTACACCGGCGGCCAGGGTGAACGCGCCGCCCCCGGCTCCACCGAACGCGCGGCCTCCTCGCGGAAGTGCAGCACGCGGATCTCGATCGCGGGGTCCCGGTGTTCACGACTCGCGGCAACGAGCGCATCAATGGCGTCGACCGGACGCCCGGCGCGGCTGAGCTCGTCGGCCTCCGCCAAGATCGACGCGGTCGCATCGACGGTGGCGTTACGACGGCGACGGACCCGGTCTCGGGTCGGAAAGAAGCGCTGTAGCTGCACAGGCTCCCGGCCTCCTCCATGACGATGGGGTCCTCATACGCGCGCCCCGGTCGGTTCCGTACCGCGCAAAGCTAGTCAACCGACCTCAAAGCCGCACGCTGCGAGCGGCCGAACACCCGGAACGTCTGCGTTCAATTGGGAAGGGTGCCCGAGGTGGGAGTCGAACCCACACGCCCTTTCGAGCAGCGGATTTTGAGTCCGCCGTGTCTGCCATTCCACCACTCGGGCTAGATGTTGTCTGACCTGGTGATACGCACCTCGGGCCCCGGTCCTCGGTGGCGTTTCCTTCGGTCGTGCAAACCGCTCTGCAAACGAACCGTTTGCGGAGGCCTGCTAACCGCCCAGCCTACGCTCCATCGCTTCGGGGGCGGCGTCCCGCATCTCGTCCAAGACGTGCTCGTACACGCTCAGCGTGAAGCCGGCCGAGTGGTGTCCGAGGTACTCGGCAACCGCCACGATCGGCACGTCTTCGAGGCGCATCATCACGGCGCACGCGTGTCGGAGATCATGCAATCTCGCGCCCGACGGAAGTGCTGCGACCTTGGCGTAGCGGCGGAAGGCGGCCGAGAGAATGTCGGGATGGAGCGGAACGCCGTCGCCTCGCTCGACGACCAGTCCGAGCTCTCTCCAGGCCGGGAGCGCGACACGCCGTTGCATCTGCTCCAGCCGGTGGCGGCGCAGAGCCTCGACCAGCGTCGCGGGAAGGCGGATCGTGCGCTTCGAGGTGTCGGACTTCGGCTCCTGAAACTCGAACCGAGCCGCAGCGTCTTTGCCGTCGTCGATGCTGGTTTTCGGACGCACGTGGAGCCCACGCACGACGCGCAGCGTGCCGTGATCGAGGTCGACGCTGTCCCACGCGAGCGCCAGGACTTCAGAGCGTCGCAGTCCGGTCATCGCGGCCAGCGTGATCGGCATGGCGTAGCGCGACCCGTCAACGGCGACGAGCAGTGCGCGCACGTGCTCGGGCCGCAGAACCGTAAGCGTCGGTCGCGGAACCTTCGGCGCTTTTGCCTGCGCCGCCGGGTTCCGATCGAGGATGCCGTCGTTGACGGCGGTGTTGAGGGCCGCACCGAGCACCGCACGGGCTTGCCGCACAGTCGCGGGAGCCACCGTCTCTGACATCTCGGACCACACGACCCGGAGGTGCGCGGAAGTCAGGTCCGCGAGGCGTCGCCATCCGACCTTCGGCAGAACGTGCTTTTCCAAAAGTTGCTCGTACCGCAGTTTTGTACGCGGCCGGACTACGTGCGACGCCAGCCACTCACGCGCATAAGTCGAGACTGTGTCATTCGAAGGAAACGGGTTGCGCCCCTTGTCGAGTTGAGCGAGGGCTTCGCGCATCGCCTTGTTGGCGGTCTTCTCGGTCGCAAAGCCGCTGACCCATTTCTGCTTGCGCTTGCCCGAATCGTCCTGCCCGATGTCAACCACGTACGCCCAGGAGATGAGCTGACCGTCCTTGCCGAGTCTCTTTCGCGTGTGGCCCTTCATGCTTCCGCCCTTCGTTGCCTTCGCTCACGCCGGCTCATGGGGTGTCGCATGGTCGTCGATTTCGTCGGCAGTTGTAGCGCGTGCGGCGTCGAGTTGATCGGCGATTGTCCGCAGCGTGTTGGTCCAGTCGCCGAGCGGCTGGAGCGCGGCGTGCGAGAGGGTGCGGATCCGGTCCTGCACCGCGTCGGCGATCGTCTTTTGCGCGTCGGAGAAACGCTGCGGTCCGAGAGCTTCGCCGAACTCGCGCAAGCGATCCTCGAGCAGGTGCTGATGCTCGGCGGTTCCGAAGATCAGATCGACGAGTCGCATGACTTCCGGTCCGACGTCGTCGATGTCGACGGGCGCTCGACCGCGCGGTAGCCCGCCGTCCCATGGAAGCGGCGGAAAGTAGAACCATCCGATCGGTAGGTCGAAGCCGCGCGCGAACGCGACGATCTCGGTAGCGCCGAATTGCCGCGCGTTGCGGCCATCGAGGCTGCGTTCGGCTTGCGAGAAGCTGGCCTTGGACCACTTCAGCCCGAGGTACGGCGCGATTGCTTCCGCCGCCCGTTCTTGGGTCCATCCGCGTAGCTCCCGTGCGCGCGCCAGGTTGTAGGCGACGACCTGGTTCGCGGTCAGGCCCCAGTAGCCGCGGACCTCTTCGCGTTTGCGTCGTGCCATCCCGTCCGTCCTGTCCATTTCTGGCGCCATATTCAATCTAGCTGTTGACTCGTAGGGTGCAAGTGCCTACTTTCGGCGACCTATGACGAAAGATCCGGTTTCTCCGCTTCGTGCCGATCTTGAAGACCTCCCGGCTGTGCTCACGATCGAGGAAGCCGCCGCAGTGCTGCGCATCGGAAGGTCGGCCGCGTATGAGCTCGCCCGGCAGTGGCGCGCGTCGAACGGGGCGACCGGGCTGCCCGTGCTCGAACTCGGTCGGAGTCTTCGAGTCCCCCGCCACGCACTGCTGCGCCTCATCGACCTCGATGCGGCACGTGTACCAGACGAAATCCCGCGTCGCGCGTGAGGTTCACGGTCACCGACGACGCGCAAGCGTTTCGTCGTCGCGTCCGGCCGCTCGCGTGGACCGCGTTCGAGGAACTGTGCCTCGGCGCGGAGGTTGACGCGGACGGTCGGTTGAGAGCGCTTGTGGGCGTGCGTGAGCTCGCGGCGCGGCTCGGGGTGAACAAGGACACTGCGGCGCGTGCGGTCGGCGTCCTGACCCAACACGGCGTCGTCGTGCGAGTCACGCGGCCCATGTGCGGTTACGTGATCGTCGCTCTGCCTGCCGGCGTCACGGTCGATCACGATGACGGAGCGACCGAGCGCAGCGGCGCTCTCATCGCCACGGGCTTCGTCGCTGACGCACTCGACGACTGTCCGAAGCCTCCAGACGCGCCGTCGATTGCGTCGAAGACCACGGCGCGTCCGGGTGTTGCGGACGCACGTCGCCCGCGTGATGCGAGCCGGGGTGCAGACGTCCGTGGCGGTCAGGTCGTGGTCGGCGATCAGGGTCGCTTGTTCGGATGACGTGTCGCGGATGGAGAACGCGATGGGGCCGACGGAGCTGGCAAGCACGAAAGAGCGGTTCGCGGTGTCGTCCGAGGATCGCGATCGCGCAGTGGAGCCGGAGGGTGGGGAGGTCTTGGTTGTGATGAGCACGAATTGGCATCAGCGATGCGCCGGGCGCCACACGACTCACCAAACCGTCCGAGCTGCCCGTTCGCTCGGGGCGTGCGCGTGTTGAGCATCGGACGCCTCTCGCTGGCCCGAGCCGACTACTACCTCGACTCCGTCGGCAAGGGCGCCGACGACTACTACAACGAAGCGGGCGAAGCACCCGGCCGCTGGGTCGGCAACGCGTCCGGACTCCTCGCGCTATCCGGCCGCGTCGAAGGCGACGACTTCCGGGCGATCCTGGAAGGGAAGAACCCGGAAACCGGGACAGCCTTGCTGCGGTCGCACAACCGGACGGTGTCCGGCTTCGACCTGACCTTCCGCGCGCCGAAGTCGGTCTCGGTCGTGTTCGGTCTCGCCGAACCGAAGCTCCGTGACGAGGTGATCGCCGGGCACGAGATCGCGGTCGAGATCGCGTTGCGCTGGCTGGAACGCGAAGCGGTCGTGACGCGTCGCGGCCGCAACGGCTGGCGGACCGTCACTGGTGACGGGTTCGTGGGAGCGGCGTTCCGCCACCGGTCGTCGCGTGCGGGTGACCCGCACCTCCACACCCATGTCGTGGTCGCCAACGCGACGTTCGGCGAGGATGGCCGTTGGTCGACGCTCGACTCGAAGCGCCTCTACCGGAGCGCGAAGACCGCCGGATACGTCTACGAGCTGCAGCTTCGCCACGAACTCACCCGGCGCCTCGGGCTCAGTTGGGAACCGGCGGTGAACGGGATCGCCGACCTCGTCGCGGTACCCAAGCCGGTGCGAGAGGAATTCTCGCGCCGCGCGCGTGAGATCCGAGCGTTCCTCGCCGCGCACGGCCAAGACTCGCCGGCGGCCGCGGAATGGGCTGCGCTCGCGACCCGCCAAGCCAAGAACCATCAGATCGACGGTCGTCAGCTGCGCGCCGACTGGACCCACCGTGCCGCGCAGCACGGCTTCGGGCCCGCGGTCTTGGCCGCCGCCGTCTCAGCAGCGCCGACGCCGCGCGGGCCCGTGTATCCGTCGCAGGTCTTCGCGTTCCTCGCCAGCCCAGACGGGCTCACCAAACACGACTCGACGTTCGACCGCAACGACGTGCTCCGTGGGATCTGCGAACTCGCCCCATCGACCAGCGACACCGCGCGCATCGAAGCCCTCGCCGACGAGTTCCTCGCCCACCCCGACGTCGTCGCCGTCGGCGGCCCATCGCGACATACCCGCGCGCGCTTCACCACCAAGGAGCTCCTCGAGGTCGAACGCACCGCCCTCGGCTACGCGGTGCGCACAGCACGTCCAAGCGATCCGAGCCTCACGGCCAAAGCCGAGCGCGCGATCGGCGCCTCCGGTCGGCTCAGCGATGAACAAGCCGACATGGTGCGCGCGCTCGCCGACAGCGACCGCGCCGTCGATGTCGTCGTCGCCGCGGCCGGGACCGGCAAAACGTTCACGCTCGCGACTATGGCGCGCGCCTGGTCTACTGCTGGGTACCGGGTGCGCGGCTGCGCGCTCGCGGCTCGCGCCGCACACGAGCTCGAAGACGCGGCCAAGATACCCGGGACGAGCATCGCCCGACTTCTCAGCGACCTCGAACACGGGAAGGCGCGCCTCGATGCTCGCAGCGTGCTCGTCGTCGACGAAGCCGCCATGGTCGGCACCCGCACCCTCGCACGGATCTTCGCCCACGCAGAACACGCCAAAGCTCACGTCGTGCTCGTCGGCGATCCGCGCCAGCTCATCGAGATCGAAGCCGGCGGCCTCTTCGCGGCGATCGCAGGCGCACGCCAGCCTATCGGGCTCACCGTCAACCGGCGACAACGCGAACCATGGGAACGGGTCGCGCTCGACGAGCTCCGCGACGGGAACATCACGCGCGCAATCACCGCTTACCACGAACACGGCCGCATCCGACACGGCCCACTCGTTTCCGAACGGCTCATCGCCGACTGGTGGAACAGTCACCGCGATGGCGACACCGTCCTCATCCTCGCCAGCCGCCGCGACACCGTGAAATGGCTCAACCTCACCGCCCGAGCCTGCATGCGACGAGGCGGCCGACTCCACGGTCCCGAAGTCGCAACACCGAACGGGCGAATACAAGCCGGCGACCGCGTGATGCTCCTCAAGACCGACGATCGCATCCACCTCGCCAACGGCACACTCGCGACCGTCGCGCGCGTCGACCTCGAGAACCGGAGCATCGACATCATTGATCAGCGTGGCCGGGCGAAGCACGTGCCGGCCGCGTACATCGACGCCGGCAACGTCGGCTACGGCTACGCGGCCACAATCCACAAGACCCAAGGCACCACGATCGACCGATCATTCGTTTGGGTCACTCACGAGCTCCAACGCGAAAGCGTTTACAGCGCTCTCTCCCGAGGCCGCCAGAGCAACCACCTCTACCTGTCCACCGACCACGGCCTCGACATCGACCTCCAGCCCGCCCGCCGCGCCGCCCTGCCCCGCCAACCGGACGTCGAGCAACACCTTCCCGGACCGGCGCCCGAGACACCGATCAGCGAGCTCAGCCGGCAACTCGCGCACAGCAACCGAAAGCAACTCGCCGACGACCTCGACCTCGGTCTCTGAACGTCGCGGCGTTGCCTGCGCCTCCCGTGCACGGTCGAATCCACCCCGACCAAACCTGCTCGCTCGCGCCGCGGACGCCTGGCATATCACGCACAGACCGGGCAATATGCGCTCGTCAGTCGCATCGTCGGGACGGCCACCGATCCGGAAGATCACTCGGTAGCGCCGCAGTCTTCACCGTCGGGGCAGTCGGGCGGCATTGGCCCCAGCGTCGCGTCGGGCGTATGACCTCAGCCGTCGTGGACGACGAAGTCGCCGGAGTCCGGCCTGCCGCTGTTGAACAGTGACGCCGACGGCGTTGGACATGAGCTAATTGGCGACCAGGAAGACGTTAGGTACCGGTCACCGGAGGCGCCGTTGTCTTCGATGACCAGACCGCCGTCATACTCGTAGTTGAGGATATCGGTGAAGATCGCTGCGTGGAAGCCGACCACCGCGATGTTGCCCTCGACGAGGAGGCACGTGATGGTTCCGACGCCGGTATACCGGATTTGGCCGCCCTCCGGTGTCCCGGGAAAGACGCCCGAAAACGTGAGATCGCCCTCGATGGCGCCGCTGCTGGGATCGACGGCAGCGAGGATCGAGAAGCCGTCGTAGCAGTCGATACCGGTCGGTGGGCACCCTTCCGTGTAGTAGTGGGCCCCTCCTCCGTGTACGGAGTCGTGGCCGGTGGTCGTGGTCACGACCTGGTCCGGACTGCAGGCCGGCGGCAGATGGTCGGGAGCGTCGCTGCACAACTGGTAGTGGTACGTGGTGCCGGCGGTGAGCCCGTCGACCAGTTCCGACACGCCGTTCGTGCCCTTACGGACGCCCACTGTTCGGGTCGTCGTGGTCGAGCCGTAGTCCGGCGTGGTGCCGTACTTGAACCAGTAGGTCACGGGGTAGTCGTTCTGTGAGCTCTGCACGGCACCAGTGAGGATGGCTGATGTGTCGGCGACGATGCGGGGAGCACCGGTGACGCTCCGCACGCATCCCGAGAGAACGAAGGCGACAGCCACTGCGAGGGTCAGGATCCGAGGGCGGGAACGGAAGTACTTCATGAGTGCCCCCTGTGGCGCTGGCGCTCGGCCAAAGGTTTGTTCCCCCGGTATACCCCGCGCTGTCAAGGGTGCGCACGCATGCGCGTGGTGACTCGACTCGCGCCATAACTGCCGTTATACGGGTGATCGCTGTCAAGAGGGGTCCTGGTCGACGCGGGTGATGAGTTTGTCGAAGAGGGCGGCTCGGTCGGTTTGTCCGTGTTGGTGGGCGTGGTCGCGTTGG